>NZ_JBHYIM010000017.1:0-94777 GCF_042739655.1 Mesorhizobium sp. NPDC059025 | reverse complement strand
TGCTCGCTCGGAATGCCGATCTTCTCGCCGATCGCCTGGATCGCCTGCTTCTTCGCGCCGCGCGCGATCTCGATGTCACTCTTGTACTCGGCCATGAGGGCTCTCCTCCCTTGTCTCTGTCTGTTCCAGCTTCCCGAACTCCAGCGTCGGGCTTTTGTCAAAATCCTGCGTCGCGGGCGGGTTGGTCTCGACCTAGGCCCGGCTACCAGCGGCACGGCTGGCCGATGTCAGCGTGTTCGACATGAGAAGGGCGATCGTCATCGGTCCAACGCCACCCGGCACAGGGGTGATGGCGCCGGCGGCAGGCAAGACCTCGTCATAGGCGACGTCGCCCACCAGGCGTGCCTTGCCGTTTTCGCCGGCGGGCAGCCGGTTGATGCCGACATCGATGACGATTGC
This sequence comes from Mesorhizobium sp. NPDC059025, assembly GCF_042739655.1. Classification (NCBI taxonomy): domain Bacteria; kingdom Pseudomonadati; phylum Pseudomonadota; class Alphaproteobacteria; order Hyphomicrobiales; family Phyllobacteriaceae; genus Mesorhizobium; species Mesorhizobium sp. NPDC059025. The sequence goes on along the minus strand of NZ_JBHYIM010000017.1, from coordinate 94,378 downwards.
ACCGGGTTTGACCCAGTCGCCCTTGACCATTTCAGGGCGACCTACAGCTGCGACCAGGATGTCAGCGGTACGGCACAGGTCGGGCAGGTTCTTCGTCTTCGAATGCGCGACGGTCACGGTGGCGTTGGCGGCGAGCAGCAGGTTGGCTATCGGCTTGCCGACGATGTTGGAACGGCCGACCACAACCGCATTGAGGCCGGAAAGGTCGCGGCCAAGCGAACGCTCGATCAGCAGCATCGATCCGGCGGGCGTGCAAGGCACAAAGGCGGTTTCCAGTTCGCCGGCACCGAGCTTGCCGACATTGATGAAATGGAAACCGTCGACGTCCTTGTCCGGGGAGATAGTCTGGATGATGCGGCCGGCATCGATCTGTTTCGGCAGCGGCAACTGCACGAGGATGCCATGAATGGTGTCGTCGGCATTAAGCCGTTCGATCAGCGCGACGAGCTCTTCTTCGGATGTGTTGTCGGGCAGCGTGTGCTGGACCGAGTGGAAGCCACACTCCTTGGCTTTCCTTCCCTTGGAGGCAACGTAGACCTGACTGGCAGGATCTTCGCCGACGATGACGACCGCGATGCCTGGCTGTGTTCCGGTTCTTGCCATCAGCTCCTGCGTCGCCGTCTTGATGCCGGCGATCAGTTCTTCGGCGACAGCCTTGCCGTCGATGATCGTGCTCATGGAAAATCCTCTGTCAGTTCGATGCGAGCTGGGGGAGATCGCCGGTATCGAGACAGCCGGGCGAGGGGATATGTCCGAACCGCTGACGGCAATAAGAAAGCATCAGCCGCGCGCCACGCGCGTAGATGTCACCACTGTCGACCAGCGCGCCTTCCCGCGCCGCGGAAAGCACGACATTGACGGATTCGCGAATGCGAAAAGGCATGAGGTCGGTGCATTCCAGCATGGCGCCGAAGACGGCGGTCACCGGGATCGCGCAGCCTTCGACGAATACCGCAGGCTCCTGTGTACCACCGTCTCCTTCGAGCGCGTCCATGGCGTCCTGGAAGGCCTGGTGGAGGGTGATCGGGGCGTGGCCCTGGTGAAGGTCATGCAAAACTTTCGGCACGGCTGCCTCATCGTCTCGTGTCAGCTTTCGCGACGCCCGGGGGATGAATGTCAAACATCGATCCTTGCATCTTGGGAAAGATATTTGCACATAAGGAAAAGGCAGGCAAGGCGTGTTTCGGCGGAAATTGTCCGCCTTTCGACCATGAAAACGATGTCCGGAAACAGGGCGGTCCGCGCCACCGGAAAGAAAAAAGGCGGATCGCCCAGGGAGTGAAACGATCCGCCTGGAAACGACCTCAGGAACGCGGTCTGGTCTTCTGCGGGTCGTAGTGGGCAAAAGGAACGACGCGGGCAGGAAGGCGCTTCTGGTGGCCGTCGAGCTTGCCGATCTCGACTTCGGTTCCGACCTCGGAATGCGTGACGTCCACCCTTGCCAGAGCGATGTTCTTGCCGAGGATCGGCGAGCGCATGGAGGAGGTGACCACGCCGATCTGTGCCCGGCCGATATGGACGCAGTCGCCATGGCCGACATCGACATTGCTGTCGATTTCCAGGCCGACGAGCTTGTGGATCGGGTTCTCCTTTCGTCGGATCAGAGCTTCGCGGCCGATGAAGTCGTCTGTCTTCGACTTCAGCGGCACCGTGAACGCAATGCCTGCCTCGAACGGGTCGGTCTGGTCGGAGAATTCATAGCCAGCAAAAATCAGGCCTGCCTCGATGCGCACCATGTCGAGCGCCGCCATGCCCATCGGCACCAGCCCGTGCGGCTGGCCGGCCTCCCAGACCGCGTCGAAAACCTTCTCGGCATCGCGCGGATGGCACCAGATCTCGTATCCGAGTTCACCGGTGTAGCCCGTGCGCGAGACGACGATCGGCACTCCTTGGGAATCACCGATGCGGCCGATGGTGAAGCGGAACCATTCGACCTCGGCCAGTGCCGGCTGGTGCGGTGGGGTCCAGACAATCTCCTTGAGGATGTCGCGGCTCTTCGGCCCCTGCACGGCGATGTTGTGCATCTGGTCGGTCGAGGAACGGACCAGAACCTTCAGGCCAAGTTCCTCGGCTTTGTCGCGCAGCCATTGGCCGGAATAGTCATCGCCGCCGATCCAGCGGAAATTGTCCTTGCCGAGCCGCAACAAGGTGCCGTCGTCGATCATGCCGCCGTGTTCGTAGCACATGGCGGTATAGACGACCTGGCCGATGCCGAGCTTCTTCACGTCACGGGTGAGCGTGTATTGCAGCAGCGCTTCGGAATCCGGGCCGGTGACCTCGAACTTGCGCAGTGCGGAAAGGTCCATCACCACGGCCTTTTCGCGGCAGGCCCGATATTCCTGCAAGGGACCTTCCTTGGCGAAGGAATTGGCGAGCCAATAACCCTTGTATTCGATGAAATTGCGGGTGTGCTTGGCGAAGCTGGAATGGAAGGCGGTTTCGCGGGTCATCTTTGGCTCTGCGTCCGGGGTCACTCGTCTGGCAATCGCACGGGAGAATTTGTGCTGTCCGGAATAGGTCCGGACATGGATGTCGGTTAGGTTCCAGCCATTGGCTGGCGTGGTGTCGTCCGGACAGGCGGAAGACACGCAGACGATGTCGGTCAGTGCACGCAGCAGCACATAGTCGCCCGGCCGCGACCACGGCTCGTCGGAGAACATGACGCCGTGCGCGTCGATCCCGGTGTTGAAGAAGAAGTTCACTGCCATCCAGCCGCCGCGGGCCGTCACGCCATGCGGAGCCAAGGCACCGTTGAAGTTCTCCGAGCAGTTGATGTGACCCGGATAGCCGATGTCGTCGTAATATTTGGCATAGCAGGCCAGTGCGAAGGCATCATGGCGGCCGCAGGTATCCTGCACGACCTCGACCAGCGGTTCGAAATCCTGGTCGAAATATTTCGCATGCAGACCCGGCATCGGATAGGCATGGCCCATCAGCGAGCGCGTTGCGGTGACGTCGAGCGCGAGGTCGCGGCCCTTGTCGAGCTTGCGTGCCGAGAAGCACTGGAAGTCGGTGCACTGGCGGCCGTCGACGTCGATGATCTGGATGTAGTCGCCGGCCTTGACGAAGTAGGCTTCCGCCGTGCGCGACTTCACCCGGAGATCGAGCACCGGGTCGGCGAGCGGATCTGGCAGCTCGGACTTCCGCTTGCTGCGGATCGTCGCGCGCCGCACCATCACAACCAGCGGCGTTGCCGTATCATGTTCGTCCACGGCCATCGGGCCACCGGGCGCCGCGATGACAAGCGAGCCGTCGCGTGTCGCGGTGAAGCTTTCCTCGGTGCCCGCCGGCGTCACGCTGGAAAAGATGCGTAGCGCCTCGGCATTGGCCAGCTGCAGCTTCCGGCGTTCCAGCCCGTTACGCAGGCCACGCAGGCTGTCATCACCGCCAACCAGCAGGACCTTGAGGCCGGCGGCGTTGCTGTTGCTCTTGGCACCGATGATGCCGGTGTCGGCGCGGCCGGATGAATCGAAAGCAAGCAACTCGCAGGGCTGGCCGCCCTCGGCATTGCTGATGGTGATCCTGTCGCCCACCTCGATGTCGATGACGATGGCGCTGCCGCCCGGCACATGATAGCGCTCGAAGCCCGGCAGAAGCAGTCCGGGCTGGAAGATCAGGCTCGGCCGGGGTGGCCCGGCGACCACGGTGGGATAGGCTGTCTGCTGCATGACCACCTCACACGAATTTGCCCGTGTGTAAAATAATTTCAATGTAGAGAATACCTGTTTTGTCCTTCCACGCAAGTCTCGGTTTTCGACGGCGCGGGCAATCCACGGGATTTGGGGTCTCCTCCTTTCGTCCACTCCTGGCCACGGAAGCCAGGCGCGGCAAGCTTTGCCGGCGTCGCTCAGCATGAAGCTTATTGACAGGGGTGAAATCGCGTTATTATCATCCCAGTGAAAATTTTTTCGCTATGGAAATGAACTGGGAGGTGTTTCCGTATGAAAGCGCGCGTCGCCGTGATTGGAGCCGGCCCATCGGGCCTTGCACAGCTGAGAGCATTTCAATCCGCCGCGGAGAAAGGCGCCGACATTCCGGAAATTGTCTGCTTCGAGAAGCAGGCCAACTGGGGTGGTTTGTGGAACTACACCTGGCGGACCGGCCTCGACCAATATGGCGAGCCTGTCCATGGTTCGATGTACCGCTACCTGTGGTCGAACGGCCCCAAGGAGGGGCTGGAGTTCGCCGACTATTCCTTCGAGGAACATTTCGGCAAGCAGATCGCCTCCTATCCGCCGCGCGCCGTGCTCTTCGACTATATCCAGGGCCGGGTAAAGAAGGCCGGGGTTCGCAAATGGATCCGCTTCGAGACGGTCGTGCGCCTGGTCACGTGGAACGAAGAGACCAGGAAATTCACCGTTACCGTGCAGGATCTGCCGAAAGACCATTGCTATTCCGAGGAATTCGACAATGTCATCGTCGCCTCGGGCCACTTCTCGACGCCGAATGTCCCCGAATTTCCAGGCTTCGATCGCTTCAACGGCCGCATCCTGCATGCCCACGATTTTCGTGACGCCCGCGAATTCACCGGCAAGGACATCCTGATCGTCGGCACCAGCTATTCGGCTGAAGACATCGGCTCACAGTGCTGGAAATACGGCGCCAAGTCGATCACCAACTGCTACCGCACGGCGCCGATGGGCTTCGAATGGCCGGACAACTGGGAAGAGAAGCCGCTGCTGGAAAAGGTCGATATCAACACGGTCACCTTCAAGGACGGATCGACCAAGCGCATCGATACGATCATCCTGTGCACCGGCTACAAGCACCACTTCCCGTTCCTGCCCGACGACCTGCGCCTGAGGACCGCCAATCGGCTGGCGACCGCCGATCTCTACAAGGGCGTGGCCTATGTCCACAATCCGGCGCTGTTCTACATCGGCATGCAGGACCAGTGGTTCACCTTCAACATGTTCGATGCTCAAGCCTGGTGGACACGTGACGTCATCCTTGGCCGCATCAAGCTGCCTTCGGGCAAGCAGGAGATGATCGCCGACGTCGAGGACCGCGTGGCGCGCGAAGATGCCGGCAAGGATGCTCACGATGCGATCGAATACCAGGGCGACTACGTCAAGGAACTGATCGCGGAAACCGATTACCCGAGCTTCGACGTCGACGGCGCCAACCAGGCCTTCTTCGAGTGGAAGGAACACAAGAAGCACGGCATCATGGAATTCCGCAACCATTCCTACCGCTCGGTCATCACCGGCACGATGGCGCCGGCGCATCATACGCCATGGAAGGACGCTCTCGACGATTCCCTGGAATCCTATCTGCGCAGCGCTTCGCCTGTCGCCGCGGAGTGAGTTGGCCGATCGATACCTTCGCCTGCATGGCCAGCCGTGCAGCACAATGAAAGAAAAGGCCGGCTGCGGTATCGCAGCCGGCCTTTTCGATCGGTAATTCCGTTGCTCTATCGGTTGGCAGATGTTCCCGCAATCCGATCGGCCATCGCAGATCTCATGCGTGCCCGGCGATAGGCGTCGGGAATGGAAAGCGCCCAGACAAACAGGCCGCCGGCGTGGCGGCCGATGAAGGATTGGTCAGGCGTGGTCGTCATGTAGGTCAGCACCGAAAAGAACAGTACGAAGAACGCGAACACGAGTCCGCGCGGTGCCTCTCGAATGGCGACGTGGCCGGCGCCGGGCAAAACGATCGCCAAAGCCAGAACCAGATAGGGGTTGATCCGCTTGATCATTCTCCAGCTTCCATGGGCTCCGGAGTTCTCGTTTTCGCATTGGTGTCCGCAAGGGCTTCCGACAGCAACCGTGCTTCGGCAATGGCAGTGCGCATGAGATCGGGAGAAATTGCCTCGACGGGAAAACGGACCTGGCGCAGCAACAGGTGCGCGCCTCGATCGCCTTCGGCGGCCTGCCGGATGAGACGCACACCTTTCGCCGTGATGACGGCTTCCTTGACGGCGGGATTGCGGAACAGTGCCGAAAAGATGGAGCCGCTTCGCTCGATCTCAGCCGCCGTGGCGGTGCCATCGCCGCGCATCAGCATCGACGTATCCGTCTGCGGTGGCGGCAGCCAATCCGGCAGATCGTGGACCAGCGAGTAGAATTCGGCACCGGTCGGCCGCGACAGCGCACCGATCGAAGGCCGGTTCTGGGGTGAATGTTCGGTCAGCGTGAGCTTCAGCCAGAGTTGCGGCAGCCGGCGGCAGACGAGCGTATCGGCGACCAGCTCGACGCGAAGTCTCCGGCCATCCGAGAGATTTCCGTCGAGCGTGGGAAATCCATCACCTGCCAGGCGGATCCGGCTGTTCTCGAGAATGCCGGCCACGGCATCGAGAAGGCTGCGGCGCTGTTCGGCCAACTTGCGCTGGTCACGTATGGCGACCGCCGCCAGGGCCGCAACGGCAACTGCGGCAAAGAGGGCAAGGGCGAGGTTGGTGATCATCATGATGACCCAACGCCGCGCACCGGTCTGGCCGGCACGCGGCGTCCTTGTCTCAATAGCCGTTCGGGCGCGGCCAGGGCATGGTGAACTGGTCACCACGCTTGACGAAGCGATAGCGCCAGAAATGGAACCACAACGAGGCGATGATGTAGAAGCACATCATGGCGATGAGCTGCGTGCCGTAGCCGAGGAAGACCGCGACATAGGCGGTGGCGCAAAGCACCAGGAGCAGCAGTGCCGGGATCGGGTGGAACGGATGCACATAGCCGCGCTTGATCGTTTCCAGCGGCCATTTCTTACGGAACATCACCATGTTGAAGGTCATGAAGGTGTAGCCGAGCAGTCCGGACAGGATCGAGAAAGTCACCACCTGGTCGAGCGGAGCGCCGAGCGCGAAGATGAGTGCGATCGGCACCAGGAAGACAATCGACCGGTATGGCGTGCGGTAGGTCGGGTGCACGGCGCCAAACCAGCTTGGCAGATAGCGATCCCGGCCCATCGAGAACCAGGCGCGCGAGGCATCGTTGATGCAGCCATTGGCCGAAGCCAGCGTGGCGAAGGTGGTGCCGACGAAGAGCAGCATCATCAAGCCGGTGGAACCGGTGACACGGGCGGCATCGAACAGCGGCGTGCCGGCCTGGCCGAGATATTCCCATGGGATCAGGCCCGAGCACACATACCAGGTCAGGGTGGCGGCAATCAGCAGCGTCATGATGCCGGCCATTGTGCCGTAAGGCAGCGAGCGGGCAGGCGAGCGCACTTCTTCGGCCGCCTGGCAGGTGCCTTCGATGCCGAGGTAGTACCAGAGCCCGAAATGCAGGGCTGCAACGATGCCGACCCAACCATAGGGCAACGGGTCGCTGGTGATGGCGGAGAAGTCGAGTGGCACGGCGGAACCGCCGAACTGCACGGAAAAGAACAGCACGATGATCGATACGAAAGCGATCGCCGTGATGACAAGGTTGAAGGTCAGCGTTGCCAGCACGCCGCGGTAGTTCAGCCAGGCCAGGAACATGACGGCAAGGATGATGAAGGGCTTCTGGTTGAGGCCGGAATGGCCGAGCATGCCGGCGACCGTGTCGAGCAGGAAGCCGACGGTGATAGCGTTGGCGGCCTCCAGCATGGTGTAGGCCATGACCAGGAAGAGGCCGACATTGAAGGCCATCAACGGCCCGACAATGTGCTTGGCCTGGGCGTATTGACCGCCGGCCGCGGCGACCGTGGAGGTCACCTCGGAATCGATCATGGCGACGCAGGTATAGAGCAGGCCGGCCACCCAGCAGGCGACGAGACCGGCGATCATGCCGCCTTTGCCGACCGAGAAGTTCCAGCCCATATATTCGCCGACCAGCACGATGCCGACGCCCAGCGCCCAGACATGGGCCGGGCCAAGAACGCGCAGAAGCTGGAGCCGCTCGGGCGCGGCTGTCGAAGTCACATTTGCCATCGCCGTTTTCCCTAGATCGTGTGACGCTCGGCCGTGGCCTCGATCTCGCCTTCACGCGAAGAGGTCAGCAGGTCGTTGTCGTAGGTGGTGTCGATTTTGATCAGGTCGATCAGCATCAAGGCGCCGAACAGGGCGGATAGAGCCCAGGCGGCGTATTCGAGGATGTTCCAGATATCCATCGCGCGCTCCTATCGTTTCGGGCCGAAGCGTTCTTCGATGACTTCGCGATATTCCTTGTCGGACAGGCGCACGACCATGACGAAATAGCCGATGACAAAGACGGCCATGACGATCAATGCGACCCAGCTGAAGGAATAGTCGAAGCGGGCGGTGATGATGTCGCTCGCGGCGGCAGGGTCGGTGATGCCGAGCGCTGCCCATTGCTGCTGCTCGGTGGCGTTCTGGCCGAGCGCTTCCCAGGTCGGGTTGGCGATCGGCTGCGGCGTCTTGGCCGCTCCCGCCAGTCCCATATAGAGCGGGATGTAGAGTGCACCGACCGTCAGGACGAGAAGCACGAAGACGTCGAAGATCTGCCCTGCAAGGCTCTGTTTCGGAGGTTTGTAGGCCATAGGTGTCCCCTCAAGTCCGGCGTCTGCGCATCTCGTCGAGATGCTTCAGGTCGAGCCCGTAGATGAAGTGCTTGTCATCGCTGTAGTGGCGCAGCATCGCAACGATGGCGGCGGTGTTCAGGCCGAGAACGAGGATTGCGGCGACCGCCAGGATCACGCGGATTCCAGGCACTTCGATGTAGGGCCAGACGGTGAAAAGGGCGAACAGGATGGTCAGCCATATGGCTGCCACGAACGCTATCGCGCCAAGGCGGTCGCGGCCGTGCATCCGGTCTATTCTTTCGTCAAGGGTAGTCGAGCCAGCGTGCTGGCCAGATGTCGCATCCATGTTCCCCTCCCATGAGGCTGCGCGACTGCGGGGCATCATTGTTGATTTTGCAGAAAACTATTTGCCCAAGGGGAATATTTAGAAACTGCGACAAACTGTCAAGGAAAAGCGCATGTTGCGCCGCATCAGTTCGCTGCTGCGCTGCGAAAGGCAGTGCTTGCAATCGTCGGGAAGGCGTTGACGGGATCGGCTGGGGCCTATTGCGGACCCAGATGCGGGCCTCTGTTGCGCTCGCTGGCAAACAGCGCCACCGCCATGGCACGGTTGCGCACGTCCAGCTTGTCGTAGAGATTCTTAAGGTGATATTTCACCGTGTTCTCCGAGATGCCGGTGCGCGTGGCGATCTGCAGGTTGGTCCAGCCATCGGCCAGCACCGCCAGCAATTCGCGCTCTCGCGGCGTGAGCCGCGACAGCGGTGTATCGTTGATGCGCGAAACATCGACATAGGGAATGCAGATGCGTCCGTGGGCGACCGCGATCAGCGTGTCGAACAGGATGGCGGGATCATCGAACTGATAGCAGAAGCCCTGCACACCGAGACGCACGCATTGCTTGAGGATGGCGATGTCGTGGTCGTTGGAGAAGATGACGACGCGGGCATGCAGGTTGCGGCGCTGCAATTCGGAGAGCACGCCGCTTCCGTCCATGTCGGCAAGTTTCCAGCCAAGCACGGCAAGATCGAAGCCGGGTTCTCCCTGGGAGACTGCTTCGAGAAAAGCTTCGCCTGCCTGCACGGAGCCGACCATGTCGAAGCGGCTGTCGCGGTGGATCATGTCACCGAGTGCGGCGACGACCAGCGGATTGCGTTCCGCGATCAGGACCCTGAATTTCTTCTCTCCCGTCATGGGCGTGACATCGGTCTCCCAACCCGGATGCTGAACTTTCCATACTGCGGTCATCGGCTTCACACAGGCTCCAGCGCGACCTGAATTAGTCGTAGATCGGGAAGCGGCGCACCAAAGCCTCGACTTCCTCTCGCACCTCATTCTCGATCCGGCTGTTGGTGTCCTCGCCATTTGCGGAAAGCCCGTCGACCACCTCCATGGTAAGCCGACCGACAAGGCGAAACTCCTCGGTACGGAAGCCGCGCGTCGTACAGGCTGGAGTACCGAGCCGAACGCCGGAGGTGATCGCCGGCCCCTGAGGGTCGAACGGGATACCATTCTTGTTGCAGGTTATGTGAGCACGTCCGAGGGCGGCTTCGACTGCCTTTCCGGTAAGGCCTTTGCGCCTGAGATCGACCAGCATCAGATGGGTGTCGGTACCGCCGGAGACGATGTCGACGCCGCCGGAGGCAAGCGTTTCGGCAAGCACCTTGGCGTTCTCGACAACGCGGGCGGCATAGGTTCTGAATTCGGGCGTCAGCGCTTCGCCGAAGGCCACGGCCTTGGCGGCGATGACATGCATCAGCGGCCCGCCCTGCAACCCCGGGAAGACGGTCGAGTTGATCTTCTTGCCGATCTCCTCGTCGTTCGACAGCACCATGCCGCCGCGTGGTCCGCGCAATGTCTTGTGCGTGGTGGTCGTCACCACATGGGCATGTTCGAGCGGATTGGGATGCACACCACCGGCGACCAGGCCGGCGAAATGCGCCATGTCGACGAACAGCTTCGCGCCGACCTCGTCGGCGATCTCGCGAAACGCCTTGAAATCGATAAAGCGCGGATAGGCCGAGCCGCCAGCCAGAAGCACTTTCGGCCGGTGCTGGCGAGCAAGGTCGCGCACCTCGTCGAGGTCGATGCGCTGGTCCTGCTGGCGCACACCATAAGAAACGACGTTGAACCATTTGCCGGACTGGTTGACGGGCGAGCCATGGGTGAGGTGGCCGCCTGCCGCCAGGTTCAATCCCATGAAGGTCTCGCCCGGCTGCATAAGCGCCATGAACACCGACTGGTTGGCCTGGCTGCCGGAGTGTGGCTGCACGTTGACGAAGGTGCAACCGAACAATTGCCGGGCACGCTCGCGTGCCAGTTCCTCGATTTCGTCGACATACCGGCAGCCGCCATAGTAGCGGCGTCCGGGATAGCCTTCGGCGTATTTGTTGGTCAGCACCGAACCTTGCGCTTCGAGGACTGCCCTGGAGACTATATTTTCCGAGGCGATCAGTTCGATCTCGTCACGCTGCCTGCCGAGCTCCCGTGCCATGGCGGCGCTGACGGCCGGATCGGTCTTGGCAACGCCGCCATGGAAGAACTGGCTGAGACCGCCGAGGCCAGGTCGTGCCGGGATGTTCATGTGTCCAATCCTTTCTGGCGCCTGGCGCCGATCCTGTCTTCAACCTGTCCAGCCGAGACCGGAGGATATGCAGTTGATCGAAAGCAGGAGCGCGTTGACCGGCCGCTTAGACGGTGAAGCATTCGCGGCCTGGTCACGGACTTCCTGCAACAATTTCACCTGGAGCGCGTGGATGCTGTCCATTTCTGGCCGCAAACGGTCGAAATTGCGCTTGAATGCAGGGAAACGCGCGGCAAAGTCGGTATCTCCCACGATCGACCGCACCATGGTGCTGGTCAGGTCGTATTCGGTCTCGATCTTGCGGAAGATGCGTTCACCGACGTTGCTGTCGGCAACGAGGCCTGCATAAAGCCGGCCGATCTCCATGTCGGCCTGGTAGAGCGTTTTGTCGACCTCATCGATGATGAGCCGGAAGAAACGCGAACGCTCGAACATCTGTCGCAGCAGGTCGCGACCGGCATCGCCGCGCACCGTGACGAAAGAATTGATGGCGCTGCCGATGCCGTACCAGCCGGTGAGCAGGTGGCGGTTCTGACTCCACGCGAAAACCCACGGTATGGCGCGCAGATCGGCGATATCGCGGGCGCCGAAGCGGCGCGCAGGCCGTGAGCCGATCTTCAGCAAGGCGAGTTCTTCGACCGGGCTCGCCTGGTTGAAATAGTCGATGAAACCCGGCTCGCCGATCAGGCTGGCATAGGCGGCCAGCGACATGCCGGTAAGGGCTTCCAGCGCCTCGTCGAATTCGGGAATGTCCCGCAGTTCGGCTTCGTTGGGCGATTTCACGCTGTGCGCGAAGACGCTTGCTGAAAGGATCTCGAGCTGGTGCAGACCGGTGCCGCGATTGGCGAATTTCGACGAGACGACTTCGCCCTGTTCGGTCACGCGCATGGAGCCGTCAACCGTGCCGGCCGGCTGCGCGGCAATGGCGCGGCCGGTGGGTGCGCCGCCACGGCTCACCGAACCGCCGCGCCCGTGGAAGAAGGAAATCCGTACCTTGTGCTTGCGGCCCAGCTTCGTCAGCTGTTTCTGCGCCTTGCTGAGCTCCCAGTTCGCTGCCAGGAAGCCGCCGTCCTTGTTGGAGTCGGAATAGCCCAGCATGATTTCCTGGCGATTGCCGAAGTCGCGGATCGACCGGCGCACTATGGAAAGACCAAGAAGCTGTTCCAGGATGGCAGGCGCGGCGCGCAGGTCGGCGATAGTCTCGAACAGCGGCACCACTCTGAGATTGATCGTTCCCGAGCCATCCGACGCCGTTGCCAGCCCGCAGATCTGTCCGAGCAGATAGACAGCCAGGATGTCGTCGGCCGATTGCGTCATCGACAGGATAAACGCGCCGATGGCACCGCTCTTTTCAGCCGACGCTTCGCGGATCACCCCGAACAGATCAAGCAGTTCGCGGGCCTCGTCGGAGAGTCCGGCCGGGTCGAGGGTGATGCACTCACCCTTGCGGATGACGTCACGGATACGAACGGACCATTGTGGCGAGCCCGGCGTGACCGGCTCGCTCTGCGGATCCATGGCGACAAACAGTTCGGCCAGAACCCGGTTCACCACGGTCGAATTCTGGCGAATGTCCAGCGCGACGGTGTGGAAGCCGAAACTCTCGAGCTGCTGCTGCAACGGCTTGACGAGACGTTGCGTCATCGTCCTGCCTCCGATGAGATGGAGTACGTCAGCCAGGCTGTCCAGATCCGATCGGAATGCTTCAGTGTTGGGGTAGGGCACGCCACTGCCCTTGCCGGTCATGGCCTCCAGCCGGCATAACATCGCGGAGGAGAACTGCCGCAAAGGCTCGTCGACGTTGCGGCCTGTGATTGCATCGCCGCAGCCACTCGCCTGCAGCACTTTCGCCAGGGCCGGTCCGAAATCGCTTGGCATGTCGACGACGTTGGTGCTGACGCTGAGCAGGGTAACCAGGCGGCGCACCTGGGTGAGATACAGGCGGATGGCCACGTCGCGGTTTTCGGCAAGCGCGTAAGCCGTCGTGCTGGCGGTAACATTCGGGTTGCCATCGCGGTCGCCACCGATCCAGGACGCAAAACGCATGAAGGAGGGGACGGTGAGGGCATAGTTGGGGAAATGGCGCTTCAGCGCGCCGTCGACGAGGTCGTAGAGCTGTGGCGTGGCCTCGAACAGGATTTCCCGAAAGAAGTGAAGTCCCCAGGCGATCTCGCGCTCGACCGTCGGGCGCTCCAGCCTGAGTTCCCCCGTCATCCACAACAGTTCGATTTCGCTTCTGAGATCACAGACCAGCGTTTCCCGCTCCCGGGGAGCCCAGCGCAGCTGCCCGATTTCCGTCAGCTTTCGATAGATGCGGCGGTGGATTTCGAGCACGGTGACACGCTTGGCCTCGGTCGGGTGGGCGGTCATGGTCGGGCCGACCATGAGACTGTTCATTGCCTCCTGGACAGCCTCGGCGGAATAACCGTGCGCGGCGATCTCTCCAATGACGTTGGCGAAGGAGCCGATGACCTCTTCGGGGCTTTCCGCCTGCTCGGTCTCGCGCCTGGTACGCATGGCCTGAAGTTCGCTGGCGATCGCAATCAGCTGAAACCAGATACCGGTTGCCTGCAGGGCAGGGATGCGCAGTTCCTCAGCCAGGCTATCGAGCGAACCACGACCGACCAGGATCTCGGCGATTTCAGGTTCGCGGTCCCTGACCACCGAAACGAGCAGCTGGAAAAGCAGCTCGTGGACGTCGCTGCGGGCGTCGAACGGCCTCGCATCCCTGACGATCGCGACCGGGGAGACAAGCGAGCCTGCATCAATTTTCGCGAGACTGAGAATGTCCGTTGCCTCCTCAACAAACATTGCGACTTATTTCCTAGCATGAATGTTTTTTTCATACTAGTGCGTCGAACCAGCATATTCCTTTCGCCGGCGCTGAAAACGCCTGGACGGGTAGATTCCTCGCCCGTTCGGGTGGTGTCCGGATTGGCCGAAAGAGCGAATTTCCGGAGCCTGACGTGCGCTCCGGCGCGAAAACACAGCCGTTTTGCCGGTTTATCGAAAATCGCTTGACGAGGATCGGGATTCCGATGATCTTCACTATTGGGAAACAAATAAGACTAAGCGGAAAACCGCAGTGCCTGTTTTATCGTCCCGATATCGGTGACGAGACTGTCAACAATGGGGAACCAAGCCATGAGTGCCATGGATGAAACCTACGTGGCCGAAGCCAGTGGGAACCTGCACCGAACCATCGACTGGCGCGGCGCATTCTGGGTTGCCAGCGGTGTGCCGCCTCTGGTGCTGTTTTCGATCGGCGGCATTGCCGGCGTCGGCGGCAACATCGCCTTCGCCATCTGGACGGTGTCCATCCTGATGGGCTTCATCCAGTCTTTCACCTATGCCGAAATCGCCGGGCTGTTCCCCAACAAGTCGGGCGGCGCGTCGGTCTACGGCGCCACTGCCTGGCTGCGCTACTCGAAGTTCATCGCGCCGCTGTCGGTATGGTGCAACTGGTTTGCCTGGACCCCGGTGCTGTCGCTCGGTTGCTCGATCGCGGCAGCCTACATCCTCAATGCTCTGGCGCCGATCCCGGGTTTCACCGAAACCTCGCCCGAGGTGGTCGCCTATCTGGCCGCGAACGCGGGAACCAGTGCTGCCGACGCGATCGCGGCTGTAACCGCCGCGGCGACGCCGACGATCCGCACCTGGACCCTCTACACCCACTCCCTTGGCCCGGTATCGTTCTCCCTCAACGCGACGTTCTGGATCGGTGCCGTGCTGATGCTGTGCACATTCGCAATCCAGCATCGCGGCATCCTCAGCACGGCCAATGTGCAGAAGGTCATCGGCCTGCTGGTCATCATTCCGTTGCTGATCGTCGGCATCGCGCCGATCCTGACCGGCCAGGTGAACTGGGCCAATTATTCGCCCTTCGTGCCGCTGGCCGCAGCCTATGCGCCCGAACCGGGCTCATGGAACGTCGCCGGCTGGACCCTGGTGCTGGGCGGCATGTTCATCGCGGCCTGGTCGACCTATGGCTTCGAAACCGCCGTCTGCTACACACGCGAGTTCAAGAACCCGGAAACGGATACGTTCAAGGCGATCTTCTATTCGGGCCTGCTCTGCATCCTGCTGTTCATCCTGGTGCCGTTCACGTTCCAGGGTGTCCTCGGCCTGAGCGGAATGCTGGCGACACCGATCGTCGACGGCTCCGGTGTCGCGGACGCGCTGGCCTCGATGGTCGGTGGTGGGGGCCTCATCAAGACGCTGTTGATCATGCTGATGATCCTGGCCCTGTTGTTGTCGATCATGACTGCAATGGCCGGTACCTCGCGCACGCTCTATCAGGGTGCCGTCGACGGCTGGCTGCCGCGCTATCTCAGCCATGTCAACGAACATGGCGCGCCGACGCGGGCGATGTGGACGGACCTGATCGTCAACCTAGGCGTTCTGGCAATAGCCTCGGCTGATGCGACGAGCTTCTTCTTCATCCTGGCCGTCGCCAATTGCGGCTACATCATCTTCAACTTCCTCAACCTGAACGCCGGCTGGATCCACCGCATCGACAATGGGCACATCAAGCGGCCATGGCGCGCGCCGACCTGGCTGCTGGCGGCAGGCACCATCTTCGCCTTCGTCAATGCCGTGTTCATGGGCGCCGGCGCCAAGGTGTGGAACCCGATGGCGCTATGGGCGGGGCTTGCCACCGTCGCCCTCATCATCCCGGTGTTCTGCTTCCGTCACTACATCCAGGACGGCGGCAAATTCCCGGATCACATGCTGGACGATCTCGGCATGACCGAGAGCAATCTGCGCGAGCGCAAGGCCGGCATCCTGCCTTACCTGACGCTGATCGCCGGACTGATCGTGGTGCTGATCGCCAACTGGTACTTCGTGTTCTGATCATGGACTGACCATTGATCCCGCGCGGCCGATCGGCTGCGCGGGGTTCTCCATAAAACAAGGGGATGCGCTCGACAGAGCCCGAGGGGAAGCCGAACAATGACGATAACGACTGCTGCTGCTCCAACTCACGCCGGAGACGGCCAACTTCATCGCACCATCGACTGGCGTGGCGCCTTCTGGGTGGCCAGCGGCGTGCCAGCGCTGGTGCTGTTTTCAATCGGTGGCATTGCCGGCACCGTGGGCACGCCAGCCTATCTGATCTGGACGGCGTCCATCATTCTCGGCCTGATCCAGTCCTTCACCTATGCCGAGATCGCCTGTTCCCTTCGAAGTCGGGCGGTGCTTCGGTGTATGGCGCCACGGCATGGCTGCGCTACTCGAAATTCATCGCGCCGCTGTCGGTGTGGTGCAACTGGCTCGCCTGGACGCCGGTGCTCTCGCTCGGCTGTTCGATCGCTGCGGCCTATATTCTCAACGCCCTGGCGCCGATCCCCGGCTTCAGCGATACTTCGCCGGAAGTGGTGGCATGGCTGGCGGACCCGGCCAATGCCGGCAAAGCCGCGGCCGACGCCATTGCCGCTCTGACGGCTGCAGGGACTCCCGCCATCCGCAGTTGGACGCTGTTCCACGGCACGCTCGGACCGGTGAGCTTCTCGCTCAACTCCGTCTTCTTCATCGGCGTCATCCTGATGCTGGTGACTTTCGCGATCCAGCATCGCGGCATTCTGGGCACTGCCAGCGTCCAGAAGTTCATCGGCCTCGTGGTCATCATTCCGATGCTGATCGTCGGTGTCGTGCCGACCATCACCGGTCAGATCAACTGGGCGAACTACTCGCCACTGGTGCCGCTGGCCGCCGCCTATGCGCCGGAGCCGGGTTCGTGGAACGTCGCCGGCTGGACGCTGGTGCTGGGCGGAATGTTCATCGCCGCCTGGTCGGCATATGCCTTCGAGACTGCGATCTGCTACACCAGCGAATTCAAGAATCCGGGCCGCGACACCGTGCGGGCGATCTTCTATTCGGGCCTGCTGTGCCTCGCGCTCTACACGCTGGTGCCGTTCACTTTCCAGGGCGTCCTGGGGCTCAACGGCATGCTGGCGACGCCAATCGTCGACGGCTCAGGTGTTGCGGAGGCAATGGCGCAAATGGTCGGCGGGGCAGGGTTCGTCACCTCGATCATGGTGATGTTGATGATCCTGGCGCTGATGCTGTCGATCATGACCGCAATGGCAGGCTCATCGCGCACGCTTTACCAGGGTTCGGTCGACGGCTGGCTGCCGCGCTACCTTAACCACACCAATGAACATGGCGCGCCGACGCGGGCGATGTGGACCGACCTGATCTTCAACGTCTTCCTGTTGGCCGTTGCCGCCGCCGATGCAACCAGCTTCTTCTTCGTGCTGGCCGTGTCGAACTGCGGCTACATCATCTTCAACTTCCTGAACCTGAATTCGGGCTGGATCCATCGCATCGACAATGGCCATATCCATCGGCCGTGGCGGGCGCCGACCCTGCTGATCGCGGTCGGCGGCCTGCTTTCCTACGTCAATGCCATCTTCATGGGCGCCGGCGCCAAGGTCTGGAACCCATGGGCATTGTGGGCCGGTTTCATCGCCGCCGCTTTGATCATTCCGGTATTCTGCTTCCGCCACTACATTCAGGACGGTGGCAAGTTCCCGGAACATATGCTCGACGATCTCGGCATCTCCCAGGACGACCTCAAGGTTCGCAAGGCCGGTATCCTGCCTTATCTGACACTCATTGCCGGATTGGCTGTCGTGCTGGTCGCCAACTGGTTTTTCGTCATCTGAGGAACGTCCGGGACGATAGATCCCGCCCGCGTTTCGAGCCGACAAAAAAAGTCCAGCCGGTCACCGCAGTGACCGGCTGGACCATTCCGGTGCCCTGATGGTCAGGACGCCGGGGGCGGAGTCGGGCTTGCCGTTTGGGGGTTTACCGGCATGCCCGGCCCGATCTTCTGAAGATTGCCACTGATGATCTTGTCGTTTTCAGTGATGCCCTTGGTGATGGCGATCAGTTCGCCTTCGGTCTGACCGAGTTCGACCAACCGCATTCCAACCTTGTTGCCTTCGTCGATGACATAGACAAACTTGCCGAGCTGGTTGGAACCGAGCGCGATCTGCGGCACAAGCAAGGTGTTCGGGGTTTCGCCGATCTGCAGGCGGATGTTCACATACTGGCCTGGCAGCAGCGATCGATCGTCATTGCCGATGGTGGCACGCGCCACAATGGTTCCAGTCGCGGCATCGATCCTGTTGTCGATGAAGGTGAGCTCGCCCTTGCGCGGCGGCGTCTTGTCGCCGGGGATGGTCACCTCGGTAACGATCGGTCCGCTGGCCTTTGCCTTCTGGATGAGCGCCAGATCGCCCTCGCTCGGCGTAAAGGTGATGTAGATCGGGCTGACCTGGACCAGCGTGTTCAGCGAGGTGCCGCCGACATTGACGAGGGTACCGACAGGTGCCTGGTTGCGGCCGAGGCGACCGTCAAAGGGAGCCCTGATCGTGGTGTAGCCGAGATTGATTTCGGCCGCCTGGATCGCCGCGTTGTCTGCGGCCACAGTTGCTTCGCCCTGCTGCATGGTGCTGCTGCGCTGATCGAAACCGTCCTTGGACAAGAAACCGGTCTTGATCAGGTCGTTGCCGCGGGTCAGGCTCGCCTTGGTATAGCTGAGTGATGCCTGGTTGCGCTGGGCCTGAGCCTTCACCTGATCGAGCGCCACCTGATAGTCACGCGGATCGATGCGGTAGAGGGTATCGCCCTTCTTGACGTCGACGCCGTCCTCCGCGGCCTGCTCGAGGATGTAGCCGGAGACCTTGGCCTGCAGCGCGACGCTGCGGATGGCCTCGGCGCGCGCGGTGTAGTCGAGATAGACCGGCAAGGTCTTCTTCACGACCGTGGCTACTGGCACCGGCATCGCCTGCATGGCTTGTGCGGGAGCTGCCGCATCGGCCGGCTTGCTGATAAGGCCGTTCAGAAAGGCGGGCTCGCCGTTGAAGTGGACATAGGCTGCCGCCGCGGTGATGACGGCGACGGCTGTGGTGATTTTCCAGATACGCATGGACTGGCTCCGTTATTCTGCCGCCGGGACATGGGTCGGCGAGGGTTGCTCGCCACCATGCGGCGCATGGGATGTTTCGGTATGTTCGGCTTTCGCGCCGGCCTTGCCTTCCCGCCACTGTTCGATGATGGCGTAGAAGACGGGAACGAAGGCGAGCGTCAGGATGGTGGCCGCCAGCATGCCGCCGAATACGGCGGTCCCCAGCGACTGACGGCTGGCAGCACCGGCACCCGTCGCCAGCATCAGCGGTACGACGCCGAGGATGAAGGCAAAGGCGGTCATCAGGATCGGGCGCAGGCGCAGGCGGCCGGCTTCCATGGCTGCTTCGACGATGCTCATGCCCTGTTCGCGCAGATGCTTGGCGAACTCGACGATCAGGATCGCGTTCTTGGCGGCCAGGCCGATCAGCATGACGAAGCCGATCTGCGAATAGACGTCCATCTGCATGCCGCGCAGCCAAATCGCCAGCAACGCTCCGAACAAGGCGGTCGGCACCGACAGGATGACCATGAACGGCATCGACCAGCTCTCATACTGCGCCGCCAGGATCAGGAACACGAAGACGATGGCGAGCGCGAAGACGAAGATCGCAACAGAACCTGCCTTCAATTCCTGGAAGGTGATGCCGGTCCATTCAAAGCCGAAGTCGTTCGGGAGTGCGGTCGCGGCCGCCCTTTGCATCGCCTCGATCGCCTGACCCGAAGAGAAACCGGGCGCTGCGTTGCCGTTGATGAGGGCGGAACCGTAGTTGTTGTAGTGTGTCACCGTCTCCGGCCCGACAATGGATTTCATCGTGCCGAGCGTCGACAACGGCACCATCTGACCGGTGTTGTTCCGCACATAAAGTTTGCTCAGATCGGCGGCTTCGGCGCGTGCCGCCTTGTCCGCCTGCATGGTGACACGGAAGGTACGGCCGAACATGTTGAAGTCATTCACATAGAGCGAGCCGAGGTAGATCTGCAGTGTGTTGAACACATCCGGCAGGGCAAGGCCAAGCAGCTTTGCCTTGTTGCGATCGAGGTCGAAGTTGAACTGCGGCGTCGATGTCGAGAATGTGCTGAACAGCGTCTGCGGGTTGAGTTCCGGCTGCTTGCGGGCTTCTGCGAGCAATGCCTGGGTCGCGTCGTTGACGGCATTGGCACCATGGCCAGCCAGATCTTCGACCTGAAATTCAAAGCCTCCGGTCGTGCCGAGACCCTGGATGGACGGCGGTTCAAATGCCAGCGCCAGTCCATCGGGCATGCCGAACAACTTCGGACGTACGGAATTGACGATCTCCGTTGCGCTCAAGCCCGGTCCCTTGCGTTCCTCCCAAGGTTTGAGGATCGCAAACACCGCTGCCGAGTTCGACTGGTTGGCAAAGGTCAGGAAATTGAAGCCTGCAATCGTGATGGCATACTCGACGCCGGGTGTGGCCAGCACCGTGTCGCGAACTTTCTTGGCAACCGCGTCGGTGCGCTCCAGTGAAGCGCCGTCAGGCAGTTGCACAATGTTGAAGAAATAGCCCTGGTCCTCCACCGGCAGGAAGGCCGACGGAATGCGTGTCGAGACGAGATACGTTGCGGCAATCAGCGCGACAAACACCCCCATCATCAGCCAGCGCAACTTGATGAAACCACGCACTGCTTCCGAATAGGCGTGCGACAGCCAGGTGAAGCCGTCGTTGAACCAGCGATAGAGGAAAAACGTCGATGGCGGCCGATGGCGCAGGAAGGCTGCCGACAGGGCAGGTGACAGCGTCAGCGAGTTGAACGCCGAGATGCCGACAGAGATCGCGACAGTCAAGGCGAACTGGTTGTAGAGCTGGCCGGTGACGCCCGGAATGAAGGCGACAGGAATGAACACAGCCATCAGCACTGCTGTGGTCGCAATGATCGGGCCGGTGACTTCCTTCATCGCCAGTCGGGCTGCTTCAAGCGGGGGATGGCCGGCTTCGAGCTGGCGTTCGACGTTTTCGACCACGACGATGGCGTCATCGACCACGAGGCCGATGGCGAGCACCATGCCGAGAAGCGAAAGCATGTTGAGCGAGAAACCCAGCGCCAGCATCACCACCATGGTCGCGATCAGGGAGACCGGGATGGCGATGATCGGGATAAGTGTGGTGCGCCAGTTCTGCAGGAAGATGAAGACGACGGCCACGACCAGGATCAGCGCTTCGAGCAAGGTCTTGACCACGTCTTCCATGGCAGCCGACACGAACTTGGTCGTATCGTAGAAGATCGTGTACTCGATACCCTTCGGGAAGCGAGCCGACAGTTCCTTCATCTTGGCTTCGATGTTCTTCTTCAGCTCCAGCGCATTGGAGCCCGGCATCTGGAAGGTCGCGATAACCACGGTCGGTTTGTCGTTGGCATAGGTCGACGAATTGTAGAGCAGCGACCCCAGTTCGATGCGCGCGACGTCCTTCAGGCGCACCAGCGAGCCGCTGGTCGAATTGGCCCGTACGACGATGTTGCCGAATTCCTTGGGGTCGGAGAGACGGCCGGTGGCGTTGACCTGCATTTCGAAAGCAGTGCCTGCCGGCGCCGGCGACTGGCCGATCTTGCCGGCTGCAACCTGCACGTTCTGCTCGGCGACGGCGTTCTGCACGTCGACAGCGGTGATGCCGAGATTGGCCAACTTGTCCGGGTCGAGCCAGACGCGCATCGAATAGCGGCGCTCGCCGAAGATCTGCACATCGCCGACGCCGGGAACGCGTTTCAGCGGATCCGCGACCTGCAGGTAGGCATAGTTGCTCAGTGCTACCGGATCGACCGAGCCGTCTGGCGAGGTCAGGTTCACGATCAGCACGAAGCTCGGATTCTGTTTCTTGACGGTGACACCGGCCTGGTTGACGATGGCCGGCAGGGAGGAAGCTGCCTGCGAAACACGGTTCTGGACGTCCATTGCAGCGATATCGAGCGGATAGCCGACGTCGAAGGTGACGGTGATGCGCGCGGAGCCGTCATTCGAGCTTGCCGAGGACATGTAGGTCATGCCTTCGACGCCGTTGATCGACTGTTCGAGCGGGGTCGTCACCGTATCGGCGACAACCTGGGAGCTCGCGCCGGGATAAACGGCACTGACGACGACCTGGGGAGGCGCGATGTTGGGGAACTGCGCAACCGGCAAAAGATAATAGGCGATCAGCCCGGCGAGCACCATGATGATGGCGATCGCCGAGGCGAAGATCGGTCTCTGGAGAAAGAAATTGACCATGTTCAAACGGCTTTTCGAGTAGTGGCAAGGGGATCCCTTGGGAGGAATGCGGGATCGGTTCTTGGCAAATTGGGGTGGTCGTCGGCGTCGCGCAGACGCGCGGCGGTGAGGACAAGCAGGGCTTTCAACGAAGCTGGATCGACGCGATCAGCCCGCATGACGGCAAGCGTCATCGGGTCGTTCAGCAGTTGATCAATGGTCAGGGCCTTCGAATAGGATGCCATCATTTCGTCTCCCGGCTGATCCAGGCAATAAAAAAGCGCTCGGCGAAGACCGTGTTTGCGGCCTTCACCCTGTTCCATCATTCTTGTCCGGCTTGGCCTATGGTCGACCTTGACGGGGGTATTATGAAATGTTACCGCTCGGTAACAGCCAGATAGTTACTGACCGGTAACACCGACGTCAAGCCATGAGCGATCAAATTTTTCAGACTGCTGACAATAGTGATCATAACGATCGTGTGAGTGCGCGCCCACGGGAGCGCATCGTGACCACCGCGCGGGAGATGTTTCACCAGCACGGCGTACGCGGCGTGGGTATTGAAGCGATCACCGAGGCTGCCGGCACCAACAAGATGACGCTGTATCGTCATTTTGCTTCCAAGGACGATCTCATCGTCGAATGTCTGCAGCGCGCCGCCAAGGAATCCTATCTGAAGTGGGATGAGCTGGAGCACCAGCATCCCGGTGATCCGAAGGCGCAGTTGCACGCCTGGATCCAGAATGCCGCCGGATGCATCAGCGACGACTGGCGCGGTTGCGAGATGGCCAACACGGCCGTCGAGCTGGCCGATGACAATCATCCGGCCAAACGGGTGATCGAAGAGGTCAAGAAGAACCACCGCAACTATCTGGCCAAGCTCTGTGCCCGTGCCGGACTCGATCAGCCCGAACTGGCCGCCGATATGCTGGGGTTGCTGCTGGAAGGTGCGCGGATCAGCCGCCAGAGCGAAGGGCAGGAAGGCCCCAGCGCTCGTTTCAAGCGCATGGCCGAGGAAGTCATCGCCACCGTGGGTGGTCTCGGCGACAAGGCCTGATCGGTCAGCGGTCGGTTCTTCCTGCGACATCCAGGCGCGTCGCCAGGGACCGAGGCCGTGCTGCGATACCGAAATCCGGCTGTGTTCGTCGGCCATGTCGCCCTTGTTCCTTCTGGCCAATAGTGTTGCTGCAACTGCGCTGCAGCAGTGGCTTTGGCGTGCTCATCAAACTCAGGCTTTACGATCTGCACCTTCCCGTCATGGTAAGGTCAAGCGCTTTTTTTGCAGGCGACAAAGGCCATTGCTTCTGCGATGTCATCGGTCGCGAAGCCCCTTGACCTTCCCATGACTGGAAGCTTTATCTCCCTGGGCAACCACTCAAGAAGAGAGTTGCAGCCATGAACGCCGTTGCCCCGAAAATGTTCCCTGCCGCCACGCCGAAGGCCGGCACAATCTTTCAACTCGGTATCGAAGGCATGACCTGCGCCTCCTGTGTCGGGCGCGTGGAAAAAGCCATTGCGGCCGCACCTGGCGTTGCATCTGCCAGCGTCAATCTGGCGACGGAACGTGCCGAGGTGGCTTTTTCGGGTAAACCGGATCTCGCTCCGGTTCTGGCCGCGGTGACAGGAGCTGGCTATCAGGCACGTAGCGAGACGATCGAGTTCACGATCAAAGGCATGACATGTGCCTCCTGCGTGGCACGCATCGAGCGTGCGCTGAAGGCGGTGTCCGGTGTTACCAATGCCAGCGTCAACCTTGCGACCGAACGGGCGACGGTGACGATCGTCGCCGGCGCGGCGACGATATCCGCCGTCGAAGCGGCAGTGCATGCAGCGGGCTACGAAGCGCGGCTTGTTGTCTCCGAAGCAGCCGACGGTCGGGAGGTCGACCGTCGCGCCTCGGAAATCGCTTCCCTGCAACGGGCCTTGGCTGTGGCGCTCGTCTTCACCCTGCCGATCTTCGTGCTGGAAATGGGTTCGCATCTGGTACCTGCCTTTCATCACTGGGTGATGGGCACGTTCGGTGTCTGGAACTGGCGGTTGCAGTTCGTCCTGACCACGCTGGTGCTGTTCGGACCTGGTTTGCGTTTCTTCGCCAAGGGCGTGCCGGCCTTGCTCAGGGGGGCGCCCGACATGAATGCGCTGGTGGCGCTGGGGGCCGGTGCCGCCTGGGCCTATTCGGTGGTCGCAACCTTTCTGCCGCGAATACTGCCGACAGGCACAGCCAATGTCTATTACGAGGCCGCAGCCGTCATCGTGACGCTGATCCTGCTCGGCCGGTTTCTCGAGGCTCGTGCGAAGGGGCGAACGGGCGAAGCGATCAAGAAACTGGTTGGGCTGCAGGCCAAGACGGCGCGCGTGATGCGGAATGGTGCTGCCGTCGAGGTGCCGCTGCAGGATGTACGCGCCGGCGACATCGTGGTGGTACGCCCTGGCGAAAAGATCGCCGTCGACGGCGAGATCGTCGAAGGCTCTTCCTTTGTCGACGAAGCCATGATCACCGGCGAGCCGGTACCAGTGTCCAAGGGCATCGGCGCCGAGGTGGTGGGAGGCACCATCAACAAGACCGGCAGTTTCTCGTTCCACGCCACCAAGGTGGGTTCCGAAACGCTGCTGGCGCAGATCATCCGCATGGTCGAGACCGCGCAGGGCGCCAAGCTGCCGATCCAGGCGCTGGTCGACAGGGTGACGGCCTGGTTCGTGCCGGCAGTGATCGCTGCCGCGCTCGCTACCTTCGGCGTCTGGTATTTCTTCGGGCCGGATCCGGCATTGTCGTTCGCACTGGTCAATGCGGTCGCGGTGCTGATCATTGCCTGCCCATGCGCCATGGGGCTGGCGACTCCGACCTCGATCATGGTCGGCACCGGCCGCGCGGCGGAGATGGGCGTGCTTTTCCGCAAGGGCGATGCGCTGCAGACATTGCGTGATGCGTCGGTCATCGCATTGGACAAGACCGGCACCTTGACCGAAGGCCGGCCTGAACTCACTGACTTCATCGTCGCGGATGGTTTCGAGGAGGCCGAGGTTCTTGCCCTCGTTGCCGCCGTCGAAACCCGCTCGGAACATCCGGTTGCCGAGGCGATCGTGAGGGCCGCCGAAAAACGGGGCCTGACGCTTGCGGCAGCCAACGACTTCGAAGCCATTCCCGGTTTCGGGGCGCGGGCCTGGATCGGAAATCGGCAGGTGGAAGTTGGTGCCGATCGGCTGATGGCGCGGCTTGGCCTCGACGTCTCGGCTTTCGCGCCGGTGGTCGAGCGGTTGGCGGGAGAGGGCAAGAGCCCGCTCTATGCTGCCATCGACGATGAGCTTGCCGCGATCATCGCAGTCGCCGATCCCATCAAGCCGTCGACACCGGCGGCTATCCAGGCGCTGCAGGCACTCGGCTTGAAAGTCGTGATGGTGACCGGCGACAACCGTCACACGGCCAAGGCGATCGCCCGGCAGATCGGCATCGATGAGGTGGTTGCCGAGGTGCTGCCAGATGGCAAGGTCGAGGCGATACGACGGCTAGCCTGTGGTGGTGTCCGAGTTGCCTTCGTGGGTGACGGCATCAATGATGCGCCGGCGCTGGCTGCCGCCGATGTCGGTATCGCCATCGGCACCGGCACGGACATCGCCATTGAAAGTGCGGATGTCGTGCTGATGTCGGGCGACCTCGTCGGTGTTGCCAATGCCCTTGCCCTGTCCAAGGCGACCATTCGCAACATCCGCCAGAACCTGTTCTGGGCATTTGGATACAACGCTGCGCTGGTGCCGGTGGCGGCGGGGCTGCTTTATCCCGTGAACGGGACCTTGCTGTCGCCGATGCTGGCTGCCGGGGCCATGGCTTTGTCCAGTGTCTTCGTGCTGAGCAATGCGCTGCGGCTGAAGCGCTTCCGCGCACCGCTGGCAACGGCCCGCCTGTAATCCGGGCAGCAAGACAATTGGTGGGAGGCTCCCACCAATTGTCTATGCCGGCTGTGTCTGACGGGCTGGCCCTGTCATCCATGCTCCGCTAACAATCAACAGTGCTCGTCTGGCGGATCGGTCTTCGTATCCGTGGGATGATGCGTCGCTGATACGACCGCTTCCGGTGCGCGAGGACCTTAGCTTGAGCCCTGGAATGTCGTCCGGTGCGACCGAGTCCGTCGGACGCAAGTCCGGCCAAAAGCCTGTTGGAGAGAAGAAGCATGAAAACCCGCGCCGCCGTTGCAGTTGCCGCAGGCAAGCCGCTTGAGATCATGGAGGTGGACCTGGAAGGGCCGCGCGAAGGCGAGGTGCTGGTAGAGGTGAAGGCAACCGGCATCTGCCACACTGACGAATTCACGCTCTCCGGCGCCGACCCGGAAGGCATCTTTCCGGCGATCCTCGGCCATGAAGGCGCGGGCGTCGTCGTCGATGTCGGCAAGGGGGTGACCAGCCTGAAGAAGGGCGACCATGTCATTCCGCTGTATACGCCGGAATGCCGCTCCTGTCCGTCATGCCTGTCGCGCAAGACCAATCTGTGCACCGCGATCCGCGCGACCCAGGGTCAGGGTCTGATGCCGGACGGCACTTCGCGCTTCTCGATCGGCAAGGACAAGATCTTCCACTACATGGGCTGCTCGACCTTCTCCAATTTCACCGTGCTGCCCGAGATCGCGCTGGCCAAGGTCAATCCGAACGCACCGTTCGACAAGATCTGCTACATCGGCTGCGGCGTGACCACCGGCATCGGCGCCGTCATCAACACCGCCAAGGTGGAGGAGGGCGCGACCGCGGTCGTCTTCGGGCTTGGTGGCATCGGGCTCAATGTCATCCAGGGCCTGAAGCTGGCTGGCGCCGACATGATCATCGGTGTCGATCTGAACAACGACAAGAAGGCCTGGGGCGAGCGTTTCGGCATGACGCATTTCGTCAATCCGAAAGAGATCGACGGCGACATCGTGCCTTACCTGGTCAACCTGACCAAGCGTGGCGCCGACCAGATCGGCGGCGCCGACTACACCTTCGACTGCACGGGCAGCGTGAAGGTGATGCGCCAGGCGCTTGAGGCAGCGCACCGCGGCTGGGGCAAGTCTGTCGTCATCGGCGTCGCCGGTGCAGGCCAGGAGATTTCGACCCGTCCGTTCCAGCTGGTGACGGGGCGCACCTGGATGGGCACGGCCTTCGGCGGGGCTCGTGGCCGCACCGACGTGCCGAAGATCGTCGACTGGTACATGGACGGCAAGATCGAGATCGATCCGATGATCACCCACACGCTGAAGCTCGAGGAGATCAACAAGGGCTTTGATCTCATGCATGAAGGCAAGAGCATCCGCAGCGTGGTCGTCTACTGATCGCTTCGGCATCATCACATCGGGTCGCTCGGCATTATGTCGGGCGCCCTTCACGCATATTTCCAGATACGTTGATTGAGACAGGGCCGATGAAGACCGTTTCCACGTCAAAGTCGCATGGTGGTATCCAGGGCGTCTATTCGCATGCCTCGGACGCTTGCGCGTGCGACATGACCTTTGCCGTGTTCGTTCCGCCGCGGGCGAAGGATCGCCCTGTTCCGGTGCTCTGGTATCTGTCGGGTCTCACCTGCACCCATGCAAACGTCATGGACAAGGGCGAATATCGGCGGATGGCGGCCGAACTCGGCTTGATGATCGTTTGCCCGGACACCAGCCCGCGCGGCGAGGGCGTGCCAGACGAGAAAGACAACTGGCAGTTCGGCCTGGGTGCCGGCTTCTATGTCGATGCCACGCAGGAGCCCTTTGCCAGGAATTATCGCATGTATTCCTATGTCGCTGAAGAATTGCCGGCGTTGATCGCGCGGAACTTCCCGGCAGACATGGCGCGGCAGGGAATCTTCGGCCACTCGATGGGCGGCCACGGCGCGCTGACCATTGCGCTCAGGAACGCCGATCGCTTCCGGAGTTGCTCGGCTTTCGCACCGATCGTGCAACCGACGACCGCCGGCTGGTCGAAGCCGGCGCTGGAGAAGTATCTCGGGGCCGACGAGAACGCCTGGCGTGCCTATGATGCCACGCTGTTGCTCAAGGATGGTGAGCGGTTTCCGGAATTCCTGGTCGACCAGGGTATGGCTGACGGTTTTCTCGACGAAGGCCTGCGGCCTTGGTTGCTGGAGGATGCCTGCAAGAAGGCCGGAGTTCTGCTGGAACTGCGCATGCAGGATGGCTACGACCATTCCTACAACTTCATCTCGACCTTCATGGATGATCATTTGAAGTGGCATGCGGCGAGGCTGGCCAGCTAGGCCTCGCGCGATCATGCAATGTCGGTCAGGCTGTCTTCATAGGCCTGGTCGATAATGGCCAGCTTCACGGCCTGTGCGTCCATGTATTCACGATAGAAGTCGCGCGATACCCACATTGTGGAGTTGCCGCGCTTCCCTAGCCAGCCAATGCTGCCAAGGGCTTCAGCCTCGCGCAGCTTGCGCGCCAGATGGGTGCGGGAGAGCTTCAACAGATTGGCGAATTCGCCAACCGAGAAAACGCCGGTCGGAATGTGGTCCTGGCTGGCGAGGGCTGGATCGACACTCGAAATCAACCATTCCATGACCACGCCGCCATTGTTCAGCCAGGTGAACAGCGAAAAGGTCTTTTCTGGAGTGCGCACCGGCTCCGAGGTGAGCAAACCATCGGCGATCAGAGGTTCCAGACGGGCGAGCGCGTCTGGTCTGGCGGCAAAAGTTGCCAGCCGCCGGCCACCGTCAAAGCCATCCAACGTCGTGAGATGGACCATCGCCCAGGCAGCCAGTGTTTCCAATGCCTGGGGGGTTGGACGCAGCGGATTCGATCGGCGGTCGGTATTGTCCGGAAGAGATTCGACGTAGTTGTATTGCTGCATTTCCTTCATGAAGGCATCGGCCGTATTCTTGCTTGCTACGGAATGCAGTTCGATCAGTTGAAGGAAACGCGCGGTCGTTATCGCGCCTTGGCGAAAGTAGAGAGCCAGTCCAGCATGCGCCATCAGCCAGCGCTGCTGCGTGGCGAACACCGAAGAGAGCCGGGGTGAACTTTGATAGGCAGCCAACAGTGCTTTCGCCTGGCTGCGAACAATACGATGCAAGGCCGGATGTCCGGCAATTTCTTTCGCGTTGAATGCCACCAGTCACCCTCAACCCCGGTTCTACTTTAGCGAACCGAAAAATAGAATGCGATGGAAATCGCATTCGAGCCGACTGGCGGAGGCTGATCTGGTCGCGGGGTAACCACCTAACCACCGCACCCGCAATGCGGGTGCGGTTGGTAATCCGGAAAGCTACTCGGCAGCGGCACGCGTCGCAGCCCGGGCGGCGGCATGCGCACGCACGGCATCGCCGAAGGCCTTGAAGACGCGCTGTGAGACGCTATCGCTTTTCACCCAGTATTCCGGGTGCCACTGCACGCCTACGGCAAACGAGCGGGAATCGCGCACGGACACGGCCTCGACGGTGCCATCGGTTGCCACCGCCTCGACCTGCAGCTTCGCCCCGAGCCGACCGACAGCCTGGCGGTGCACGGAGTTCACCATGACGTCGCCGGCGCCGAAGACACCGGCCAGGCACGAACCCGGCTTGATGCTGACGCTCTGGCGGATGGCGAAGCGTTCGTCCTGATTGTCCGAAACGGGCGCCCGATGATCGAGCGAACCTTCACGCTCCTGGATCTCGGTTGCGAGCGAGCCTCCGAGCGCGACGTTCATTTCCTGGATGCCGCGGCAGATGGCCAGCAGCGGCACGCCACGTTCGATCGCCTTGCGGATAAGCGGCAAAGTCGTCGCATCGCGGTCGGGGTCATAGGGGCCGTTGGCTTCGCTGGCGTCGCCGCCATAGAGCGAGGGGTGCACATTCGACTTGGAGCCGGTCATCATCACGCCGTCGACCGACGACAGCAGCTCGTCGAGATCGAGCCGATCGCCGAAGGAAGGAACC
The DNA here is from genome assembly GCF_042739655.1 of Mesorhizobium sp. NPDC059025. NCBI lineage: Bacteria > Pseudomonadati > Pseudomonadota > Alphaproteobacteria > Hyphomicrobiales > Phyllobacteriaceae > Mesorhizobium > Mesorhizobium sp. NPDC059025. The sequence continues at coordinate 64,399 of NZ_JBHYIM010000017.1, read as the reverse complement.
AGGACCGGAAACACACCGGCGCCGGCGATAGCCGCCTCCAGATATTGCCGGGGTGCTGCATGCCAGGTGTAGTTGTCGAACTGGCGGACATCGGTCGAGACTGCGACGAGCGGCTGCTGCATTTTGGCTACGGGTTCCGTTAGGGTCCAAGACTGGAATGCCTATAAAATAGGCGATGCCGAGGCGCTTTTCCACGACAAGTTTATGGCTTCACCAAGACATGCAAGCCATGCACGATCCGCTCGTTAGACTATAGTCGCAGAGCTTGGAAAAGGCTGCTCCACAGCCCCCGCCGCTCGCTGGACACGATGGGAACGGCGTGTATTGTCTTGCCCGGTACAACCCGCCGAAATCGGGGAAATCTTCTTTATTTTCATATTGCCCGTTGATCCAAAAAAGGGAGGAACTTCATGGATCGTCGTTCGTTCATCCGCAAAGCCGGTGTTACCGGTGCGGGAGCGGCGGCCGTCGCCACGACGCTCGCGGCTCCGGCTATCGCCCAATCCAATCCGAAAGTGACCTGGCGCCTGACCTCGTCCTTCCCGAAGTCGCTGGATACGATCTACGGCGGTGCCGAAGTGTTCTCCAAAATGGTTTCGGAGGCGACCGACGGTAATTTCACCGTACAGGTCTTTGCTTCGGGCGAACTTGTTCCCGGACTTCAGGCCGCAGACGCTGCAGCGGCTGGAACCGTCGAAGCCGCCCATACAGTAGCTTATTATTACTGGGGCAAGAACCCGACCTGGGCGCTGGGAGCGGCCGTGCCGTTCGCGCTCAACGCGCGCGGCATGAATGCCTGGCATTACCATGGCGGCGGCATCGCGCTGTTCAACGAGTTCCTTGGCAAGCAAGGCCTCTATGGCCTGCCAGGCGGCAACACCGGCGTGCAGATGGGTGGCTGGTTCCGCAAGGAGATCAACACGGTTGCCGATCTCAAGGGCCTGAAGATGCGCATCGGCGGGTTTGCCGGCAAGGTGGTCGAGAAGCTGGGCGTCGTGCCGCAGCAGATCGCCGGCGGCGACATCTACCCGGCGCTCGAGAAGGGCACCATCGACGCGGCCGAATGGGTCGGCCCCTACGATGACGAGAAGCTCGGCTTCCAGAAAGTGGCGCCCTATTATTATTATCCCGGCTGGTGGGAGGGCGGCCCGACCGTCCATCTGCTGTTCAACAAGGCGAAGTTCGAGGAACTGCCGGCAAACTACAAGTCGCTGGTTCATACGGCAGCGCAGGCGGCCGACGCCAACATGCTGCAGAAGTACGACTATGTGAATCCCGGCGCCGTGAAGTCGCTGGTCGCATCCGGCGCCAAGCTGCGGCCGTTCAGCCAGGAAATCCTGGCGGCCTGCTTCGAGAAGGCCAACGAGGTCTATGCCGAGATCGAGGCCGGCAATGCCGATTTCAAGAAGATCTGGGAATCGATCAAGGGCTTCCGCAAGGAGCATTATCTCTGGGCGCAGGTCGCTGAATACAACTACGACACCTTCATGATGATCCAGCAGCGCGGCAACAAGCTCTGATCAGCGTAACCTTAGGAAAAAAAAGCCCGGAGCGACGCTCCGGGCTTTTTTGTTGGTGTTCAGTTGGTCGCTGGATCAGTTGAAGCTGGGAGGCTTCGAAAGATCCGGTGCCGAAGGTGCCGGCTGCGCTGGCTGGTCGCCGCCGAAGCTCGGCGGCTGTGACAGGTCCGTGCCCGGGGTGGCAGGTTGTGCCGGTGTTGATCCCCTGCCTGGCGCGCCGAGCGGGGGCAGGCCCATGCCAGGCAGTTCGGGGACCTGGATCTCGATCGTGCTCGGATCGACGGTTTTTCCCTTGTAGTGCATGACCATTTGCGGGAAGGCGATGGTGAGGGCGATCATCAGCACCTGGATACAGACGAATGGAACCGCACCCCAATAGATCTGGCCGGTCGTGACCGGCGCAATCTGCTTGCCGGTAATACGGTCGAGATAGGGCACACGAGCCGCCACCGAGCGCAGGTAGAACAGCGCGAAACCGAAAGGTGGATGCATGAAGGACGTCTGCATGTTGACGCCGAGCAGCACACCGAACCAGACGAGGTCGATGCCGAGCTTGTCTGCCGCGGGTGCCAGCAACGGCACGATGATGAAGGCCAGCTCGAAGAAGTCGAGGAAGAAGGCCAGCACGAAGACAAGAATGTTGACGACGATCAGGAAGCCGAGCTCACCGCCGGGTAGCGAGACCAGCAGGTGTTCGACCCACAGATGGCCGTTCACGCCATAGAAGGTCAGCGAGAAGACGCGGGCACCGATCAGGATGAACAGCACGAAGGATGACAGCCTGGTTGTCGATGCGAGCGCTTGTTTGATGACATCCAGGGTCAGTCGCCTCTTGAAGCCGGCCATGACCAGCGCGCCGACGGCGCCCATTGCGCCGCCTTCCGTCGGCGTGGCGATGCCGAGGAAGATGGTGCCCAACACCAGGAAAATAAGCGCCAGCGGTGGGATCAGCACGATCACCACCTGCTGCGCCAGCCTGGACATCACATTGAGGCTCAGTGCCTTGTCGGCAACGGCTACAACATAGATCACGACAACCGCGATGGTGGCGCCAAGAATATCCGCGTTGGTGCCGTGGGTTGGTTCGAGGTAACGGTAGGCAGCATAGCCGATGATGCCAGCTGCCAGCAGCGCGACGATCAGGGACAGCACACCTTTTCCGAGCGTGCGTGCCTCCTCAGGCAGCGCCGGCATCGAATTCGGCCGGATGATCGACATTACCAGGATGTAGAGCATGTAGAGCCCGGTCAGCACGAGACCGGGGATCAGCGCGCCGGCATACATGTCGCCTACCGAACGGCCGAGCTGGTCGGCGAGCACGATCAGCACCAGCGAAGGTGGAATGATCTGCGCCAGCGTGCCGGATGCGGCGATGACACCGGATGCGACGCGCCGGTCGTAACCATAGCGCAGCATGATCGGCAGCGAAATCAGGCCCATTGCGATGACCGAGGCAGCGACCACGCCGGTGGTGGCTGCGAGCAGGGCGCCGACAAAGATGACGGCGTAGGCCAGGCCGCCGCGGATCGGACCGAACAGTTGCCCGACCGTGTCGAGCAGATCCTCCGCCATGCCGGAACGTTCCAGCACGATGCCCATGAAGGTGAAGAACGGGATGGCCAGCAGCACATCGTTCGACATCACCCGGTTGCCGTAGAAATTCTCGGGCAAAGCCCAGAGCAGTGGCCAGGACAGGTTGATCGAACCACCGGAGAACGGCGCCAGTTCCACGCCGATGGCGAAGAAGAGAAGGCCGCTTGCAGCCAGTGAAAAGGCAACAGGGTAACCGAACAGCAGAAAGACGATCAGTGAGGCGAACATGATCGGCGCCATGTTCTGCGCGATGAAGGCGATCACGAGCGCACCTCTTCAGCCAGCGCCTTGCCTTCGAGTTCCGCCTGCTCGTGCGCCGAGACGAATGGATTGGGGTCTTCAAGGTCGCCGCGCATGATGGCGATCTTCTTGATGATCTCCGAAATGCCCTGCAGTGCCAGAAGAGAAAAGCCTGCCAGCAGGATGGCCTTGGCCGGCCAGACGATGAGGCCGCCGGAATTCGTGGAACCCTCACCTGACTGGAAGGAGTGGAGGGTATAGGGCACGAACATGTAGACCATCAGCAGCACGAACGGCATCAGGAAGAAGAGATGGCCGATCAGGTCGATCCAATGCTGAACGCGGCGTGACCACATGCCGTAGACGATGTCGATGCGGATGTGTTCGTTCTGCTTGAGCGTATAGGCGGCTGCCAGCATGAAGGCCGCGCCGAACAGATACCATTGTAACTCGAGCCAGGCATTCGACGACACGTCGAAAAGCTTACGGATGATGGCGTTGCCGGCGCTGACCAGGATCGACACCAGGATCAGCCATGAAACCCATTTTCCGATGAATTCGTTGAGGCGATCAATGCCCCGGGACAGAGCCAGAAGCCCTTCCATACAAAACCTCCCTGACGGGCAGGGCGTGCCGCTCCCCATTTTTGCGCCGCGCCTGCTTGGACCAACGGTATGCCGCGTCTGGTCCGTGGGTCAACACAGCCCAGAAGCGTCGGAGGGCTGGAATTATTCCAGCCCCCAACTTTCGCAAGCCGCAAGCCGAAACATGCGACGAAAGTTTAATGAAATCAGACGGTCCGGCGGTTGTCGCGCCCGGCTCCGACGAGGACCAGGACTGCAACCAGGAAGAGAAACATCCAGGCGTCGCGCCATTCGACCGTGAAATATCCGGTCCACAACGATTCGGCCAAACCATAGGCCGCGGCTCCTGTCGCGGCTCTGGTGGGGGAGAGGTAGCCACCCACAGCGGTGATGAAGAGGACCTTCAGGCCGTAGATCAGGCCGGCACCGAAGCCGAGATTGCCATAGTAGAGGGCCGCGAGTATCCCGGCCAGTGCCGCGCAAAGCCCGCCAGCCACGACCGCAGTACGGAAAACCCTGCGGACATCGGCTCCGCACATGGCAGCGGCATGCGGATCGTCGGAGACGGCGCGCCACAACCGGCCGTAGCGCGATCGGCCAAGGACGAACGATCCCGCAATCAAGACGAGCACAACGAGAGTGCAGTTCAAAAGCTGGATGACCGTCAGCGTCGCCTTGAAGCCCCCGGCGTCGGCGAAGACGACGGGCGTGCCCAGCATCGGCGGCAGCCACACGTCATGTGTGTTGGCCGCGATGCGGGCAAGCTCGGTCATGACCAGCGCCACCCCCAGCGTCGCAGCCGCGATCGTGTTGGGCGAGTTTTCCGCAAGCGGCTCGAACAGCGATCGCGCCAGCAGATGGCTGGCGGCTGCGGCATAGGCGAACGTCAAAGCTGCCGCGAACAGGATGGTGGCCGGCAAGGTCAGCCACAGGATCTGATAGCCGAAGACTGCGGCGAGGATCATCGTCTGTCCGCAGAATGCAAAGAGTGCGCCATAAGCGAGGTTGGTCCGGTGCAGGATGCCGTTGGTCAGCGCGTAGCCGAAGGCAAGGAGCGCATAGAGCGCGCCCGAGTGCAGTCCGTTCAGGACCTGCTGGAGGAAGTAGAGCATGCCAGCCACCGGCCAGGGACAATCCGAGGTATTGGCAGGCTGCCTTTCTGATTCTAACTTGTCAAATGCATATTACTGGTTAGATTTGTGGCATGACGGTTTCCTGGATCCAGCATCGCTTTGCGGGTGGCGTGCTTGCGCTCGATACGGCCAACACGGTTGTTCTGCGCGGCGATCCCGATCACGGTTTCGATCGATTTGAGGACTGGTCCGAGATCGCACGGTTCGCGGATGCAGCCAGTGCGTTCCGGGTCGCGGAATTGGGCGGACGACGTCTGGAGGCCGGTGAACCGGCGCGGATCGCACCGCTGGTGCTGGAGATCCGCGAGACAACCGATCGCCTGTTCCGCGAAGTCGTCCAGGATGGCACCTATGAAAGCAGCCATCTGTCCGATTTTCTGAAGGCCTGTTCCAAAGGTGTTGCTGCTGTGCAGGGGAAGATTGGAGATCCATCACGGCCATTTGGTGATCCCGAAACACCAATCGCCTTCGAAGCCGCTCTGGCCGTCTCCGCCTTGTCGCTACTGGGCGGCGACACGACGCGCCGTCTTCGGATCTGCGCCAATTGCCGCTGGTTGTTCGTGGACCGCAGCCGCAATTCCAGCCGGCTCTGGTGCGACATGGCGGTGTGCGGAAATCGTCGCAAGGCCAGCCGCCATTACCGGCGTCGCAAGGAAGCGCGGGAGATCGGGCGTGGCTAGAGGAAACGTAGCCGACTGGCGCACACTTGCCCTGGGCACAGGCCTTCTGGCTGCGATGATGCTCGGCGCCTGCCGCCAGTCCGAAGAGGGGCAGTATTTCGAAGTGTCCGGACGCCTTTTCGAATTCAACTATCGGCTGGCGCGCGCCACCTACGTCGTGACACTCAACCCGCTGCGCCCAATGGAAGACGGACAGGTCGCGGTTGCAAGTTTCGAGAACCCTGCCGGTGGCGCCCCCTTTGTGGTGAAGCAGCCTGTCTGGCCGAAGATGCGGCACATCACGCTGACCAGTCCGGCGCTGACATGTGTGGTGAAAGACAAACCTTATGGTGTCTCCATCCGGATCGAGGATCCGAACGGCAAGCTTTTGCAGGCATTGCAGACCACGCTCATCTCGAGCGAGGACCAGAGCGTGCTGCCGGACCGGCCTCTGGTGACCGGACCAGTCTATGAGCTGAACCCGGAATTGAAGGATCATCCGGACGGTAGGCTTCCCGGTGCGGAAAAACCGGTCTGCCCAAAAGCCTAGTCTCTAGCGCTCGCGAGAAGCCATGTAGTCAAGCAGCGCTGCGCAGGCGTCGCGGAAATGCCGGGTCAGGTGACCCACCGCCGCCTGTCTGTCGCCTTGCATGCATGCGAACAGCATGGCGCGGTGCTCGTCCTGCGACCGCTCGCGATAGTCCAGATTGGACAGCACGATGCGAACGTAGCGGTCGGAGGCGGTATGTTGCGCTTCAATCAGGTCCAGCAGGCGCCGGTTGCCGCAGTCGCGGTAGAGCGCCAGATGGAATTCCCGGTTGAGTTGTCCCCAGCGGCCGACATCGGTTTCCCGGTCAAGCTGTTCGATCACACTGGCCGCATGGCGCAGGCTGTCGGGATTCTGCCTTTGCATTGAGAGCTTTAGCGCTTCCCCTTCGAGCAGCTCACGCAGCGCGTAAAGCTCGCTGATATCGGTCGCATTCATGGCCGCGACCACGGCGCCCCGTGTCGGATGAATGGCAACAAGACCTTCGGCTTCGAGGTAGCGCAGTGCGTCTCGAACCGGCATCCGGCTGACGCCGAATTCCCTGGCGAGCTCATCCTGCCGCAACGCGGCGCCTGGCGCCAAGGTGCCGGTGGCAATGGCCTCACGCAGGATTGCCGTCACGCCATCCGCGGCCGTTTGCGGCCTGACGCTCCTGCCTTCGCCAATCTTGCCCTGTCTGTCCATGCAACTGTCCCGGAAGTGTGAAGCCAGTGTCGTGCCGCAAAGCCTCTTGTTCGTCAAATCGAATCTGTATACTCGTATACGAGAATACGAATGGAGGAGAAGTTGACAAAGCGAACGACGGAAGCGGTTGTCATTGGTGGCGGCATCGCCGGCTGCACGCTGGCGTATGAATTGGCCCGGCGGGGAATTGGCGTCACGGTGATCGAGCAGGGGTCGATCGCCGCGGAGTCATCCGGACGAAACACCGGCACGCTGCTGTCGGGACCACAGCGCTGCGTGGTCGAGATGCTCGACAAGAGTGTCGAAGTCTATGGCGAGCTTGCCGACGGTGCGGTTCCGTTCGAGTTCGGCCGGATCGGCCACCTGCTGATCTCGGAAGACGATGCCAGCCTCGAGGAGGCCGGTGCCATTGCGCAGCGCTATCGTGATGCCGGTGTCGGCATGGAGAAGGTGAAGGGCGCGGAGTTGGCGAGCGACTATCCCCGGCTCGGCTTCAGGGTTGCCGGTGGCTATTTTGTCGAACGGGCGTGGACGCTTGAGCCGATGGGAGCCACCCACGCCTTTGCCCATGCAGCCCGTCTCGCCGGAGGGCGTTTCCGGACCGGCCTGCGTGTCGCGCAGATCATCTCCCGCGGCGGCAGGGTGCAAGGCGTGCTCACCGACGATGGTGTCGTTGCCGCCGATATGGTCTTCATCGCCAATGGTCTGTGGATGTCCGACATGCTGCGCCGGACGGTCGGAGACGGCCCACTGCCAGGCCTTCCGTTCACCGCGGGGCGTGGCTGGCTGATCCAGTTCGGCAAGCTGGATTTTGAACTGCCCTGGATCGTGGAGGAATTGACCTGGCCCGATCAGGACGAGTTGGGCCGCCTGTCGCTGGCAGGCCTGGCGGACGTTGCTGCCCGGAACGACGACAGGCCTGGCATCGAGGCGATCTGTCTCAATCCGATGCGAGGGGGCGACGCACGTCTGGGCGCATCTGTTCAGCCGGCCTTCCGGGATCTGCTGCGCAACACCGATATGCCCAGCCGTATCGCCGCCCGGGCTCTCAGGATGATCCCGGGACTTGGGTCGCCTGTGGTGAAGAATGTCTATCCGGGCAACCGGCCGATGTTGTCTGATGGATTGCCTGTGGCCGGGCGTACGCCAGTCGACGGCCTTTATGTGCATGGCGGCATGGGATCCATCGGCATGCACGCGGCGCCTGCGACCGCACGCTGGCTGATCGATGCGGTGCTTTCCGCAGATGGCAATCCACAGCAATCCTGGCTCAGGCCGCAGCGCTTTGCCGGCTGGTAGGCACCGCTGCTTGCGATTGGCGATGTCACGGTGGACGTCGAAGTTCGCCCTGATGCAGCCGAATTGAATTGACGTTACATGCCGAGGTGGAAAGACTGCGCCCGATCCAGTCGCTGTGGCGAATCCGGACGGTTTCGCACGGGAAGGTACCATGACGCTGCACGACGTCTCGCTCGACGATAAATTCGATCTTTCCAAGGAACGTGTTTTTCTCTCGGGTGCCCAGGCCGTCGTGCGCATGCTCCTGATGCAGCGCGAACGGGACCGGTTGGCCGGCCTCAACACGGCAGGTTTCGTCTCCGGCTACCGCGGCTCTCCGCTCGGCGGGCTGGACCTGCAGCTCTGGCGGGCAAAAAATCAGCTTTCGCATGCCGACATCGTTTTCCAGTCGGGCCTCAACGAGGAGCTTGCGGCCACGGCATGTTGGGGATCGCAGCAGGCCGAACTGCTTGGCGAAGGCAAATATGACGGGGTCTTTTCGGTCTGGTACGGCAAAGGCCCGGGAGTCGACCGTTCCGGCGACGTCTTCCGCCATGCCAATCTGGCGGGTTCGTCCAGGCACGGCGGCGTTCTTGCCTTGATGGGCGACGACCACAACGCCGAATCGTCGACCAATGCGCATGCCACGGAGTTTGCCTTCGTCGATGCCATGATCCCGGTCCTCAATCCGGCAGGCGTGCAGGAACTGATCGACTACGGCCTGCTCGGCTTTGCCATGTCACGCTTCTCCGGGACCTGGACGGCGATCAAGTGCGTTAAGGACAACATCGAATCGACGGCATCGGTCGATGCGTCGCCGGCGCGCCTGAACATCGTCCTGCCCGAATTCGATATGCCGCCCGGCGGTCTCAACATCCGCAACGAGCTTGACCAGCTTGGACAGGAAGCGCGGCTGCACGAAGGCAAACGCGGCGCCATGGCCGCCTTCATCCGCGAGAACGGACTGAACCGCATCATCTATTCCGGCGGGCGAAAGGCGAAACTGGGCATCGTCACCGTCGGCAAGAGCTATCTCGATGTGCGCCAGGCGCTGGACGACATCGGCATCGACGAGGCCGTGGCGAACCGCATCGGCATCCGCCTGTTCAAAGTGGGTTGCCCGTGGCCACTCGATTTGGAGCACGTCGCCGAGTTTGCGCGCGGGCTGGAAACGGTTGTCGTCGTCGAGGAAAAGCGCTCGCTGATCGAAGTCCAGTTGCGTGAGAACCTCTACGGTACCGCCAACCAGCCGGTCATCGTCGGCAAGAAGGATGAGCGCGGCGGCTGGCTGTTTCCGGCCAAGGGGGCGCTCGACCCGAATGAAATCGCCATCGCGCTGGGCGAGCGCATCATCCGGACCATCGGCCCATCCGAAGAAATCACCCAGCGCGTCTCAAAACTGAAGCAGTTCCAGGCGATGCTGGCCGATACCAAGGATATCGGTTCACGCACCCCGTTCTTCTGTTCTGGCTGTCCGCACAATTCATCGACCAAAGTTCCGGAGGGGTCGATCGCGGCTGCCGGGATCGGCTGCCATTTCATGGCCTTGTGGATGGACCGCTCCACGATCGGCTTCACCGCGATGGGCGGGGAGGGCGCGCAGTGGGTCGGCCAGGCGCCGTTCTCCAAACGGGAGCACATCTTCCAGAATCTCGGCGACGGCACCTACAATCATTCGGGAACGCTGGCGCTGCGTTTCGCTTTGTCCGCCGGCACCAACATCACCTACAAGATCCTCTACAACGACGCGGTGGCGATGACCGGCGGTCAGCCGCACGAAGGTGGGCTGACCGTTGACATGATCGCGCGCCAGGTCCGCGCCGAAGGTGTCGACCGGATTGCCGTCGTCACCGACGAACCCGGCAAGTATGCCGGCCACGCAGAGTTTCCTGCGGGGGTGACGATCGATCACCGGGACGACCTCGATCGCATCCAGCGCGAGCTGCGATCAGTGAAGGGGGTATCGGTCCTGCTCTACGATCAGACCTGCGCTGCCGAGAAGCGGCGCCGCCGCAAGCGCGGCACATTTCCGGACCCGGACAAACGCGTCTTCATCAATGAACTCGTCTGCGAGGGCTGTGGCGATTGCGGGGTGCAGTCCAACTGCGTTTCGATCCAGCCTGTCGAGACTGAATTCGGCCGCAAGCGCAAGATCGATCAGTCGTCGTGCAACAAGGACTTTTCCTGCGTGAACGGCTTCTGCCCGTCCTTTGTCACCGTGCATGGCGCAAAGATCCGCAAGGCGGTTGGCGTTGCCGGCAAGGCGGATCCTCTCGACGGCGTGCCTTCGCCGTCGAATTTCGAGCTGGGCAAGGATGGCTGGGCGGCGATCATCGACGGCGTCGGTGGCACAGGCGTCGTCACCGTCGGTGCGATCCTCGGTATGGCGGCACATCTGGAAGGCAAGGGCTGTGGCATGATCGACATGGCCGGACTTGCCCAGAAGGGTGGTTCGGTCTTCACGCATGTGCGGGTCGCCCGCACGCCGGAGGACATCCACGCCATCCGCGTTTCGGCCGGCAAGGCGGATCTCATCCTGGGGTGCGATCTGGTCGTCTCCGGCGCCAAGAAGGTGCTGGCTGCAGCACGCGAGGGGCATACGATCTTCGTTGCCAATACCGCCGAGATCATGCCGGGCGAATTTGCGCGCGCGGCCGATTTCTCACTTCCGACCGAGCGGCTGAAAAAGGCGATCCGCCAGGCCGCCGGCGAAGACAGGGCGCATTTCTTCGACGCGACCCGGACGGCGACGGCGCTGTTCGGCAATTCGCTCGGCGCCAACATGTTCATGCTCGGTTTTGCCTTTCAGTACGGCGGATTGCCGCTGTCGGCCGAGGCGGTCGAAAAAGCGATCGAACTGAACGGCGAGGCGGTAGCCATGAACGTGGCGGCCTTCCGCTGGGGCCGGCGCGCGGCGCACGATCCCGAATTCGTGCGCAGCCAGGTCGAGCGGCAGGGCCGGGCCATACAACCGGCTGCTGAAACGCTGGATGAGATCATCGCGCGGCGCGCGGCCTTCCTCGCGACCTATCAGAACGCCGCCTACGGCAAACGTTACTCGGATCGTATCGCCGCATTCCGGGCGCATGAGAACAAGTTGGTTCCAGGTTCGACCGTGGTGACGGAAGCGGCTGCGCGCAACCTCTTCAAGGTGATGGCTATCAAGGACGAATACGAGGTCGCACGGCTCTACACGGACGGATCCTTCATGCGCTCGCTGTCCCAGCAGTTCGAGAGCCATGATGGGTTGGAGTTTCATCTCGCGCCGCCGATCCTTGGTCGCCGCGATGCCGACGGCAAGCCGAGGAAGTCCAGCTTCGGTCCCTGGATGATGAAGGGATTTGGTCTCCTGGCGGCCCTGAGAGGCCTGAGAGGCACAGCTTTGGACGTCTTCGGCTATACCGCCGAGCGCCGTCGCGAGCGCCAGCTGCTGAAGCAGTTCGAAGATGATCTCGACCTGATTTCGCGTTCGCTCACACCCGGCAGGATCGAGGCAGCTACGGCACTTGCTTCGGTGCCGCAGCTGGTGCGCGGCTACGGCCACGTCAAACATGCCGCAATGGAGAAAGCAAAGGGTGAACGGGCAAGGCTGATCGAGCGACTGACGGGAGCAGAAGAAGTCCGGTTGCAAGCCGCCGAATGAGATGGCACGATCGCGCAAGAACCCGCGATCGGGTCAGGAATGGAAGAACGGCATTTGCATGCCGGTCAGGACGTAGCTAATTTTAGCTATTCTAAGCCTTTCTTAAGCCGGTTGTGGGATGAGATTGGCTGGTGCGGCGCCCAGGCCATGAATGTAGATCGACCCGACGACATCTCTGAAGACGTCTATGTTGGCTTTGTTCGTTCGCTTTTTCACGACGCAAGCCTGCTGATCGTTGGCGCCTTCACGCAAGGCGCGGTTGCTCTCCTGGTCTATCTGAAGACCGGAGCCCCGATCTACATCGCGCTTGCCTTCCTGATGACCGGGGTCAGCCTTGGCCGCTACATGGCCATCAACAGGGTCGATCCGAGCAGGATCGAGACTTACCGTTCCGCGCTTGCATGGGAACGCTATTATCTGATCGCGGGCACGGCGCACGGGCTTGCCATCGGGTTGTTCGCGTTTGTCAGCGTCCATGTCGTGCCGGATATGTTTGGCGAGATCGCAGCCATCTCGATGGTGTTGGCCACCACCGTTACCATCGCCGGTCGAAACTTTGGTTCGATCAAGATGGTGGCGATCCTGACGCTTTCGATCGTGGCGCCGATCGCGATCGGCCTGATCATGAAAGGGGACTTCTACAACATTGTCCTCGGCCTCTTCATCGTGCCGTTCATGTTCGCCATCAGCAAGCTGGCGCGCGCGATGCGCGCCATCCTGTTCACCGCGATAACCGAGGAGAAAAAGGCGACCCGCCTGTTCCAGCGGTTTGGTCGCGCGCTCAATACGATGTCGCATGGCCTGGTCATGCTCGACGCGGCCGGAAAAGTGGTGGTCGCCAATGCCGAAGCGGCGCATCTCATGTCGCTCAAATCTCCGGATCAGCTTCTTGGCCGGTCGATCCATTCCCTGCTGATGAGGGGCGTGGCGGGCGGCCTGCTTGCCGCCAAGGATTGCCGCTATGTCGAAGCGCAGCTCACCCGTGCCTTGCGGGAAGGGCGCGACCGAAAAGTACTGGTCTCGCTGACCAACGGCCAGCACTATGAATTTTCGGCGCGCGAAGGCTCGCAGGAGCTTGGGGTCATCACCTTCGAAGACGTCACCCAGCGTGTCGCCGCTGAGGAACGCATCCGTTTCATGGCGAGATACGACAGCCTGACAGGGCTGATGAACCGTGCCTACTTCCACGAGCTTGTCAGCGAGGCGATGTCGGGAGGCGATCGCAGCCGCCAATGCGGGCTGGTGGTGATCGATCTCGACGACTTCAAGAGCATCAACGACACGCTCGGCCATCCGGTTGGCGATGGCTTGATCTATGCCGCCGCCGAGCGGCTTTCGGTGTTCTCCGCGCCGGGTACCACCATCAGCCGCTTCGGCGGTGACGAATTCATGCTGTATTTCGACCGGGTCGAGGACGAGAGCCATCTGTCCGGGCTGCTCGAACGTATTTTCGCGGGACTGCAGGGCGAGGTCGACGTGGCTGGACATGCGCTGCGCATCCAGGCCAGCGCGGGCGCCGTTCTGTCGCGCGTCGACAGCACCACCGTCGATGAGATGATCGTCAAATCCGACCTTGCGCTCTACAAGGCGAAGGAACTCGGCAAAAACGGCTGGCGGCTGTTCGAAGCCTCGATGGATGCGGCATTCCGCAACCGGCAGCTGATGAAGGCGGATCTGCGCTCGGCGGTCGAGGCCGACGGGCTGCGCATCGTCTATCAGCCGATTGTCGCCATGGAGACCATGCGCATCGTGAGCTGCGAGGCCCTTTGCCGTTGGGACCATCCGGACCTTGGTCCGATTTCGCCGGCCATCTTCATTCCTCTGGCGGAAGAGATGGGCATCATTTCGCAGATCAGCGAGCTGGTGCTGCGAGCAGCCTGTGCCGAATGCGCGAAATGGCCGAATCAGATTTCGGTGTCGGTCAATCTCTCGGCCAAGGACTTCCGCGACAGCGATGTCGTTGAGAAGGTGAAGGTCGCGCTCGAAGCCGCCAAGCTGGCGCCGAATCGTCTTGAGATCGAGGTCACCGAAACCGCGCTTCTCGACGACAAGGCACAGACACGCGAATTGATCCAGGAGATCAAAAAGCTCGGCGTGCGTATTGCCCTCGACGATTTCGGCACCGGTTATTCGAGCCTGAGCTATCTGCACAAGCTGCCGCTCGACAAGGTCAAGATCGACCGATCGTTCCTGATCGACGTGGTTCAGAGCCCGCGTTCACTGGAACTGCTCAAGGGCATTGTCAGTCTTTCGCGGTCGCTCGGATTGAGCGTGACCATCGAAGGCGTCGAGACCTTCGAGCAGCTCAAGATCCTGTCGCAGCAGATCGAGCCAGATCTCGTGCAGGGCTTCCTGTTCGGGTCCGCATTGAGTGCGTCGGGCATCGAGACGATGTCGAGCACGATCTGGCCCTTTGTCGACGATATCGCTCCGCCGCCCAGGCGGCCGAATGTGGATCCAGTTCGCTTGAATGCCCGCTCAAAGGTCGGCGCGAACTGAGATTTTCCCGGATGGGAACAGTGCCCTCGAGAGACGAGGCGGGGTGTTAAGGTTAACAAAAGGTAAATCTAATTCAGCGCATTTTGAACTTTACATGCTGGCGCTGTTGCATAGGCTCCCGACCGCGGTGGTGTACGGGGAATTGTTATGAATACGCAGGACGAACCGGGCGGCGGTGCCGGGGGGTCGAAGACTGTTGCCTTTAGCGGCGCAACTTTAAGCGAGAAGGTGTTCGAACTCCTCAACAGGTCCGAATACCGGCGCTGCGACAAGGGCGAAGACCTGGAAGACATCTATCGTCTTCGATACAAAGCGTTCCGATCCAGTGACATGGTTTCGGACAACATCAGCCACACGATCAGTGATGAGCTCGACGAGGTGCCCAACGTCTATCGCTTCGGCATCTACGTCGAGCAGCGCCTCGTCAGCACGATGCGTATCCATCATGTCACGCTCGAGACCCCGCTGTCTCCTTCGACCAAGGCATTTGGCGACATCATCTACCCCATGCTCGAGGCAGGCGACACATTCGTCTGCATGAGCCGCTTCGCCTCGGATCCGGATTGGACCCGCGTCTATCCACAGCTCGCCTATGTGACATTGCGCCTGGCGGGGATGGCCTGCTTCTATTTCGAGGCTCCCTATGGACTTTCGACCGTGCGCGAGGATCACGCGGGATTCTACAGGCGCGTCTATTATTCGGAGCAGATCAGCGAACTGCGCACATACCCTGGCATTCAACGGCGCGTGGTGTTGTTCCGTACCGATGCCTACGCCAACCGGGAGCGCTACTATGCGCGGTTCCCCTTCTTCCGGTCGACAGCGGCCGAACGGCGCATGCTTTTCGCGCCACCAGAGCCCGGCGAACTCGCGCCGCTGACGATCCTGCCGACGGCCAAGTATTTCCGCGACGCCGCCTAAACTACTTTCGCTGCCCGCCTCACCGCCGACAAGAAGACACCCGATCCTGAACGCTGCGACAGATGGGAGACCGACCGTGACCATTTCAGCCATAACGTTGACGCCGCTGATCTCGCTGATTGCCGGCGTGCTCATCCTGATCATGCCCAGGCTGTTGAACTATATCATCGCCCTCTATCTGATCGTCGCAGGACTGCTTGGCCTGTTTCCGAATCTGGCTGGCTGAGTTGCCCGCCAGATCGCCGGCACAGCGCGTGATGCCCGCCGTCGATGAGCGCCGGCTTTCAACATTATCTTGACGCTGTTCTCGCTCACCATGCGGCAACAGTGCCATTGCCCTCGGCGGCGCTTTTCGCTATGTGCGCTTTAGACGTTTCCGGAGGGGAATACTGATGGCTGATCACGCGCCGACTGGTCCTGTCGAACTGGGTGCCCAGATGGACTATGCAGAGCATGAGCGAACTTACGCTGGCTTCGTCGCGCTCGCCAAATACGGCTCGCTTTTCTGCGTCGCGCTGCTCATTGCCATGGCCTTCGGCTTCTTTGCCGGCGGATTTTTCTCGGGAACGATCCTCTTCGTGATCATCTTGGCGGTCGGCGGCTTCATTCTCCGATAAGATCTTCCCATTTCGCATGGGGCGGCACCGGCCGTTCGGCCGGTGTTCGCAAAAGAACAGAGTTCCAGCCGAAAGGATCATGCGGTGGGACAAATTGTATTCATACCTCGCGAGACCGATGCGAACGAGGGGCGCGTTGCTGCGTCTCCCGATACGGTGAAACGTATAGCAGGCTTGGGCTTCGATGTTGTCGTCGAGGCCGGAGCAGGTGTCGCCTCCCGTATTCCTGACGCTGATTTTGCCAAGGCTGGGGCCACGATCGGCAAGGCCGCCGACGTCGCCAAGGCCGATGTCGTGCTCAAGGTCCGTCGCCCGACCGAAGCCGAGCTGAAAAACTACAAAAAAGGCGCGGCCGTCCTTGCCATCATGGACCCCTATGGCAATGACGCCGGGGTAGCCGCGCTTGCCAAGGCAGGTGTGACCTCCTTCGCCATGGAATTCATGCCACGCATCACGCGTGCGCAGGTGATGGACGTGCTGTCGTCGCAGGCGAACCTGGCTGGCTATCAGGCCGTGATCGACGCGGCTGGCGAGTACGACCGCGCCCTGCCGATGATGATGACGGCTGCCGGTACGGTGCCGGCGGCAAAGGTCTTCATCATGGGCGTGGGTGTCGCAGGACTGCAGGCAATCGCGACAGCACGCCGCCTTGGTGCGGTGGTCACCGCCACCGACGTGCGTCCCGCTGTCAAGGAACAGGTTCAGTCGCTGGGCGCCAAGTTCATCGCGGTCGAGGATGACGAGTTCAAGCAGGCCGAGACGGCCGGCGGTTACGCCAAGGAAATGTCCAAGGAATATCAGGCGAAGCAGGCCGCGCTGACCGCCGAGCATATCGCCAAGCAGGACATTGTCATCACGACGGCATTGATCCCGGGGCGTCCTGCCCCGCGGCTGGTCTCCGCCGAGATGGTTGCTTCGATGCGTCCGGGCTCGGTTCTGATCGATCTCGCGGTGGAGCGAGGCGGCAACGTTGCCGGCGCCGAAGCAGGCAAGACCGTCACCACCGAAAACGGCGTCAAGATCGTCGGCCACCTCAATGTGCCGGGTCGCGTCGCCGCTTCCGCATCCCTGCTTTATGCCAAGAACCTGTTCGCGTTCCTGGAGACGCTGGTCAGCAAGGATACCAAGGCGCTGGCCATCAACCGCGACGACGAACTGGTGAAGGCGACGCTGCTGACGGATGGCGGCAAGGTCGTCCATCCCAATTTCGCAGACAAGCCGGCAACGATGATTGCTTCAGCCGAGCCTGTTGCCAAACCGGCTAAACCGGTGGCGGCCAAGAAACCCGCCGCAGCCAAGAAGCCCACTGCGACCAAGTCGAAGGGGACTGCCTGATGGAAGCCTTGCAGAAAGCACTCGACCAACTCGACCAGGCGAGCGCGGCCGTCCGCCTCGCGCTGCAGGACGCCGCCAATCAGCCTGGCGTGGCTGATGCAGCCGGGGGGGCCGCACATGCGCTCTCTGGCGGCGCGATCGACCCGTTCGTGTTCCGCTTCGCCATTTTCGTGCTGGCGATCTTCGTCGGTTATTACGTGGTCTGGTCGGTAACGCCGGCCTTGCACACGCCACTGATGGCCGTCACCAACGCCATTTCCTCGGTGATCGTCGTCGGTGCGTTGCTGGCCGTGGGCGTTTCCGCGGCCGGGGCAGCGACCGGCTTCGGCTTCATTGCGCTGGTGCTGGTTTCGGTCAATATCTTCGGCGGCTTCCTTGTCACCCAGCGCATGCTGGCGATGTACAAGAAGAAG
Source organism: Mesorhizobium sp. NPDC059025 (assembly GCF_042739655.1). Classification (NCBI taxonomy): domain Bacteria; kingdom Pseudomonadati; phylum Pseudomonadota; class Alphaproteobacteria; order Hyphomicrobiales; family Phyllobacteriaceae; genus Mesorhizobium; species Mesorhizobium sp. NPDC059025. Next base: position 46,733 of record NZ_JBHYIM010000017.1, on the reverse strand, counting down.
GATAGCGCGGGCCGGTGATGAAGCTCGTCAAGCTTTTCCTCGCCGCAGCATTTATGTCGGTCCTGGCCAGCCATACACTGGCCCGTCCGGCGACGGAGGCCGAGAGCAAGGCTCTGATTCAGGCCGTGACGGATTTCGATGCTGCCATGCGCGGCAACGATTATGCGACGGTCGTCAAGACCATCCCTCCGCGTGTGCTCGAGCATATGGCCAAGACCTCCGGCATGACCGTCGATGCGCTGCGCGGCATTGTCATCGAACAGATGCAGGCGGCGCTGGCCACCGTGAAAATCGAATCCTTCGCCATGGATGTGTCGAAGGTGGAATACAAGGAATTGCCGAACGGCGAGCCCTATGCGCTGATCCCGACCGAAGTCGTGATGGACGCGGGTGGCGCCGACAAGATCCTGGCGAAGTCCCAGACACTGGCGCTGCTCGACGGTGGTGCCTGGTACCTGCTGCGTGTCAATGAAGACCAGCAGGTGACGGTCATGCGCCAGGTTTACCCTGAATTCGCCGAGGTGGAATTTCCAGCCGGCTCGATGGAGGCGTTGAAGAAGCCATGATGTCCGTCAATCTCGCCTCATTCCTGTATCTCGTCTCGGGCATCCTTTTCATCCTGGCGTTGCGAGGCCTGTCGCATCCGACCACCAGCCGGCAGGGCAATTTCTACGGCATGATCGGCATGGCGATCGCCATCGTCACCACGCTGTTGCTGGCCAAGCCTTCCTTTGGCGGCTTTGCGTTGATCGTGGTCGGACTGGCCATTGGCGGTGGTGTCGGCGCCTATACGGCCCGCCGCATCGCCATGACCTCGATGCCGCAATTGGTGGCGGCCTTCCACTCTCTGGTCGGTATGGCCGCGGTGATGGTGGCGGCAGCGGCCATGTATGCGCCGGCATCCTTCGGCATCGGCGAAGTGGGCGCCATCCACGGCCAGGCGCTGGTGGAAATGAGCCTGGGCGTGGCGATCGGCGCCATCACCTTCACCGGTTCGGTGATCGCTTTCCTGAAGCTGGATGGGCGCATGTCGGGCAAGCCGATCATGCTGCCGGCACGCCATCTCATCAACATCGTGCTTGGCGCAGCCCTCGTCATCCTGATCATCCTGCTCGTCATCACCCAGAGCTATGCCGTGTTCTGGCTGATCGTCCTCGCATCGCTGGCGTTGGGTGTTCTGCTCATCGTCCCGATCGGCGGCGCCGACATGCCGGTCGTGGTGTCGATGCTCAATTCCTATTCGGGCTGGGCTGCCGCCGCGCTGGGCTTCACTCTCGGCAATCTCGCGCTGATCATCACCGGCGCTCTGGTCGGTTCGTCGGGTGCGATCCTGTCCTACATCATGTGCAAGGGCATGAACCGCTCCTTCATTTCCGTCATCCTTGGTGGGTTCGGCGGCGAGACCGCTGCAGCGGCGGATGACGGCATCCAGCGCACCGTGAAGACCGGTGCTGCCGACGATGCTGCCTATCTCATGATGAACGCACAGAAGGTCATCATCGTGCCGGGCTACGGCATGGCGGTTGCCCAGGCCCAGCATGCGCTGCGCGAAATGGCCGACAAGCTGAAGGCCAATGGCGTCGAGGTGAAATACGCCATCCATCCGGTCGCCGGTCGCATGCCCGGCCACATGAACGTGCTGCTGGCGGAAGCCAACGTGCCTTATGACGAAGTGTTCGAACTGGAGGACATCAACTCCGAATTCGCGCAGGCCGACGTTGCTTATGTCATCGGTGCCAACGACGTCACCAACCCGTCGGCGCGCGACGACAAGTCCTCGCCGATCTACGGCATGCCGATCCTCGACGTCGACAAGGCGCGTACCTGCCTGTTCGTCAAGCGCTCGCTGGGCTCGGGCTATGCCGGCATCGACAACACGCTGTTCTACAAGGACGGCACGATGATGCTGCTCGGCGACGCCAAGAAGATGACCGAGGAAATCGTCAAGGCGATGGATCACTGATCCATTGCCCGGCCCCCCAAATCCGGGTGCCGGCTGAGATGTTAAAAAGAAAAGCCCGGCTCGCGCCGGGCTTTTCTTTTTTGTTTGTCGGACCGCTGCGCTGCTATTCGGCGGGCATCTTGCAGTCGGCGGCGTAGCTGTCGCTGTGCGCGGTCAGCACCTTGCTGTCGGTCTTCAGCACCATCTTGCCGTCGGCCCCTTTTTCGGCCTTGAGCGAATACCAGTCCTGGACCGGATGCTGATTGGGTCCGAACTTGAAGGCGCCGCGTACAGAGGGAATTTCCGCGCTGAGCAGGCCCTTGCGCAGTGCCGCGACGTCGCTGGCTCCGGCAGGATCCTTCTCGAGGCCGGCACCGATCAGCAAAGCGGCGTCATAGCCTTGCGCCGCATAGTAGGTGATCGGGCGATCGCCATACTTCGCACGCCATGCGGCGACGAAAGCCTTGTTGACGGCATTGTCGAAGTCGTCATTCCAATGGCTGGTCACCTTGACGCCGGAGGCGGCGTCACCCACGGCCTGGACGATGACCTGGTCGAGCGAGGCCGGGTGCACCACCATCGGGATTTCCTTGAGCAGGCCGGATTGCTGGTACTGGCGCATGAAAGCGATGCCGAGCCCGCCTGGCTCGAATTCATAAACGACGTCGGGTTTCGCGGCGCGGATCTGCGCCATCTCGCTGGCGAAATCGGTCTGGTCAAGGCTGGTGTAGGTCTCCCCCACCACCTCGCCTTTGTAAAAGCGCTTGAAGGCGCCCATGGTCTCCTTGCCGGCCTGGTAGTTCGGCGCGATCAGAAATGCCTTCTTGTAACCCAGCGACTGTGCGAGCGCGCCGGCGCTTTCGCCCTGGCTGTCGTCCTGCCAGGAGCTGACGAAATAGTTGGGATGGCAATCCTTTCCGGCGAACGTGGCCGACGCCGTGTTGGCGCTGACATAAAGCGCGTCATTGTCGAGGATCTCGGGGACAGCGGCAAAGGCGACGTTGGCGAAGACCATGCCGGTGAAAACCTTGATGCCCTGTTCGGAAAGCATCTTGTCGGCGATCTGGCGGGCGTTGCCAGGTTTCAGGCTGTCGTCTTCCACCACCAGTTCCACCGGCGCGCCGCCGAGCTTGCCCTTGTTCTGGTCGACCGCGAGCTGGAAGCCGTCGCGAATGTCCTGGCCCAGATAGCCCGCCGGTCCGGATAGCGTGGTGATCATGCCTATCTTGAGCGGATCGGCGGCATGAGCCGTACCCGCCAGCAGCGCCAAGGTGGCAGCCGCCAGTATTCCCTTGCAAGTCATGGAGTCCCTCCCGTTCGTGTCTTCAAATGCAGGGAGGGCGTCCGCGATCCCGGGTCGCGGTTTTGTTCCTTGTCCCTGCATGCAATCGCCCCGCCGTTGCCGGCAGGTCGTCCACACGGCTAAACTTGGGCCAATCAGTCTTGCGGTAAATGGAAAACTCATCTCCCAGCTATGAAGGCAGGGAATAGCAATGGTTTCGATAACCGAGGATCAGGCCGTCAGATCCAGGGCCGTTCTCCTCAGCGTTTCCGCCAGCAATTCGGCTGCCGGAGAGAGCCTGGCGTTGGTGCGCGTGGTGATCCCGATCGGTATGGCTGTCGCGCGCAGCGTGACGGGCAGTATGGTGATCGCGCCCGCGGCGGCCTCCCTGCGCGCGACCTGGGCCGGGAAGACGCCAAGATAGTCGGCGTCGACGAGCAGGGCGCGGTTGGTGAGCAGGGAGACGGAGTCGACCGCGTGCACCGGCGGTTCCAGGCCTTCCTCACGAAAAGCAATGTCAATCTGTCGCCTCAGGCTGGTTTCCTGCGGCGGCAGGATCCACTCCCAGCCGATGAGGTCGGCAAGACCCAGGTCACGCCGCTCGGCGAGCGGATGACCGCGGCGTGCGACGACGCAGGCGATGTCGTCCATCAGCACTTCCTGTACGACATTGAGCCTGTCCCGGAGTTCCGAGAGCCGCCCGACCACCATGTCCAGTTCGCCGGCGCGCAGCGCCGGGATCAGCACGTCATTGGTACCTTCGACGATCTTCACCACCAGCTTCGGGCGATCCTTGCGCAGGCGGGCGATTGCCGTCGGCAACAGCTCGGCGGCGGCGGACAGAAGCGTGCCGATGGCGACACGGCCGCCGGTGCCGTCGCGCAAGTCGGCGAGATGCTCTTCGGCATGAGCGAGTTGGGTGATGACGAGGCGGGCATGTTCGGCAAGCGTTTCTCCGAACATGGTCGGCACCACGCCGCGGTTGTTGCGGTCGAAAAGGCGGGCCTTGGTCAGCGCTTCCACTTCCTGAAGTGCCTTGGTGACGGCCGATTGCGTCATGTTAAGCCGTTTCGCCGCGCGCACGAGGTTGCCTTCCTCGACGATGGCAACGACCATTCGCAAATGGCGGATGGTGAGGCGGCTGGTGACGAGTTTCATGAGCGCGTTGCCGGTTCGATGGTTGTTTCCATTCTGATATTCCAAAGCTTCATAGAAAATTCCACAGAATTCATTTGTGTGAATTGCCAATCGTTGGGAAGGTCTCGCCAACCGGCCGGACGGTGACGTTGCCGGTCGCGAGACATTTGGCCCGGCACGCCGTGGCTGGCCAGTCAAAGAACAGGTGCGTTCAGCACCGGTGGGAGGAAGTCAACGATGATGCAGCGTACCGGTGCCGGACGCCGCGCCGAGATTGCGGGCGCGGGAATTGGTGGTTTGACGGCGGCAGCCGCTCTGGCACAGCGCGGCTGGTCGGTGAGCGTGCACGAACGCGCTCCGAACCTGCGTACCTTCGGTGCCGGCATCTATATCTGGAGCAACGGGTTGCGCGTGCTCAAGGCGCTCGGCGCTTACGAGCAGGCAGTCGTTGGCGCGCATATCGGCCCGCAGTTCCATACCCGGGACCACAACGACACCACGATGGAGGAAATCCCCATCAACGGGCCGGGCGATGCGCGGCTCATCACCATCCTGCGCGAACAGCTGATCAACACGCTGGTCGATACCTGCCGCAAAGCCGGCGTCGAAATATTGACTGGCTCGGCAGCCATCGGCGCGACGCCGGAAGGTGAACTGCTGCTGGAAGGGGGCGAGCGGCGCAAGGCCGATCTCGTGGTCGGTGCCGACGGCATCAACTCCAATGTGCGGGATTCGCTCGACCTGATGATGTACCGCAAGCATCTCGGCTATGGTGCGATCCGGATGCTGATCCCGCGCGACGACAACGATGTGCCGTCCGGGGATCGCGATCGCTACATTGAATATTTCACCGGATCGCGCCGTATTCTCTATACGCCGGCCAGCGCTTCCGACCTGTATGTCGCCTTGTGCTGCGCGGCCGAGGATGCCGAGGCGCTGAAGGTGCCGGCCGACCGCAAGCTATGGACGGGGTCCTTCCCGCACCTTGCCAATCTTGTCGCTCGTTTCGGCGATGCCGGCCGTTGGGATGCCTTCGAGGTGGTGAAGCTCAAGCAATGGAGCAAGGGGAGGGTCGCTATCCTTGGCGATGCCGCTCATGCGATGCCGCCATATCTTGGACAGGGCGGGGGCTGTGCGCTGATGAATGGGCTGGCACTCGCCGCCGCCGTCACCGATGCTCCCGACGTCGTGGCGGCGCTAGGGGAATGGGAGGCGCGGGAGCGTCCGCTGACCGAGCATACGCAGGACACCGCCGAGAGGCTGGGGGATATGAACCTCTGGCCGGACGACATCCGCTCGCAGGTCCTGAAGATCACCGGAAGATCCGCCGAGATCGGCGCGGTGCGCATGAGGACCGCGCGCCATATCCCGACGGCGACGGAAGCCTTCGCCTGATCGTTGTTCATCGATGGGCTTTTCACCTGTCGTCCCGTATTTCGGAGTTTCTTGCATGCAATCCATCCAGATTGGAGCCAACACGCTGTCCTACGACGAAGCGGGAGAGGGGGATGTCCTCCTGCTTTTGTCGGGCTGGTGCCAGGACCATCGTCTGTTCAAGACCCTGGCACCAGAACTTGCGCGCAGCCATCGTGTCATCAGGCTGGACTGGCGCGGTCACGGCCTGCATCGTGATCACGATGGCGATTTTGTCACCGATGACCAGGCTTCCGACGTCATCGCCTTTCTCGACCGGATGAAGATCGACAAGGTGGTGCCGGTTTCGACCTCCCATGGCGGTTGGGCGAATATGGAAGTGACCGATCGCCTGGGCAGCACGCGCGTGCCACGCTCGGTCGTCATCGACTGGATCCAGACCACACCCAACGAAGCCTTCTTTTCGATGATCGACCATATCCAGGATCGCACCAACTGGGAGAATGGCCGCGGCGACTTCTTCAACTACTGGATCGGCGATACCGAGAACCGGGACATCATCGATCACGTCAACGAAGAGATGGCCAAATACAGTTTCGAGATGTGGGCCCGCTCCGGCCGCGAGATCGCCAGGGCCTATCGCAAATGGGGCAACCCGATGCAGCGCATGGCGGCGATGGCGGAACACCGGCCGATCACGCATATCTATTCGCAGCCGTTCGAGCCCGAATATGCACAGGCGCAACTCGATTTCGCCGCCGGACATCCCTGGTACAAGCCAAACAAACTGCCCGGCCGGACTCATTTCCCGACGCTCGAGCAGCCCAAGCTGGTTGCTGAAACCATTCGGGCTTTCGTTGGCTAGGAGTTGCTTTGCATGACCGGACTGGCTGCCGAAGCCGATTGGCCGCGCGAAATTCTGGATCGTGACTACAGCGCCCGCGCTTCGGTTTCGGCCGAAGTGTTCGAGGCCGAGATGCGAAACTATCGAAGCCAGTCCGAGGCGGCGCAGAACGTCGCTTCGCATCTGGATGTCGTCTACGATGCCCGCAGCAGTCAAACCATTGATATCTACGGCGCCGGCACGGAGCCGCGGCCGGTTTTCGTGTTCATCCATGGCGGTTATTGGCGGATGCTTTCAAAGCACGATTCCGCGTTCATGGCCGCGATGCTTGCAAAACACGGCATCGCCACGGCCGTGGTGGATTACAGGCTGGCACCCGAGGTCGATCTGGCCGAGATCGTGCGCGAGGTCCGCGCTGCAGTCAGCTTCCTGTGGCGCGACGGATCGCGTTTCGGCATCGATTCCAACCGTATCTTCGTCGGAGGCAGTTCGGCCGGCGGCCATCTGACCGGGGCGGTTCTGTCCGGCGGATGGCACGGGGCTTTCGACGTGCCGGAGGATGTCATCAAGGGGGCCATGCCGATCAGCGGCCTGTTCCATCTGGCGCCCATTTCAAGATCGTTCGTACAGGACTGGATCAGGCTCGACGATCAATCGGTCATGCAGTTGAGCCCTGCTGAAAACCTGCCGCATGCCGGCTGCCCCATTGTGACGGCCTATGCGGCAGGCGAGCCTGACGGGTTCAAGCGGCAGTCGGCGGAATATCACCGGTTATGGCGGGAAGAGGGTTTTCCTTCCACAATAATGGAAATCGACAACCGCAATCATTTTGACGTTGTTCTTGATCTGGCGGATGACCAAACAGCGCTCTCCAAAGCCTTGCTGCGCCTGATCAATGGCGACCTGTAGTTCCGTCAACCGTTCTCGCGCGGGATCAGGCGCTGCGCATAGCGCCTCACCACCGCGACGAATGCCTGTGTGGCCGGCGAGACGGAACGTCCCGTAGCGTGGATCATCGCCACCTCGCGCGCGATGTTCGGCTCGACCAGCGGCTTGCCCGCCACCTTGCGATGACGCGCCGCCGCCAAGGCATAGGCGGGAAGCACGGCCACCCCCAATCCCGCCTCGACGAGCGCCAGGGCGGTTGTCACCTGGCTGACCTCGAAAGCCGGTTTCAGCGGTATCTCGCTTGTTTCGAAGCCGATTTCGACCAGCAGGCGAATACCACTGTCACGCGTCAGCGTGATCAGCGGCTGATCCGCCAGATCGCGCCATCTGGCGGTGGCTGCATTCGCAAACATGGAGCGGTCATCACAAAACAGCATCAGGCTGTCGCGCACCAGGGCGACCCGCTCGATACCGTCTTCGGCGGGAGAGAAGGTTCCGAGCCCGCAATCGGCCTTGCCGCTGCGCACGGCCTCGACGATCTGCTCGGTGCCGACGTCGGCGAGCTGCACGGCGATACCAGGATAACTCTGCTGGAACTCGGCGATCGCCTGCGGCAGCACGACGGAAGCCAGCAAGGGTGGTGCCGCGATGCGCAGGCGGCCACGCCTGCGCTCTGCCAGCATGTGAACGCCCTCCACGGCATGTTCCAGTTCTTCCATCACCTTCGTCGTGGAGTTCTGGAACTCCCGACCGGCATCGGTCAGCTCGACGCGGCGGGTGGTGCGGTCGAACAGCCGCACCGACAGTTCGTCCTCGAGGTCGCGGATCGCCTGCGAGAGCGCCGGCTGTGCCGTGCCAAGGCGTTTCGAGGCGCGCGAGAAATTGCCGAGTTCGGCGACCGCCAGGAACTGCTGGATCTGCTTGATGGTGATCTTCACGCGTGGAGGTTCCGATCTCCGGATGTCTGCAGCTTTCGAAGGAAGTCAATTCATATAAGAATCCATATTAATTTATCGGATAAATCCGTCTTGTCGATATATTGAAATCCATCGATCTTGGCGGGCGGAGGTTGCCGGTCCGAGCTGCGCGACGGCTTCCCATAATTCATGCCAGTACGGAGCTGAGACGCCTCTATGTCGAACTACCCCGATCTTCAGCTCTATATCGGAGGCGCATGGCGCAAGACGGCGGATACGCTGCCGGTCATCAATCCCGCCGATGAAACCGTGATCGGCGCGGTGCCGGTGGCGTCGACAAGCGACCTCGACGCGGCACTCGAGGCGGCCGAGCGCGGCTTTGCTGTCTGGCGCAAGACATCGCCCGCGCGCCGCGCCGAGATCATTCGCAAGACCGCCTCGCTGCTGCGCGAGCGTATCGATGAAATCGCCCTCGACATCACCCGCGAGCACGGCAAGCCGTTTCAGCAGGCGCGCCTCGAAGTCATTCGTGGCGCCGAGTTCTTCGAATGGGATGCCGGCGAAGCGCAGCGCACCTATGGACGGGTCATCCCGAGCGAACCAGGTATCCGCTACGTCGTGCATCACCAGCCGATCGGCACGGTGGCTGCCTTCTCGCCCTGGAATTTTCCGCTCAGCCAGCCGGCCCGCAAGATCGCAGGCGCGCTTGCCGCCGGCTGTTCGATCATCATCAAGGCATCGGAAGAGACGCCCGCCGGTTGCCTGCACATCGCCCGCGCTTTCCATGATGCCGGTCTTCCAGCCGGCGTGCTCAACCTCGTCTTCGGCGTGCCAGCGCAGATCTCCGAATACCTCATTCCGCACGAGCAGGTGCGTCTGATTGCCTTCACCGGCTCAACCGCCGTCGGAAAGCGGCTGACCGGCCTTGCCGCACAATATGTGAAGCCCGCTCTGATGGAACTCGGCGGCCATGCCCCGGTCATCGTCTGTGACGACGCCGATCCGGTGAAGGCAGGCATTGCCTCTGCCATCCGCAAGGTGCGCAATGCCGGCCAGGTCTGCACGTCGCCAACGCGCTTCTTCGTTCATGAGAAACTCTACAGGCCGTTCACCGACGCGTTCGTCGAGCGTGCTCGCCAGGTGAAGACCGGCAATGGTCTCGACGAGGGGACGGAAATGGGCCCCGTGGCGAACCACCGCCGGGTCGAAGCCCTGGAGGCGCTGGTGGCCGATGCGGTGTCGAAAGGCGCGAAGCTGCTGACTGGCGGGGAGCGTCCGGCCAATCGCGGCTACTTCTATCCGCCGACCGTCCTTGCGGACGTACCGGCCAATGCCCGGGTGATGCGCGAGGAACCATTCGGACCGCTCGCGGTGATCAATCCGGTGCCGTCGCTGGAAAACGCGATCGAGCAGGCGAATGGCGTGCCCTTTGGACTTGCCGCCTACGCCTTCACCAACTCGGCTGCCAATGTCGACCAGATCACCGATGATCTGGAAGCCGGCAACGTCTCCATCAACACGCTCGAGGCCTCGGTCGCCGAAACGCCGTTCGGCGGCGTCAAGGAGAGCGGTTTCGGGCGCGAGGGCGGGGCGGAAGGCATCATGCATTACATGGTGGTGAAAACCGTCTCGCACCGCATGGCGGTCTAAGGGATCAACAAGCCGATGAAATACGACAAGAAGACCGCCAAGGCCCATTCACGGGCGACGATGAAAGGCATCTGGGCCGCGGCGCTGATGCCTTTCAAGGATGACCTGTCGATCGACGAAGGCGGTTTTCGCCGCAATGTCGATCACTGGATCGACGACCTGAAGATCGATGGCTTCTTCATCGCCGGCAAGCAGGGCGAGTTCTTCTCGATGTCGCTCGAGGAACGCAAGCGCAGCTTCGAGCTGGCGGTCGATGCCTGTGCCGGCCGCGCCCAGACCATCATGTCCTGTTCGGACCAGAACATGGATGTGGTGATCGAACTGGCCAAGCATGCTCAGAAAGTTGGCGCCGACTACATCGTCGTGCATGCGCCGGTGCTGCATTTCTTCAAGGCGCAGGACGAAACGCTGCTCAACTACTACCGTACCATCGCCGACAAGGTGGATATCGGCATCGCGCTGTGGAGTCATCCCGACAGCGGCTATCTGATGAGCCCGCAATTGTGCAGCCAGCTGGCCGACATCGAGAACGTCGTCGCCATCAAGTACAGCGTGCCCCGCCCGATGTACAAGGATCTGACCCGCCTTGCAGGCGACAGGATCCTGGTCAGCACGGCTTCCGAGGAAGAGTGGCTGGACAACATCGTCGAACTCGGCTGGCAGCTCTATCTCTGTTCCTCGCCGCCCTACCTCATCCAGACCAAACATGACACGCGGATGCGCCAGTACACCGATCTTGCCTTCGCCGGCGAGATCGAGAAGGCGCGTGCCGTCCGCGACAGCCTGGATCCGGTCCGCTCCGCGCTCAAGAACACGCGGCCGGCGGAGAAGCCGCATTCGCATCAGAAATACTGGCAGGACCTGCTCGGGCAGACCGGCGGGCGGGTTCGGCCGCCGCTGCTTGAACTCACCGAGGAAGAGAAACGCGCAACCCGTGCCGCTTTCGAAGCATGCGGTTTGAAGACCGCCAACTGACTGGACACCACTGGGAGGAAACCATGACCAGACGCCTGTCTGCTTTCAACTTCTCGAAATGGATCGACGAGCACGCCCATCTTCTCAAGCCTCCGGTCGGCAACCAGCAGATCTGGGAGGATGCCGACCTGATGGTGACGGTCGTCGGCGGTCCGAACAAGCGCACCGACTATCATGACGACCCGGTCGAAGAATTCTTCTACCAGCTCAAGGGCGACATGATGCTCAAGGTCGTCGACAACGGCAATTTCTACGACGTGCCGATCCGCGAAGGCGAGATCTTCCTGCTGCCGCCGCATGTGCGCCACTCGCCGCAGCGTCCCCAGGAAGGGTCGATCGGTCTTGTCGTCGAGCCGAAGCGCAATGACGGCCTTCTCGATGCCTTTGAATGGTACTGCTTCGAGTGCAACGCGCTGGTCAAGCGGGTCGAGGTTTCGCTCAAGAGCATCGTGCGCGACCTGCCGCCCATCTACCAGGCTTTCTATGCCGACGAGAAGGCGCGCACCTGTCCGAACTGCGGATCGATGCATCCCGGCAAGACACCGCCGGAAGGCTGGGTGAAGCTCTGACGGGGATGAAGCATGAGGACCTATTCACATGCGAGTAGGTCCTGTCTAACCTGCCGGCCAAGAAAAACGCCGAGACGGCGACAAACGGAGGAGAACCAATGCTTATGCGAAAGACACTGCTTGCCGCCTCGGCGCTGATCGCTACGACATTCGGCGCACTGGCAGAGGATCCGGTCAAGATCGGCATGATCACGACGCTGTCGGGCCCTGCCGGCTATCTCGGCCAGGACGTGCGCGATGGCTTCAAGCTCGCCATGGAAGACAACAAGCTGGGCGGTGTCCCGGTCGAATTGCTGGTCGAGGATGACGGCCTGAAGCCGGGGCAGGGCAAGCAGATCGCGGAGCGCTTCTTGAGCGAAAGCGGCGTCAAGCTTTTCACCGGCATCGTCTTCTCCAACGTCGCCGGCGCCACGGTGCCCGATATCGTCGACGGTGGCGCCTTCTACATCAGCCCCAATGCGGGTCCGTCCAACCTTGCCGGCAAGGGCTGCAACGAAAACTACTTCGTCGTCTCATGGCAGAACGACAGCCTGCATGAGAGCGCTGGCCAGCTCGCCACCAATCTCGGCTACAAGAAAGCGTTCATCCTGGCGCCCAACTACCAGGCCGGCAAGGATGCGCTCGCCGGCTTCAAGCGCTTCTTCAAGGGCGAGATCGCCGGTGAGGTGTATACCCGCCTCGACCAGACTGATTTTGCCGCCGAGCTCGCGCAGATCCGCGCGGCGAAGCCGGATGTCGTCTTCCAGTTCCATCCGGGCGGCCTCGGCATCACCTTCCTCCGCCAGTATGAGCAGGCCGGTCTCGGCAAGGAAATTCCGATGGTGCTTGCAGAGCCGTCAATGGACGGCGTGACGCTGGCAGCCGTTGGCGAGGCCGCGGTTGGCGTCAACGTCTCGGCGCACTGGAACACGGACTTCGACAATCCCGCCAACAAGAAGTTCATGGAAGCATGGAACAAGGCCTACAACCGTCCGGCCACCTATTATTCAAGCCAGGGCTACGACACAGGCCAGCTGATCGCCTCGGCGCTGAAGGCTTCGGGCGGCAAGCTGGACGATTCCTTCCGCGATGCCCTGCGCAAGGCCGATTTCCAGTCGGTGCGCGGCAAGTTCGCTTTCGGCCCGAACCAGCATCCTATCCAGGACTGGTACGCGCTGAAGGTCGAGAAGGGGGCAGACGGCAAGCCGGTCATCAAGACCGTCGGAGAGGTGTTCAAGGATCACGGCGACGCCTATTCGGCCGACTGCAAGATGTAGCCGCATCATTGCCGAAGTGAGAGGGGAGGCGGCCATGCGCCGTCTCTCCATGCTTTCCTGTTTGCCTGAAGTGACCGCGCAATGACGCTCTTCCTCGAACAATTGCTGAACGGCGTGCAGTTCGGCGTGATGCTGTTCCTGATGGCCGCAGGCCTGACCCTGATCTTCGGCATCATGGGCGTCATCAACCTGGCGCATGGCTCCATCTACATGATCGGTGCCTATGCAGGCACGTTCGTGGCGGCGGAGACCGGTTCGTTCTGGCTGGGCATTCCGGCTGCGCTTGCCGCTGCTGCGCTTGCCGGCGTGGCGATCGAATTCCTGGTCGTGCGCCGGCTTTACGGGCGCGATCATCTCGACCAGGTGCTTGCCACTTTCGGCCTCATCCTGATCTTCAACCAGGCGGTCACCATGCTGTTCGGCCGCCAGCCGCTGTTCGTGCAGATGCCGTCCATTCTGGATGGATCGGTCGAGCTGCTGCCGGGCCTGTCCTACCCGATCTATCGCCTCGCCATCATTCTGGTCGGGTTGCTGGTTGCGTTCGGCCTCTATCTGCTGATCAACCGCACGCGCATCGGCATGCTGGTGCGCGCGGGCTCCACCAACCGTGAGATGGTGCGGGCGCTCGGCGTCGACGTGCGGCTGCTCTACACGCTGGTGTTCGGCCTCGGCGCCTTGCTTGCTGGGCTCGCCGGCTTCATGGCCGGGCCGATCCTGGCCGTGCAGATCGGCATGGGCGAACAGATCCTGATCACCACCTTCGTGGTCGTGGTGATCGGCGGTGTCGGCTCGATCCGCGGCGCCTTCTTCGCCAGCCTGATCCTCGGCATCGTCGACACCGGCCTGCGTGCCTATCTGCCGGGGCTGCTCAGGCAGGTGATGGTCGGCCCGGAAGCCGATGCCCTGGGCGCCGGCATTTCCTCCATGGGCATCTATCTGCTGATGGCCATCGTCCTGTTGATCCGGCCCAAGGGCCTGTTCATCCGCAATTCCTGATTGGGCTTGATTGTGAACAGCGAAACTTCCTTCAAGCGCCCGGTACTGCTCGCAGCCGTACTGATCTTGCTGATCGCCCTGCCGCTGATCGCGGACGCGACCGGTTATTCGGCAATGACTTCGCTTGCGACGCGCATCCTGATCTATGGCATCGCAGCAGCCAGCCTCAATCTGGTGCTCGGCTACGGCGGGCTGGTCAGCTTCGGTCATGCTGCCTTCTTCGGTATCGGCGGCTATGTCGTTGGCATCCTCTACCAGCACTATTCGCTGGAAGAGCCTCTGTTCGGCTTCATTCCCGGCACCAACCAGATGCTGATCACGCTGCCGGCGGCAATCCTGGTCTCCGGTCTTGCCGCTGCTGCAATCGGTGCGCTGTCGCTGCGTACCGGCGGCGTGCAGTTCATCATGATCACGCTGGCCTTCGCACAGATGCTCTTCTTCCTGTTCGTGTCGCTGAAGACCTACGGCGGTGATGACGGCCTGATCATTCGCCGGACTAACGAACTGCCGGGTCTGAACATGCGCGACAAGCAGACGGTCTATTATGTCTGCCTGTTCATCACGGTGGCCTTCTTCGCGCTGCTATGGCGCATCGTGAACTCGCGCTTCGGCAATGTGCTGGTCGGCCTTCGGCAAAGCGAGAAACGCATGGCGGCGATCGGCCTGCCGGCCTACCGCTACAGGCTGATGGCGTTCGTTGTTTCCGGCATGGGCTGCGGACTTGCCGGTGCGCTGATGGCCAACTTCCTGCGTTTTGCCAGCCCGGACATGATGCACTGGACCAAGTCGGGCGAACTGATGGTCATGGTCATCCTTGGCGGAGTCGGTACCTTGTTCGGTCCATTGATCGGCGCCGCCGTCTTCATCGTCCTGGAAACCTCTCTGGCCTCGTGGACGGAAAACTGGCAGCTGGCCCTCGGCTTCATCCTGCTCTTCGTGGTGCTCTATACGCATGGCGGTGTGCAGGCACTCGTGCTGCGCCTGATAGGGAAACGCTGATGACCCAGCCGATCCTCAATGTGCGCGGGCTGGTGAAGCGCTTCGGCGGATTGCTTGCGACCGATCATGTCGACCTGACGGTCCAGCCGGGCGAAATCCATGCGTTGATCGGACCGAACGGCGCCGGCAAGACGACGCTGATTTCCCAGCTGATGGGTGAGCTGAGGCCCAATGAGGGGACCGTCGAGCTGGCCGGACAGTCGCTGGATGCCTTGCCCACCGCACAACGCGTCGGCCTGGGCTTGGCCCGCACGTTCCAGATCACCTGCCTGCTGCCCGACTACACGGTGATCGACAATGTCGCGCTGGCGGTGCAGGTGCGGCAGGGACATTCCTTCCGTTTCTGGAAGAATGTTCGCGCCGATCATTCGCTGCGGAATGAGGCTGCCACCTTTCTGTCCGGCACCGGCCTGGAGCCGCGCGCGAATGAGCTGGTCGCCAATCTTTCGCATGGCGAGCAAAAGCAGCTGGAACTTGCCGTGGCGCTGGCGACGCGGCCCCGTCTCCTGCTGCTCGACGAGCCGATGGCGGGTCTCGGCCACGCCGAAAGCCAGCAGATGATCGAAACCCTGCGTGGCCTGAAGAACCAGGTCTCGATGCTGCTCGTCGAGCATGACATGGACGCCGTTTTCGCGCTCGCGGACCGGATATCGGTTCTGGTCTATGGGCGCGTCATCGCCAGCGGCAGCGTCGATGAAATCCGGCAGAATGCGGAAGTGCGCACGGCCTATCTGGGAGAGGGGGACGAGTTGTGCTGAAGGTCGCAAAGCTGCAGTCGGCCTATGGGCCGAGCCAGGTCCTGTTCGACGTGGCGCTGGAGATCGGCGACGGCGAGGTCGTCACGCTGCTCGGCCGCAACGGCATGGGCAAGACCACGACCGTGAAGTCCATCATGGGGCTGTTGAAGCCGCTTTCCGGCGAACTGCATTTCAGTGGGCAAAACGTGCTGGGCGCCGCACCGGAACGCGTGGCGCGGCTTGGTGTCGGGCTGGTGCCGGAAGGGCGCCACACTTTCCCGACGCTGACCGTTCGCGAGAACCTCGTCGCAACGGCGGCCAATCGGCTCGCGCGCAAGAACCCGTGGACGCTGGAGCGCATCTACGCGCTGTTTCCACGCCTGCGCGAACGGGCCGGTCAGGCTGCGGGCACCCTGTCAGGCGGCGAGCAGCAGATGCTGGTGGTCAGCCGTGCGCTGATGACCAACCCGAAGCTGCTCATTCTCGACGAGGCGACAGAGGGGCTGGCGCCGGTGATCCGGGCCGAGATCTGGAGTTGCATCGAAGCCTTGAAGGCTGAAGGGCAATCGATCCTGCTGATCGACAAGAACCTGCACGTCCTCAAGCGGCTGGCCGATCGCCACTACATTCTCGAAAAAGGCCGCACGGTCTGGTCCGGCAACAGCTCGGACCTGACGCGCGATGCCGAACTGGTGCACGGTTATGTCGGGCTCTGACCGGCAACGCCTCAATCTGTGCTTTGTCGGCTGGGGTGCGATCGCCCGGCGCGTCGGCGAGCTGCTTGCCGAGCGTCATCCGCAAGGTATCACCATCGTCGCGGTGGCCGTGCGCGATCATCATCGTCGTCGTGACGATCTCCCTGCTGGCGTCCAGCTCATCTCAGAACCCGCCGAACTGGCCGGGCTTGATCTCGATATGGTGATCGAGGCCGCTGGCCGTGACGCTGTCGCGGTCTGGGGAGAGGCGGCCTTGCGCCGCGCCGCCAGTTTCATCGTCTCCTCTACCAGCGCGTTCTGCGACAATGCATTGCTAGAGCGGCTCGTCTCGGTGGCAAAGGAGACGGGCAGCCGCATCGTTGTTCCCTCGGGCGCCCTGGGCGATCTCGGTGCGCTGGCTGCCGCCAGCGTCCTGCCGCTGCAGGAGGTTGTCCATAGCATTGTGAAGCCGCCGCGTGCCTGGCGCGGGACGCCGGCGGAAACCATACTCGACCTGGACACGCTTGCGGTCGCTTCGTCGTTCTTTGACGGCAGCGCACGCGAGGCCGCCGCCCGCTTTCCTCAGAATGCCAATGTTGCGGTGATTTCGGCGCTGTCGGGCATCGGCCTCGACAGGACGAGGGTGGTGCTGGTGGCCGATCCGGCTGCACGCCGCAACACACATCGGGTCGAGGCTCGGGGCGCCTTTGGCAGGCTCGATCTGATGCTCGAAAACGAGCCGCTGGCCACCAATCCGAAATCCTCGGAAATGACCGCGCTTAGTCTGGTGCGCATTATCGAAAACGCTGTCGCGCCGCTGGTGCGCTAGACTAGAGCGTTTCCGTTTTTTACGGAAACGCGGATACTCTCCAACTCTTTGTTATTACGCAATTCCGGACGGAAGACCGTTACACGCCTTTCCTGGAATTGCTCTAGCGGCACCCGTTCTAGTTGGCCCATTCCGGATCGGTGGTGAAGGCGATGGTGAGCCAGCGGTCCGGCCCTTCGTCACCGAGGGCCTCACCGACCTCATCGCGGATGAGATCCCATTCCTGCAGCCTTCTGGCAGGCCAGTCCGAGGGCACGATGAAGAACAGTTCGATCTGCCTGCCACGGCCAACCCTGGCGACGTAGGCACGATAGTCCAGGAAGCCATGACGCTTGACGGTTTCCTCGGCGACATGATCGACATGCCGCTTGAGGTCTGCCGGGGTAACCAGAAGGATGTCCGCCAGCGCCTGCTTGATCGTGCCAAGGGGATCGGAATGATGATCACGCAGACCACGGCGAGCACGACCGGATCGACATAGGGCGATGTCCATTCCAGGCTGGTGCCTTGCACCAGGTAACCGAAGACGAAGGCGAGGAACAACGCTGCCGTCAGGGAGGCCGACATGACCCACGCCTTGGCATCGAGCGCGACAAAATCCGACTGGATGGTCCGGTTCGCTCGGTGGCCGTAGATCGCCATACCGATTGTCACGGCAAGGGTCACCACCGCATAGATGATTGCCTGATCGAAATTCAGTTCGCGTCCACCCGACATGATGCTGCCGATGGCGTTGATCAGGGCATAGACGGCCGCACCGGAGAGCATGATGCCGTTGAGGCCGAGCACCATCGGCTCGAGATGCCAGAAACCCATGGTGAAGTGTTTCACCAGTTTGCTCTTGGCCGATCCGACCGCGGTCGAAGAAGCGATCAGATTGGCAACGAGCAGGGCAACGATGGTCATGGTCGCATCGGTTAGCGCATAGACGCCGTCGAAGACGATAGCGAAGGAGCCCGACAGCAGGCCGAATACGATGCCGATCACGGCAAGCACGAAGGTGACGATGATCGAGATCCGGAGAACGCCCTGTTCCGTGTGCATCCTCGCGTCCTCTTCGTATGGCCCATCCAGGATATCAGTTTCTTATGCGGCAGATTTGATCCCTTCGTCCAGCAGCCAGCTTCGCAGCATGGCCACTTCCGGCCGCGCCAGGCTGGCTTCCGGAGTCATCATCACATAGGGCTGGCGGATCGGCAGTGAGATGCCGAAGGCGTCGATGAGACGCCCGCTTTCCAGCTCCTGCTCGACCATGAAATCCGGCACAAGAGCGAAGCCTGCGCCGGCGCTGCAGGCCTCGATCGCCAGATGCACCAGATTGAAGGATAGTGTCGAGCGCAATTCGAGATGGCCGAATCCGGTGGCGGCAAACCAGGCTTCCCATCCTTCGTCGTGCCAGCCCGGCTCGGCAAAATCCACCTTGATCAATGGCCGCGACAGCAGGTCGGCGGGCGTTGGCGCCGGCGGCAGGGTCGCGACGAGACCGGGAGAGGCGACGACGACCAATCGTCCGCCGATCAGCGTGTCCTGCCGGACGCCGGGGATGGTGCCGCGGCCGTGGTAGATCGCGAGATCAGGATCGCGTTCATTGGCATTCCAGCGGTGTGGCAGGGCCTGCACGGCGATCTGGATATCGGGATGCAGTGCGCGAAACCTTCCAATGCGCGGCGCCAGCCATTTCGAGGCGAGAGAGAACTGGCAGCGTACGGTCACGCTGCTCGTCCCGCCCGGCGCGCGGGCCGCGACCGCGGCGGACGTGATCTGGTCGAAGATCGCGCCGAGACGGGTCGCAAAGACGCGTCCCGTCTCGGTGAGCCGAACGCCATTCGCGCGTCGTTCGAACAGTGGATCGCCGACCCAGTCCTCCAGCTGCTTCATCTGATGGCTGATGGCGCCCGGCGTGACGCCGAGCTCTCCACCCGCGCGGGCAAAGCTCAAATGGCGCGCCGCGGCCTCGAACGCACGCAGCGCGGGCAGCGGTGGCAGATGTCGTGACATGGCTCAGGCTTAATCCTGTTGAGGCTAACCGAGAAAACTTTTGGTTTGCTCGCATATTCTTTGGCGTGACATCGTTCTGTCAAGAATTCGAATGAGCAGGATTATGTCTCGGAATCAAACCATCGCCCTTGCCACGTCATTTGCCTCCGACGGCCGTTTCCTGTCCGACCTGCAGCGTCGCGTTGCCATCGCCACGGAAAGCCAGAAGCCCGAGCGGCGTCCTGAATGCTATCGCTACCTCGATGAGATCAGCGCCGATTTCGGACAGCTCGGTTTTACCAGTGAAGTGGTCGAAAATCCCGACCCTGCCGGCGGCCCACTGCTGATTGCGCGGCGCATCGAATCCGATGAGTTGCCGACACTTCTCGTCTACGGTCATGGCGACGTGGTCGCGGGCATGGAAGGCTCCTGGTCGAATGGTCGCGACCCCTGGCAAGTGAAGGTCGAGGGCGAGCGCATTTACGGCCGTGGAACAGCGGACAACAAGGGTCAGCATACTATCGTCATGCTCGCGCTGGAGGCGGTTCTGGCAACGCGCGGCGCTCTCGGTTTCAACACGGTCGCCTTGATCGAGACATCTGAGGAGACGGGTTCGGCGGGACTTCGCGAAATCTGCGCTGTGCATCGCTCCAAACTGCGGGCCGATTGGCTCATTGCATCCGATGGTCCACGCCTTGCGCAGCATCGTCCGACGCTCGACGGCGGAACGCGTGGAACCGCCGATTTCGATCTGGTCTGCGATCTGCGGCCGGGTGCGCATCACTCCGGCAATTGGGGGGGCCTGATCGCCAATCCGGCGGTGATCCTCGCCAATGCGATCGCGGCGCTTGTTTCCGCAAACGGCCGCATCAATGTCCGCGGCATCCTGCCCAGCGAAATCCCGCAGAGTGTGCGGACCGCGCTCGCCAGGATCGAGCTTGAGACTGAAGAGAATGGCCCCGAGCTCAATCCGTGGTGGGGCGAGCCCGGCTTGACGCCGTCCGAGCGGGTTTTTGGCTGGACTGCGCTTGAAGTCCTGGCAATGACGTCGGGGAGGCCTGAGCAGCCGATCAATGCGATCCCGCCGCATGCCCGCGCCCGCATGCAGATCCGCTATACGATCGATGTCGATCCCGCGGCCTTCTTCCCGGCCATTCGCGCTTTCCTGGATGAAAACGGCTTCCACAATGTGACCATCGAGCCTATGGCGCAGGAATCGGAATGGGGTGCGACTCGCCTCGATCCGGAACATCCGCTGATGCGCTGGGCCGCGGCCTCGGTCGAAAAGACGACCGGGATCGAGCCGACCATCCTGCCGAATGCCGGCGGTTCGCTGCCGAACGACTGTTTCGCCGACATCCTCGGCATGCCGACGATCTGGGTGCCGCATTCCTATTCGGGGTGCTCGCAGCACGCGCCGGATGAGCACCTGCTGCAGCCTCTTGTCGAAGAAGGGCTCGCCATCATGGCCGGACTGTTCTGGGACCTTGGAGCCGAGGGACGACCCGAGCGTCTCTGATCAACGAAAAATAGGGGAGGAATTCAATGATAGGGAAGACAGTCAGGGGCCTGTTGTCGGTTCTCGCGCTCGGCGTAATGCTGTGCGGACCCGCGATCGCGCAAGGTCAGGCGGAAGTGCGCATCGGCACCGATGGCGGTTACCTGCCATGGACGTCGACGACGCCATCGGGCGAACTGACCGGTTTCGAGATCGACCTTGCCAAGCAGGTCTGCGACCGCATGAAGCGCAGCTGCCGTTTCACTGCCCAGCCGTGGGAAGGACAGATCCCGGCGCTCGAACAGGGCAAGTACGACATCCTCGTTGGTGGGATCGCCATCACGCCGGAGCGGCAGAAGCGGCTGGCTTTCACGCAGAGCTACGCCAACCTGCCGATCAATTTTGCCGCGGCGAAAACGTCCGGCCTGAACGGCAAGGTGAGCTGGCAGGAATTGAAGGCCGCCCTTGCCGGCAAGACCATCGGCGTGCAGTCCGGCACTCAAAGCCAGAAGTTCGTGGACAACGAGCTGAAGGGGGAGGTGACGGTTCGGCTCTACGACAACCAGGACAGCCTCAACCTTGATCTACTGGCCGGCAGGATCGATGCTGCCGTCGCAGGACGCTCTCCCTGGATCGCCTTGACGCGGACGCAGCAGGGCGAACCGATCGAGATCCTGTCCCCGGATATCGACTTCGAGCAGTTCAACTATCTCGGTGTCGGTGTGGGCGGGTTGATGCGCAAGGATGAGGAGGATCTGCGCAAGGCATGGGATGCAGCCTTGTGCGATCTGAAGGCGTCGGGCGAATTGAAGAAGATCTCGGAGAAGTGGTTCGGCTTCGACGTTTCGACGAAGCCGGACACCAAGCTGTGCGGAGCCTGATCCTTTATGGGCTCGAGCGGTTCCGTCATTGACCTGTTCGCCTGGGGCGGGGACGGCTGGACCAGGCCGCTGCTGATCGGCCTCGGTGTGACGATGGCATGTGCATGCATCGGCTACGTCCTGGGCGTGATCCTCGGGCTTGCCGTGGCATTTGCGAAGCTGAGCCACAGCAGGTGGCTTGCCGCGGTGGCGACGCTCTACACGACGCTGTTGCGTGGCGTGCCGCCATTGCTGGTGATTTTCCTGCTTTTCTTTGGCACGAATGGCGCGCTGATGTGGGTGGCGCGCGGTTTCGGTTATGCCGGCTACATCGAGGTGGACGCCTTCACCGTCGGTGTGATGGCTGTGGCGTTCGTTTCGGCAGCCTACAGTTCGGAAGTGTTTCGCGGCGCGCATGCCGCGATCCCGATCGGGCAGTTCGAGGCCTATACGGCGCTAGGCCTGCGCCCTCTCGCGGGGCTCTGGACCGTTGTCATCCCGCAGATGTTGCGGCTGGCGCTGCCGGGTCTCGGTAACGTCTGGATCATGGCGATCAAGGAGACGACATTGCTGTCGGTGATTTCGCTCGCCGAACTGATGCGGGTTGTTGGCGTCGCGGGACGTACCACTGGTCAGCCCTTCATCTTCTATGGCGTGGCGGCGCTCGTCTATCTCGTGCTGGTGGCGATTTCCTCTCGTGCATTCCATGTCCTCGAAACCAGAATGCGCTGGGCCTGACCATGGATATCGAAACCGCTCTCCATGTGGCAGGTGAACTTGCAGGCGCGATCTGGGTCACCCTGGCGCTTGCCGCCGTGACCCTTCCGCTGGGCTTGATCTTTGCCGGCCTTGCCACCTGGGCAAGGCGCTCGAGCTATCGCGCTCTCAGAAGCGTTGCGTCGGCCTATGTCCTGGCATTCCGCTCCATCCCGCTGCTCGTGCAGATCTTCGTTCTCTATTATGGCCTCAGCCAGTTCGCCTGGCTGCGTGCCAGCCCGGTTTGGATCGTGCTCAAGGATCCGTTTGCCTGTGCGGTGATCGCGATGAGCGTCTGCGCCGGCGCCTACACGGCGGAAGTGATGCGTGGTGGGCTTGCTGCCGTGCCTCAGGGCGCGATCGAAGCGGCCCGGGCCCTTGGCCTTTCGAGGTTCAAGACCTTCCTGCTGGTGACCATGCCGATCGCGATACGGCGCGCGCTTCCGGCCTACAGCAACGAGATCGTCGTCACGCTGAAGTCGACCTCGCTTGCCTGCACGATCACCGTGATGGAACTGACCGGGGTCGCCAAGGATTTGATGAGCCAGACCTTCGCCGTCATCGAGGTGTTCTGCATGGTGGCGCTGATCTACCTGATCATCAACATGATGCTGATCTTCCTTCTGCGCATGGTCGAGCGATGGCTGACGCCGCCTTATCAACGCAAGCCGATGTTCGCGGGCCGGGCAAGGGCAAAACGCCCGTTGGCAGAGGCAATGTCGCAGAAGGGGTGATGCGAGGAGCGCCTGGGACTCAGGGCCGGGTACTCTCGTCCGTCCAGCGTGGCCGGCGCATCTGGAACGTTTCGCTTGTCGACAGGTAATCCATGTAGCCGAGCCGGGCGACATTGCCGGCTTTCTTCTGGTCAAAGAGCCCGTCGGTCAGCATGGCGTCGTCGATGTGGATGCCGACGACTTCGCCCATGACCACGAAGACCCCGGCCCAGCGATCGTCGAGGCCCTTGGGTTCGATGATCTCGGTCAAGCGGCATTCGAGCACGGCGGGAGCGCCGGCAACGTGTGGTGCGGCGATGAGCCTCGAATTTGCTGCTTCCAGCCCGGCACAGCCAAACTCGCTGATCCCGCGTGGCGCATCGACGGAGGTCGCGTTCATCTGGCGGGCGAATTTCTCACCAACCAGATTGACGGCGAACTCGCCTGTTTCCCGGGCGAAGACGACGCTGTCTTTCTCCGCGTCGGCAGAGAACCAGACGAGATAAGGATCGACCGAGAGCGCGTTGAAGAAGGAGTAGGGCGCAAGGTTGGTGGCACCCGATGTGCTGCAGGTTGAAATCCAGCCGATCGGCCGCGGCGACACGATCGCCTTGAACGGGTCGTGAGGCAGGCCGTGGCCATCGGATGGACGGTAGAACATCAACGTCAGTCCTGTCGTGCCGCGACAAGATCCGCTTCGACTTTCCAGGCCGGGTTGGCGAGGCCTGTCACCACAACGGCTGTCGTCGCGGTCTGGACACCGGCAAAGAAGCGGTTGCGGATGCCGGCATAGGTGATGATGTCCTCGGCCGACATGCAATAGGCGTTGAACTTGACGATATCGGCAAAGGTCATGCCTGCGGAAGCGAGGATGGCATGGATGTTTTCCATCATCTGCTCGGTCTGCTCCTCCAGGCTTTCCGGGACGGTACCGTCCGGCCGCACGCCAACCTGGCCAGCGACATAGAGATGGCGGCTGGCAGCAGGCACCTCGACAGCATGCGCATAGAGGTTGCGGGCAGGCGGCGCGATGGTCGCCGGATTGTGCAATTTGTTGCTGTTGGTCATTTCATCCTCCCTTGAATGTCTGCAATTCGGCGTGTCGCGCGGCAAAGCCCGAAATATTCCAGGCGATAGACTGGTTGCCGGAATGAACTGTATAGTTCACTTTGTCAACCAAATCATGTTGCGCGTAACATGACAAAGGAGTGGATTTCCGATGACGTTTCGGGTTGAGGTGAAATCGCGCTTCCCGTTTTGGCGAATGCGGAAGGGCGCCTGCGGGGGACGAGGGAATGAGTGGACCGGACAGCGGCGTCGATGATGCCGAGAACATGGCGCATCTGATCGAAGCGCATGACGCGCGCGATCTGTTTTCCTTCCAGCTGCAGCGCCTCGCATCGCTTTCGAGCCGCATCGCTTTCCTGTCGATCAGCCCTCGCTACAGGCTGACAGTCCGGGAATGGCGTGCGCTTGCCGTGCTCGATTATCTCAAGGAAGCGCCGCTGCAGCTCCTGGCCAACCACAGCGGTCTTTTAAAAAGCCAGATGAGCCGTGTCGTGTCCGGCCTCATCGATCGGGGCCTGATCAGCCGCTCGGAAAATCCCGAGGATGGCCGCAGCATCCTGTTGCGCCTCACCGGAGAGGGCAGGGAAATCGTGGCGAAGATCCTCGCCGATTCCGAACATCGCAACGAGATGATGCTGTCGAACCTCTCGTTGGAAGAGCGGTCGCAGCTTCAGAAGTCGATGCAGGCCGTCTTCAAGAGTTCGATCACCTATTATGATCAGCTTCGCCGCGAGGTCGTTGCCGCCGGCGGCGATCTCGGCGAGGAAGAGTAGTCTCGGTCGCAGACCGCGGCGACGCTTCGCCAAGTCTCCAGACAAATCACCGGCTTGATCGCTGCCTCGAAAAATCTGCGGCGGGGTTGAGATATTTTCACTCAATATAGTTGACGATGTGAACTACATAGTTTACGAAATCAACTAAATTGAGATTGAGGAATACGACCGGATGGAACTGGCAAAGCTGTTCATCGATGGCGTGTGGTGCGAGGGCAGTGGCGGGCGCTCCGGCAAGGTGATCGACCCGGCAACCGGCGAGGCTTTTGCCTCGGTGACGCATGCCACCGAGGCCGACCTTGACCGGGCGCTGTCCGCAGCCCGGCGCGCCTTCCTCGAATGGCGGCTGGTTTCGCCTTATGAACGTTCGAAGCTGTTGCGCAAGGCGGCGAACCTGTTGCGTGAGCGTGCGCCGGACATTGCTGCGCTGATGACGCGCGAGCAGGGCAAGCCGCTGGCCGAGGCGCTCGGCGAGACGATCGGCTCAGCCGACCACATCGACTGGTATGCCGAAGAGGGACGTCGTGCCTATGGCCGGCTCATTCCGGCGCGTGCGCCCGGTGTGCGCCAGATCGTGGTCAAGGAGCCGGTCGGTCCCGTCGCCGGCTTCTCGCCGTGGAACTTTCCTGTCAGCCAGGCGGTGCGCAAGATTGCCGGAGCTCTCGCCGCTGGCTGTACCATCATCATCAAATGTCCGGAAGAGACGCCGTTCTCCGCGATCGAACTGATTCGCTGCTTTGAGGATGCGGGCATTCCGGCCGGTGCCGTCAACCTCGTCTTCGGGGTGCCGGCGGAGATCTCGGAATATCTCATTCCTGCCCCGCAGATCCGCAAGATCTCGTTCACCGGATCCATTCCGGTCGGCAAGCACCTCGGCCAACTGGCTGCTGCCCACGTCAAGCGCGCGACGCTTGAGCTCGGCGGGCACTCGCCTTTCATCGTCTGCGAGGACGCCGATCCCGAGGAGGCGGTCAGGCTCGGCCTGTTCCTGAAGTATCGCAACGCCGGGCAGGTCTGCGCCGCACCGTCCCGCTATTATGTGCACGAGCGGCATTACAAACGATTTGTCGATGCCTTCGTCGCCGGTTCGGAAAGCATCAAGGTCGGCCCGGGTACTGAAACGGGCGTGCAGATGGGGCCGCTGGCCAATTCCCGTCGCCTTGATGCCATGCAGGCTTTCGTCGCGGATGCCGAGAGCCGCGGCGCCAAGGTTCTTGCTGGCGGCAAGCGCATCGGCAACCAGGGCAATTTCTTCGCGCCGACAGTGCTTGTCGACACGCCCGATGATGCGCGGCTGATGGTCGACGAGCCGTTCGGCCCGCTGGCGCCAATCGCGCCCTTCTCCAGCCTGGATGATGCGATCGCACGTTCGAACAGCCTTCCCTACGGTCTTGCCGCCTTCGCCTTCACCCGCTCGGAGCGCACCTCGACGCTGCTTGGCGAACAGCTGGAGTCCGGCATGGTCTCGATCAATCACTTCGGCATTGCCGCACCCGAGACGCCGTTCGGCGGCGTCAAGGAGAGTGGCTATGGCAGCGAAGGCGGGACTGAGGGCCTCGAAGCCTTCTTCCAGACGAAGTTCATCAGTGAACTGGGGCTCAAGGACGCGGCGGCCTGAGCTTCAAACAGAAAGACGTGACCGCCGATCAACGTCAATTGTGTGTCATCAATGGGAGAGATGAAGATGCACAAGTCTGTCAAACACGGACTTATCACAGCAGCGGCCTGGGCCGTATTGTCGACCACGGCCATGGCCGCGGATACGCTGACGCTCGCCGGCCTCGGCGGCAAGGTTCAGGAGGACCTGACCGCAACACTTTTCAAACCGTCGGCGGAAAAGATCGGCGCCGAACTTCGCACGGAATCGCATGACGGCATCGCCGCCGTGCGCGTTCAGGTACAGTCCGGCGCACCGGGCTGGGATGTCGCGCATCTCGGCGCGGAGGACTGCGCCATTGGCGCGGCCGAAGGCCTGTTCGAACCGATCGATTATTCGGTCGTCAATGGTGACGGCATTCCGGAAGGCGTACGGGCCAAGAACTGGATCGCCACGAACACCTATTCCGTCGTTCTCGCCTGGCGCACCGACAAATATGGCGACAACCCGCCGAAGGACTGGAAGGACTTCTGGGATGTCGAGAAGTTCCCTGGTCGCCGCGCGCTCAGCGTCTATCCGCAGGAGATGATGGAGATCGCGCTGCTCGGCGACGGCGTCGAACGCGACAAGGTCTATCCGCTCGACACCAAGCGTTCACTGGCTGCCATTGCCAAGATCAAGCCCAGCGTCTCGGTCTGGTGGACTTCGGGTGCGCAGTCGGCGCAACTTCTCAAGGACGGCGAAGTCGACATGGAAGCCATCTGGGGCAGCCGCATCGCCGGCGTCATCGCCGACGGCGCGCCGGTCAAATTCACCTATCAGGACGGTGTCATCGGCTTTGGCTGTGTCGCGATCCTGAAAGGTTCGAAGAACGTAGCGGCCGCACAGAAATTTGTCGCCAACATCGTCTCGCCTGAGATCCAGGCGCGCATCCCGACGATGATGGGCTACTACGGCCCATCGAACAAGAAAGCCTTCGAGGCAAAGCAGTTTTCCGCCGACGTCCTCGAACAGTCGAACGCCTCGCCGGAAAACGCGGCAAAACAGGTCACCATGCAGCCGATCTGGTGGTCTGAGAACATCCAGGACGTCCAGGAAGATTTCAAGAACCTGATCGTCCAGTAGCACCCGCATTCCTGGACTTCGGAAGGTGGATCGTGGCGTCCACCTTCCACCCAGATCTCGACGTTGCACCGTGTGCCGCGCGCCTGTCCCGGCTCGCAGACTGGTGCAGCGATCTCTGACACGTCTTGTACCGGTGGATTGTGAATGATGTTGCCAACGCCCTTTGTGGAGAAAACCGGTCAAACGCCGAGCCTCGCCGAAGTGCTCGACGCGTCCTGTCGTCGGTCGCAAGATGCGTCCTGGCTGCATTCACGCTTGAGTGCATAGCCAATGCCGACCGTTTACAAGGAGGCCGCGATGCCCGGCAGGGTCGAAATCCGAAACATCAAAAAAGCCTATGGCAGCTTTCTCGCGCTCGATGACGTGTCGCTAGATATTGCACCGGGCGAGTTTCTGACCCTGCTCGGACCGTCGGGATCCGGCAAGACGACGCTGCTTAACGTGCTCGCCGGCTTTGTGCGCCCGGATTCCGGCTCGATCACCATAGACGATGCCGAATTCCTGATGTTGCCGCCGCATAAGCGCAATCTCGGCATGGTATTCCAGAATTACGCGCTGTTCCCCCACATGAGCGTGCGCCGCAATGTCGGCTATCCGCTGCGCCTGCGCGGCGTATCCGGCGCCGAACTCGACCGCCGGGTCGAGGAAGCGCTTGGGCTGGTCCAGATGGCGCATCTTGCCGACCGTGGCGTCAACGCGCTTTCGGGCGGTCAACGACAGCGCGTTGCGCTGGCGCGCGCCATCGTCTTCGAACCGTCGATCCTGCTGATGGACGAGCCGCTTTCAGCGCTCGACAAGAAGCTGCGCGAGCATATGCAGCTCGAGCTGAAGCGGCTGCACGACCGGCTGGGAACGACCACCGTCTATGTCACGCATGACCAGCGCGAGGCATTGACGCTTTCGGATCGCATCGCCGTCGTGAACGGCGGGAAGATCGTGCAGCTCGGAACGCCTGACGAGATCTATGATCGGCCGAAGAACAAATTCGTTGCGGATTTCATCGGCGAGACCCGGTTCCTGCCGGTCGAGACGGGAGCCACCGGCGCGCTCCTTTATGGCCGTCCGCTCAGGACGCGCGACGACTGGAAGGGCAGCGACAAGCCGTGGCTCGTCATCCGCCCGGAGCGGCTGCGCTGGAAGGGTGACGAAACCGAAACCGCGAACCGGATCGAGGCGGAGGCGACCGACGTCATCTACCAGGGTGACAGCTATCTGATCACGGTGCGCATGCCCGATGGCATCGAACTCGATCTGCGCCGTGGTCCGGATCTCGGCGGCAAGGACCTGCCGGAACGCGGGCAGCCGATCCAGCTGTGGCTCGATCGGGAACACACGATCCTGGTGGCGGACAAGTCATGACGATGGTGCTCAATCACCCGGACATCGCGGATGCCGACCACAACGCCGATGTCCTGAAGCGCCAGGGCAGCCGCGAACGACGGGCGCTCGCTTCATTGACGCTGCCGGGCGCGATCCTGATCTTCCTTGTCCAGATCCTGCCGATCGGCTGGCTGTTCTGGCTTTCCTTCTTCGGACCCTCCGGCGAGCCGACGCTGGAAAACTACACGCGCATGCTGAAACCGATCTACGTGCGTACCTTTATCTCGACTTTCGAGGTGGCGGGCCTGGTGACGCTGGTCTGCGTGCTTCTCGGCTACCCCGTCGCCTATCTGCTGTCGCAGCTTTCCGAGCGCACAGCCGGGCTGCTGATGATCTTCGTGGTGCTGCCGTTCTGGACTTCGGTTCTGGTGCGTACCTATGCCTGGCTCGTGCTTCTGCAGCGTACCGGACTGGTCAACACGTGGCTGATCGACGCTGGTCTGATCTCCGCGCCGCTGCCGTTGGTCCACAACATGCTCGGCACCGTGATCGGCATGGTACATGTTATGCTGCCGTTCCTGATCCTGCCGCTCTACGCCTCGATGCGGGCCATTGACCCTGTCTACATGCGCGCAGCCGCCAATTGCGGTGCCACGCCGTCACAGGCTTTCCGCCAGGTATTCCTGCCGATGTCGCTGCCCGGGCTCGCAGCCGGCGTGGCCCTTGTCTTCGTGCTCTGCCTTGGCTTCTTCGTCACGCCGGCATTGCTTGGCGGCGGCCGCGTCGCGATGTGGGCAATGCAGATCGCCAACAACATTTCCGTCTATGGCAACTGGGGGGCGGCGAGTGCGCTCGGCGTCGTGCTCCTCGTGGTCACCGCCTTCATCCTCTACGTCTTCAAGCGGCTCTTCAGGGTCAACAGTTTTGAGGGCGTACGCTGATGCTGAACCGTCCCGCGACCGAAACCCAGATCACGCATTTCCAGAGGCTCTGGCTATATATGCTGGTAGCGCTGGTCTTCGCTTTCCTGATCATTCCCTGCCTTATCGTCATCCCGATGTCGTTCTCGGGCAGCAAATATCTGGAGTTCCCGCCCAGGAGCTGGAGCCTGCAGTGGTACGGGGCCTATCTGGGATCGCCCGAATGGCGCGCTGCAACTTTCGTTTCGCTGCGCGCGGCACTGCTGACAACGGTCTTTGCAACCACTTTCGGCACACTTGCCGCGTACGGTATCTCGCGGGCGTATGGTGCGGCCTCTTCCGTGGCCCGCGGCGTGTTCATGCTGCCGATGCTGGTTCCGCTGATCCTCGTCGCCATCGGCTGCTTCTTCGTCTACGCCAAGATCGGCCTGAACGGCACGACGACCGGCCTGGTGATGGCGCACACCGTGCTGGCATTGCCCTTCGTTGTCATCGCGGTGCTGAGTGGTTTGGCCAGCTATGACATGAACCAGGAGCGAGTAGCGCAAAGCCTCGGTGCCTCCCGTCCCTGGGCCTTCCTCACCGTTACGCTGCCGCAGATCCGTCTGTCGGTAATGTCGGGAGCGCTTTTCGCCTTCGTCACCTCCTTCGACGAGGTGGTGATCGCATTGTTCATCTCTGGTGGGGAGAACGCGACACTGACCCGGCTGATGTTCGCCAACATCCGCGACCAGATCGACCCCACCGTCGCGGCGATCTCCTCGCTGCTGATCGGGCTCTCGATCATCCTGCTTGTCGGCTCGCAATTGCTGCGTGGCCGGGAGGATCGCAAATGACCGCCGACGTCGTCATCTGCGAATGCTTCGCGCGCGACGGGCTGCAGCACGAACCGGCCTTTGTCGCGACCGCCGACAAGATCGCGCTGATCGACGCGTTCACTGAGGCGGGCTTCCCGCGCATCGAAGCGACCAGCTATTCGCATCCCGGCAAGGTGCCGGCGTTTGGCGATGCTGGCGACCTACTTGCCGGCATCACGCGACGCTCTGGCGTCTTCTACAAGGCAACGGCGCCGAACCTGACCGGTGTCGAGCGGGCGGTGGCCGATCTTGCTGCCGGGCACGGCGCCAACGAGGTGAGCCTGCTTGCCTCCGCCACCGAAGCCCATACGCAGCGCAACCTCGGCACATCGCGCGAAGGCCAATGGAGGCGCATCGCCGAGATGGTCGAGGCAGCAGGTGACCGGTTCCGGCTCGTCGGCGTCATCTCGGTCGCGCTTGGCTGTCCGTTCGAGGGAGAGGTTCCGCCGGAGCGTGTCGTCGAGGATGTGCTGCGCTTCGCTAGGCATGGCGTCGGGATCGTGACGATCGGCGACACCACCGGGCTCGGCACGCCGACCAAGGTCGCGCAACTCTTCCGTCTGTTGGGTGAGGCCGCCCCGGCCGTGACCTGCGTCGGTCATTTTCACGACACGCGCGGCATCGGTATCGCCAACTGCGCTGCGGCCTACGAAGCCGGCTGCCGCTATTTCGATTCATCTTTCGGTGGCGTCGGCGGCCATCCGACGAAGATCCGCTACGGCTCGGGTCGAGCGGGCAATGTGGCCACCGAAGACCTGGTCAATCTTTTCGAGATGGAAGGGATCTCGACCGGACTCGATCTCGACAGGGTGATGGTTGCCTCGCGCCTCTGCGAGCAGGTGCTCGGGCGCCAGCTCGACAGCAAGGTGGCGCGAGCCGGATTCGCGACATCATTTGCCGAGGCCCGTGAGAATGCTTGAAAGGACCACCATGCCAGAATGCGTTGTTGTCGAGGATCGGGATGCCGTGCGGATCATCCGCATGAACCGGCCCGACAAGCTCAATGCCCTCAATACGGAGCTGACTCAAGGGTTGCTCGATGCATTGAACGCGGCAGATGGTGACGACACGATCCGTGCGGTCGTCCTTGCCGGTGAAGGCAAGGGGTTCTGCGCTGGCGCCGATCTCTCCGAATTCAAGGACCTGACGCCGGACCAGCAGCATCGCGTGCTAACCCGTGCCGACCTGACCTGCCGGCTTCAATCCAGGTTACAGGAGATGAAGAAGCCTGTTGTCTCGGCGGTGCAAGGGGCTGCGGTGGGCGGAGGCGCCGGCCTGGCCATCGGCTGCGACATGATGGTGGCCGGGGCCGACCTCAAATTCGGCTATCCCGAACTCAAGCACGATATCGTGCCGGCTCTCGTCATGACCGGACTGCAGCGGCAGCTCGGACGCAAGGCCGCCTTCGAGATGGTGAGCCTTGGACGGCTGATCGGGGCCGACGAAGCGCAGGCGCTCGGCCTCGCCAACCGCGTTGTCGCGGTGGATGCCGTCATCGACACCGCGCTCGAGATCGCAAACCAGTGGGCAAAGGCAAATCCGATGGCGATGGCCGCCGCCAAGGCGCTGTTCTATCGCGTCGCCGATCTGCCTTTCGACGCCGCCATGGCCGCCGGACGCGACGTCAACGCGCTGATGCGCGGCTTCCGGAGGACGGACAAGTGAAACCGCTCGACGGCATCCGCATCCTGGACTTCAGCCGCGTGCTCGCGGGGCCGATGGCAACGCAGATCCTGGCGGAACTTGGTGCCGAGGTGATCAAGATCGAGCGGCCGGGCAGCGGAGACGAGACACGTTCGTTCGAGCCGCGCGTGGCCAGTGGTGACAGCGGCTATTTCTTCGCTTTCAACCGGGGCAAGAAATCGGTGACGCTCAATCTCAAGTCCCCACATGGTCAGTCGATCGCGCGTTCGCTCGCGTTGAAGGCGGACGTCGTCGTGGAGAATTTCCTGCCGGGAGAAATGGCACGCTTCGGACTCGGCTATGAACAACTTTCAGCCGACAACCCCAAGCTCGTCTACGTCTCGTGCACCGGCTTCGGCCAGACCGGTCCCTACAGCGAGCGCAACGGCTATGACACCATCTTCCAGGCCCTTTCGGGCGTCATGGCATTGACGGGCCATCCGGATGGAGCGCCTGCGAAAGTTGGCGTGCCTTTTGCCGATCTCTCTTCCGGCCTGTGGATTGCCATCTCCGTCCTGGCAGGTGTTGCAGGGCGCGCGCAGTCGGGGCGGGGCACTCATGTCGACCTGTCTATGCTCGACGTGCAGGTGTCTATGCTGACCATCGCTGCCGCACGCTGGTTCCTGCTCGGCGAGGACCCCAAGCGTACCGGCACCGAACATCCGGGTCGGGTTCCTTCCGCGGCTTTCGAATGCGCGGATGGACGCTGGCTGCATATCTCGGGCTCCGACCAGCATTGGAAGGCGATCTGCTCGGTGCTTGGCCTCGACGAACTCGCGGCGGACCCGGTACTGGATCGCAATTCCGAGCGCGTCGTCCAGCGCGAGCGGGTCATGGCCGCGATGACGGTGGCGATCGCCGGACGTGGTCGTGACGACCTCGCCGAAGCGCTACGTGCCGCCAATGTGCCGGCAGGCGAGGTCAACAGCGTTGCCGAAGTCCTGGACGATCCTCATGTCGAGGCACGCGGGATGGTCGCCGCATTCGAACACCCCAAGGCCGGCAAGGTAGGCGCGCTGCGCACGCCGATCAGGCTGTCCGGCTACGACGAGATTTCGATCGGCGTGCCGCCGGTTCTCGGTGCCGACACGGAAGATGTGCTCGGCGAGATGCTCGGCCTGCGGGCCGAGGAAATAGACAGATTGCGCGGCGAAGGAGTGATCTGATGTCGGGACCGGTCAAGGTCAAGCGCGAAGGAGCAGTCGCCCGCGTCGTTCTTTCGCGATCCGAGGCGCGAAACGCACTCAATCTGCCGATGTGCCATGGGCTGACTGAGGCGTTCAGGGCAATCGACCGCGACCACGATATCCGTGTCGTCCTTATCGAGGGTGAAGGGCCGGTGTTCTGCGCCGGCGCCGACCTCAAGGAACGCAAGGGGCGTGACGCGGCCTGGATCCGGCAGCGCCGGCTTGCATCCTTCGAAGCCTATTCGATGATCGAGCGCTGCACCCGGCCGGTGATCGCGCTTGTGCAGGGACCAACAGTCGGTTCGGGTGGCGAGATCGCCATGAGCTGCGATTTCATCGTCGCGGCGATCGATGCGAGCTTCCGTTTTCCGGAGGCGCATTGGGGCACGGTCGGCGCCACGCAGCGGCTGCAGCGCGTCGTCGGCGTGTCACGCGCCAAGGAACTGCTCTACACCGGACGTGAGATGCCAGCCGAGGAAGCTTATGCGCTCGGCATGGTGGCCCGACTGACAGAGCCATCGAAGCTAGCGGAAGAGGGCACGACGATCGCGCTCAAGATCGCCGAAGCGCCGCCGCTTTCGATCGCGCTGACCAAGCAGTCCGTCGATCTCGGTTCGCGGACGGATCTCGATTCAGGCATCCGCATTGAACTCGCCGCAATCGAACGCGTGCTTGCAGACAATGGCTGGAAGAACGGCGTCGACCGCTTCCTGCAGAATGTCGGCAACGGCAGCGCCGACGCCGGCTGAAAGAGACCATTTTGTTTGTCGCATGATCTTCGCAGCCGCCCGGTTCGGGACATGCTTTTGGGAGACTGACCATGACCGCCAATTCCGCTGCCGCTCGCGATATTCGCTACCAGGTGCACCCGCAGACCAATATCCGCCAGCACGAGAAGGATGGTCCGATGATCATCACGCGTGGCGAAGGTGCCTATATCTATGACGACAACGGCAACCGGTACCTGGATGCCATGTCAGGCTTGTGGTGCGTGGCACTGGGTTACTCCGACACGTCGATCAAGGAAGCCGTAAAGGCCCAGATCGACGAACTGCCTTACTTCCACCTGTTTGCGCACCGCTCCAACAATCCGTCGATCGATCTTGCCGAAAAACTCATCCAGAATTCACCGGGTATGTCCCGTGTCGTTTTCCAATGCTCGGGCTCGGAAGCGAATGACACGGCCGTCAAGCTGATCTGGTATTACTGGAATGCGCTCGGCCGGCCCGAAAAGAAGAAGATCATCGCCCGCAAGCGCGCCTATCACGGCACAGGCATCGCTTCCGGCAGCCTTACTTTCCTGCCGAACATCCACCGCGAGTTCGATCTGCCGATCGACCGCTTCCTGCATGTGACCTGCCCGCACTACTACCGCGAGGGCAAGCCCGGCGAGACTGAAGCCGATTTCGTCAAGCGGATGGCGGACGAACTCGAGCAACTGATCCTGGCCGAAGGACCGGAAACCGTCGGCGGCTTCTTCGCCGAGCCGGTTATGGGGACCGGTGGTGTCGTCATGCCGCCAGAGGGCTATTTCGAAGCCATCCAGGCAGTGCTTGACAAATATGAGGTGCTGACGGTTTCCGATGAAGTCATCTGCGGCTTCGGACGCACCGGCGCCTATTGGGGGGCGGAAGCGGTCGGCTACAAGCCCGACATGATCACTTGCGCCAAGGCGCTGTCTTCCGCCTATCTGCCGATCTCCGCCGTCATCGTCTCGGAAAAGATCGTTGATGCCATGCGCGAACAATCCGACAAGGTCGGCGTCTTCGGTCACGGCTACACCTATGGTGGCCACCCAGTCTGCGCTGCTGCCGCACTCGCTTCGCTCAACCGCTACGAGGAACTCGACACCACTCGCAACGCGCGCGAGACCGGGGCCTACTTCCAGAAACGGCTTGCCGAGCTGAAGGATCATCCGATCGTCGGCGAGGTGCGGGGCATCGGCTTGATGGCTGGCGTAGAGCTGGTCAGCGACAAGAAAGCCAAGGCGCCGTTCGATGCCTCGATCGGCGCGGCCGCGGCTTGCTCGCGCTTTGCGCTGGAGCGTGGCCTCGTCACCCGCAATCTCGGCGAGACCATGTCGTTTTCACCGCCCTTGATCGTAACGCCCAAGGAAATCGACATCATCGTCGACACATTCCGTGAAGCGCTCGATCAGACGCTCGCATGGGCCAACGCCAAGGCCGCAGCTTGATCGATCGGCCAGAGCAGATGAACATCACCACGCTTTTCATCAATGGCGCGATCCGGACAATGGATCCGGCTTGTCCGACAGCCGAGGCGCTCGCTATCGATATCTCGGGTCGCATTGCTGCCATCGGCACGACAGCCGAGCTTCGGGACCTTGCCGGCCCCGACACCTCGGTCGTCGATCTTGGCGGACGCTTCGCCATGCCGGGCATCGTCGACTTCCACATGCATGTCATATCCGGCATGACGACACGGCTGCGCTCCTTTGCCATCGACGCCGGCGACGATTTCGAGGCGGTGCTGACGCGCGTGCGAAAGGCCGCCGAAGGCAAGCCGGAGGGCGCCTGGCTCACCGGCAGCGCCTACGGTGCGACGGCACTGGCCGATATCGAGAAACTCGGCATCGAGGCAAAGCGGCTGCTTGACGAGGCGAGCGGCGGCCGTCCGGTGCTTCTTACCCATGGCAGCCTGCACGGTGCCTTCGCCAACGGTGCGGCGCTTGCCGCTGCGGGCGTCGAAGCCTCGACTGCAGACCCTGCCGGCGGCCGTATTGTGCGCGTCGACGGCGAGGCTACGGGCCTGCTCGAGGAAAGCGCGATGTGGATCGTCGATGGCGCCGTCCCGGCGCTCGGGGACGGCGAGATCGTCGACGTGGCACGCGCGGCCGTCGGTTATTTCAACTCGGTCGGCGTCACCGGCTTTTCCGACGCGCAGTCGACGCCGGAAATGATCGCTGCTTTCCGCACCCTCGATGATGCAGGCGACCTTTCTACATGGGCCGGCTTTCACCTGTCCGCCAGCCGGACCTGTTCGACCTGGTCCAAGGAAGCGGAGGAGTTCCTGAGCCGCCACGAAGCCGCCTGTGGCCCGCATATGGTGGCCAGCAACGCCAAGATATTCCTCGACGGTGTGCCATCCCTGAAGACCGCGGCAATGATCGCGGCCTATCCCGGCACGAACGAACACGGCGAAATGTACCTGTCGCCCGACGAACTCTTCGCCGAGATCGCCGCGCACGACCGGCGAGGCATCGGCGTGAAGGTCCATGCCGTCGGCGACGCCGCCATATGCCGGGTGCTCGACGCCGTCGAAAGGGTCCGCGCCGAAAACGGCGACAATGGCCCATGGCATCACATTGCCCATGGCCAGTACATCCCGCATGAGGACATTCCGCGCATGAAGCGGCTGCGGGTCATTGCCGACCTCAATCCGCCGATGTGGTTCGTCAACCATGCAAGCCTCGCGCATGAACGCGTCGTCGGCAAGGAACGCTACGCCACGGTCTGGCCGATCCGCACCATGCTGGAGGCGGGTGTGACGATGGCGGTCGGGTCCGACTGGATGACGGTCTTCCCGGAGCTGGATCCCTGGCAATCCCTTGCAGGGCTTCTCACCCGTGCAGATCCCTCCGGCCGGTTGCCAGGTGTACATTCGCCGCATGAGGCAATCACGCTCGATGAGGCGTTGCCGTTGATGACGCGCAACGGCGCGCAAGGCATGGGCCTCGGTGACCGGACGGGTCAGTTGGCCCCAGGGTTCTCGGCCGACTTCATCGTGCTCGACCGCGATCTCTACGCCGTGGAGCCGCGTGCCGTCGCGGGCACGAAAGTGCTGAAGACCTTCTTCGAAGGCAGGGAAGTCTACGCCGCCTGAATTCGGCAAGCCTGATCTCGACTGCTGCACGGAAAAAACCCCGCCGGAGTCCGTCCGGCGGGGTTCTCATTTGCTCTTTCCCAATCCCGGGCGAACCCGGGATTGTCGCGCTCCGCCTTCAGCCGATCTTGGCCAGAGACTTGTCGAGCGCGTCGACGAGCATGTCTGCATTCTCGCGGGAGAACACCATTGGCGGGCGGATCTTCAGGAGGTTCTTGCCGGCGCCGGTGAGGCCGACCAGCACGCCGCGTGCAAGCAGGTCTTCGATCACGGCTCGTGCTTTCGTGGGCGATGGTTTGTCGCCTTCGACAATTTCCACGCCGGCGAAAAGGCCGGTGCCACGTACGTCGCCGATCGCAGCATGGCGGCCGATCAGACCGGCGAGGTTTTCGCGCAGATAGGTTCCAACCTGGAGTGCATTTTCCTGCAGCTTCTCATCCTCGATCACATCAAGAACGGCGAGACCGGCGGCGGCGGCAACCTGGTTGCCGCCAAAGGTGTTGAAGTAGCGCTGGGTCTGCAGGAAGCCCTCGACCAGCGAGCGGCGCGCGACGACGACGCCCAGTGGAATGCCGTTGCCCATCGGCTTGCCCATGGTGACGATGTCGGGAACGAGACCGGCATGCTGGAAGCCCCAATAATGGGTGCCAGTGCGGCCGAGCGCGGTCTGCACCTCATCGGCGATGACGAGGCCACCGGCGCGGCGGATCTCGGCAATGGCCGGATCGAGATAGCCGGTTGGCACCGAATAGAGGCCGTCAGATGCGAAGACCGGGCAGACGAAGAAGGCGGCCGGGAGATGCCCACGCTTTTCCAGCCTTGCAATGCTTTCTGCATAGGTGGCGGCGTAGTCGTTTGAAGACAGTGCCTTGCCGTTGCCTTCGACAGCACCCGAGAAGCGCGGCGCGGTCACAGTGCCGATCCAGGGCTCGAGCTTGTCATGCGGAAGCGTTGCCGTGTCTAGCGCGCCGATGATCGTTGAATTGCCATGGAAGGCTGCGTCGGTGACAAGGGCGCCCGTGCCCCCAGTATTCGCCGTGGCGATGCGCCAGGCAAGCTCGTTGGCTTCGGTGCCCGAACAGACGAACATAGCCGTGTCGAGATGGTCCGGCATGGTGGCCGTCAGCCGCTCGGCATATTCGACGATCAACTCGCTCGGATAGCGGGTGTTGGAATTGAAGACCCGTACCTGCCTTGCCACCGCGTCGGCGACATGCGGGTGACAGTGGCCGACATGCGGCACGTTGTTGTAGGCATCAAGATAACGCTTTCCATGCGCGTCGATCACCCAAACGCCTTCGCCTTTCACCGGCATGAAAGGCTGCTGGTAGAATTCCTTGTACATCGGCCCCATGGCCTTCCTTCGCCGCGCCATCAGGTCTTCATAGGCTTGATCAGTCGAGGTTGAACGTGGTGCGGTTGCGAGCGCGGTCATGGCTTTCTCCAGGTGTTCTGTAGCGTGTGCAGGACTGATCGAGAGGGCGCGCGACAGCGCCTCCCATCCCATTTCGGAAATGTCGGCCCGATATGGCGATGGTCCGCCTGATGTGGCGCTGCGCCAGGCAGCAATGATCTCGCGGGACAGAAGCCGCATCTTCACGAGGTCGAAGAGAACGGCGATTTCGGCGCATTCGAGGGGCATCGCGGCGGCATAGGCGGACAGGAATTCGGAAGCGACGCCGAGAAGATCCGGCTCACGGTAGAGCTGATGAGCGATCGCGATTGCCGCCTCGTTGACAAGGCTGGTCTCCACCATGTCGCCGAAGTCGATGATGCCGGTGATCGCACCGGAACGCGGGTCGCGCATGATGTTGTTCTGGTGGATGTCGTTGTGGATCACCTGCCTGCGCAGGCTGGCAAAGGTCGGTACGACACGGACCTTGAAACTGGCCATGACAGTTTCGGCGATCGCACGGCGCTTGGGATCGGCGACGAGATGGATGCGATCTTCCAGCGCCGCGGCATGGCGCAGATCCCAGATCATGTCGGCCGGACCACCGGAATGCCGGAAGCCGGAGAGGGCGCGATCGAGCTGACCCGCGATCCGTCCGGCGTCGCGGCGGAAGCCGGGTGTAGCGCGAAAGTCGAGCGCCGGTTCGCCAGGCAGATGGGTGACGAGCCGGGCCATGAATACCGTGCCGTCGTGGTGCACGGGCACGATCGTCGCTCCTTCCAGTGAGGTGACCGTGCGTGGTACCGGCAGCGACGGATCGGCCGTTGCGACATGATCGAGCGCGGCATTCTGGAAGGCGAGCGCCTGCGCGGGTTCTGCTGCGTTGGCGATCTTCAGCACATATTGGCGGCCGTCCGCGGCCGTCACCTTCAGGTTCTGATCGCGCTCGCCGGGCAGGGGCCTGGGCGTGCCGGACAACCCGTAGACACCGAGCAGACGTGTGATTTCATCCGGGGAAAGCCGGGGAACACGGGCTGTCAGGATGTTGCCGGTTTCGGCGCTGCGTTCTGCAGATTGTCGTGACCTGCTTTCCAGCATGTTCAAGCTCCTGATGTGGCGCGGAAGTCGTTCATGCGGCCGCTGCGTCCGCGGCATTTCGCGATGCTGGCGAATGCGTTGACATGCCGGATGTGATTGTTTCTTTTCGCGACAAACGAACCGGGAGGGAGATGACATGAGCGAGAACCGCACCGTACTCGTCAGCGGCTACGCTCAGGCGCCGCGTGGTACCGGCATGTCGGAAACCATGACCTGGATCGGTGTCGTGCTGGAGATCGACTTGAAGACCCACGAGATCGTCGCGGCCGACGCGACATTCGTAACCGACCTGGCGCGTGACTTCTTCCGCCGCACGGTGCTGGGCTATCGCCTGACCGACGGGCTCGAAGGGCTCATCGCGATGATAGAAAACCGTATCCATACGCCGTCAAAGAACTCCCTGCAGACGGCGCTTCAGGCGGCTTTCCAGCGCTATGTCGAGGCCCGTCAGGCGGGCAAGGGCTGAGCGGTATTCCGCGATCAGGCGCAGCGTCAGTTCTTTCGCTCCGGGGAGGTCGTCGATGAGCCCGGCACTCTGGCCGGCCTCGATCTTGCCGTTGGTGACATCACCGTCGAGGGCCGCCAGCTTGAGCGAGCTGGTGGTAAACATCGCCCGGCGTGCCTCGATATCGGCACCGGCGGCTTCGGCCTCGAGGAACCGCGCGGAGAAATCGTTGCGGACCATGCGGATCGGGCTCATGCCGCTGCCAACCAATGCCGTGTCGGCTATCCCTG
Source organism: Mesorhizobium sp. NPDC059025 (assembly GCF_042739655.1). Taxonomy (NCBI): domain Bacteria; kingdom Pseudomonadati; phylum Pseudomonadota; class Alphaproteobacteria; order Hyphomicrobiales; family Phyllobacteriaceae; genus Mesorhizobium; species Mesorhizobium sp. NPDC059025. Next base: position 6,240 of record NZ_JBHYIM010000017.1, on the reverse strand, counting down.
CCGCGAGGACCTTTTGCTTGTAGGCCTCGTGCACGCTCGCCTCCTTGGTCGCGAGATAGCGTGTGCCGAGCTGCACCGCGTCCGCCCCGAGCGCGAGCATGGCAACAATGCCCGCGCCATCGGCGACGCCGCCGCCTGCAATCAGGACTGCTTCCGGTGCTGCCTTGGCGATCGCGCGGACCAGCACCAGTGTCGAGACCTGGTCGGGCGGTGGATGACCGCCGGCTTCGCCACCGACGGCGACGATGGCATCGACACCGGCCTCGAGCGCTTTCAGCGCGTGGGCCTCCGAGGCGACGACGTGGATGCACTTGATGCCGGCGGTCTGGAAACGGGATAGGTATTTCTTCGGGCCACCCTGCGATGCGATAAGGATCGGCGCTTCTTCCTCGATGACGATGTCGAGGATTTCGTCGGCCTGCGGCCGGTAAAGTGGCACGTTGACTGCGAAGGGCTTGTCGGTTGCTGCCTTCAGGGTTCTCAGCGCCTTGCGAAAGTCCTCGATAAACATCGGGCCGGCGGCAAGCACGCCGAGCCCGCCAGCGTTGGAGACGGCGGCGGGCAGTGCGGGATTGGACGAAGCCCAGCTCATCCCTGCCTGCACGATGGGCTGGGCGACGCCGAATGTCCTGGTGAAACGGGTGCTCACGAAGCCTTCTCCCTTTCGTCGAGGCCGAAATGACGTCTGGCATGCTCGATCAGCAGGCGTTTGGGCACCTTCGAGCTCGCGGTGAGGCCGACGATGTCGAAGCTTTCGATGACAGCGAGATATTTCGGCAGCTTGAAGCCGGCGAGCCTCGGCTTGACCCAGGCCAGAACCTCGTCGGCGGTCACCGTCTCGCCGTCGCGCGGCACGACATAGGCGCCGGGCACTTCGATGAGCCGTGGATCGGGCAGCGCAAAAACCTGCGCCTGGCGGATCTTGGGATGGCCGATCAGCACGTCCTCGATATCGGCCGGCGCGACATTTTCGCCGCCGACACGAATGATCTCCTTCAGACGCCCGACAAAGGTGACGCGACCGTCTTCGCGCATGACGCCCATGTCGCCGGTCTTGAGGAAACCGTCGGCTGTCATCGTCTCGCGCGTCGCCTGTTCGTCGCGGTAGTAGCCTTTCATCACGCACCAGCCGCGCACGCGGATTTCGCCCTTCTGACCATGAGCCAGTTCGGCACCGCTCTCCGGTTCGCAGATGCGGACTTCCAGGCCGGAGTGCGGGCGCATCCAGCCGGCGATGCGCTCTTCCACAGGATCGGTGTGATCGGAGGCCATGATGTTGGGCGATGCTTCGGACAGGCCATAGCCGGTGACGGTCTGGCCTGCGCCGAATTCCTCGACCGCGCGCCGCATGATCGCCGGGCTTATCGCCGCCCATCCGCCACGAAGCGTGTAGGAGAGCGGTTCGAAGTCCGGGCTGCCCAGCATCATCAGATACATGGTGTCGTTGCCCGAGGTGAGGGTACAGGCTTCTTCGCGGATCAGACGAAGCGCTTCCTCGCCGGTGAAGCGATGCATGGTCACGAGCGTGATCGCATGCACCGCGGAAAGCACGACCGCGAGCGTCGAACCGGCAACGTGGAAGAAGGGGCGGGCCGACAGATAACGGTCCCCTTCGCGAGCACCCATACGTTTGCCGAGGAAATGGGCATCGGTCACCATGTTGGCATGGGTAAGCAGCACCGCCTTCGGGAAGGAGGTCGAGCCGGATGTGAACTGGATCAGCGCGACATCGTCCGGATCGGGCGGGGGCGGGAGCTCGATGCCCTCACCACTGACGAGGAATTCGGCATAGAGCCGACAGGTTGCCGGTGCCGTATCGCCGATGACGACAATGTCCGACAGAAGCGGCAGCTCGGGAGACGGCAGCGCCGCATCGATCGTCGGGCAGATCTCGCGCAACATTGCTGTGAAGTCGATCTTCAGCAGGCTATCGACCGTCAGCAACATCCGTGCATCGGCGCGTTCGAGTTGCGTGCGGATCTCGCCTGGCGTCAGGCGCGTGTTGACTGGCACGCAAACCGCGCCGACCCGCACGATGCCGTGGAACAGGATTGCCCATTCGACGCTGTTGCCGGCGCAGATCGCGACATGGTCGCCATGGCGGATGCCCGAGGCGACAAGACCACGGGCCACCTTCAGGCTTTCGCTCCGCAGTCGGTCGAACGCAATCCGGTCGCCATTGCCGACCAGAGCTTCGGTCGTTGGTCGGAGTGCTGCCGCGCGATCGAGCGCTGCGCAAATGGTGGGCGCGATGTCGGGAGAGCCGGACGGTTGCCGGTTCTGCGTCTGGGTCACTGACCAGTCCTCCAAAACGAAAAACCGGCGGCTGTCGTGGCTAAGCGCCATGACATCCGCCGGTCTGAAATCCTTGAAAATCGCACCGCCGCCTTTTCGGGCGCGGCGCCAGGAAGTCTCCTAGCACCCGTTTGAATGACTCCCGATTTGCTGGATGTCAAGCCGAGGACTTGGGAGGTGCTCGCGAGAGTCTGGAGCGCAAGTTGCCTTCGCGCGATGGGTTGGGTGCGTGACATGACTGAGATGCTTCGGGTTGCGTGGCCACTGCCGCGGCAGTTGACATATAGTTGATAATGTGAACGATGTAGTTCACATTATCAACTAAAATATTGCAACGGAGCTGGAGTTTTCAGCAAACAAGCAAGCGCGTGCTTCTGACGCGAATGGGGTCACGAACGGCTCTGTTCGGTCGAAGGGCAGTTGTTGCCCGGCGATGACCATTCGGCAACGCCGGCACGCTGTCATGTTTACAATCTCAAACAGACCAGGAGAAAGCAGATGAGGGGAATGTCGCGAACTGGTTTTCTTTCCTTAGCCTTATCGGCCATGTTGCTGTCCGCCATGCCGGCTGTCCTCATGGCAGAGGAAAGCGGACCGGCACAAACGGAAATCGTCACCAACAAAAATGTCGCCATCGAGGTGCTAGTCCAAGGCAAGGGACCGGCTGTCGTCCTGCTGCCGTCGCAAGGCAGGGACAGTTATGGCGACTATGACCAGCTCTCGAAGACACTGGCTGCCGATGGCTTCAAGGTTCTCCGGCCCCAGCCGCGTGGAATTGGCAGGTCGGTCGGTCCGATGAAGGGCGTGGATCTCTATGATTTCGCGCAGGACGTTGCCAATGTCATCGATGCCCTGGGCGATGGACGCGCCGTCGTCGCCGGCCATGCCTATGGCCATTTCGTTGCCCGCATGACTGCGACCCGCTATCCCGAAAAGGTGCGCGGTGTCGTCGTTGCGGCGGGGTCGGCCAGCGATACGGCGGAACGCAACCCTCTTGTCTGGTGGGCGCCCGATTTTGCCGGCAATCTCAGCCTGCCGGACGAGCAGCGTCTGGCCGCGTTGAAAGGTGCCTTCTTTGCCAAGGGCCACGACGCGAGCGGCTGGCTGAAAGGCTGGTATCCGGAAGTCACCGCGATGCAGTCGGAAAAGCCGGTGCCGAGGAAAGTGTGGTGGGCCGCCGGCACCGCGCCCATCCTCGAGATCATTCCCGAGGAAGATCCGTTCAAGCCGCGTGACCGTTGGGACGAATTGCGCAAGCAGTTGGGCGAGCGCGTGACCACGGTCACCGTGCCCAATGCCTCGCATGCGCTGATCCCCGAACAGCCGGCTGCTGTTGCCGAAGCCATTTCGAAATGGGTACACGACCTGCCGAAATAGGGCTGTTCTTTTTTGCGGGTTACCTCCAGACCTGCAAAAGACCGTGGCGGGCCGCTTGGCCCGTCGCGAGGTTCTGTCAGCGCATCAGCCCGCGCAATTCCGCCTGGACGCCGGTCATCGCGGGAAGATAGAGGCGCGCCATCTCGCTGGCTTCCGTCCGCGACGCCGCGACGCCGACATTCATCGCCGCGACCGTCTGGCCGCGAGAATTGTAGAGTGGGACGGCGATCGAGCGCAGCCCAAGCTCAACTTCCTGGTCGACGATCGCGTGACCTTGCAGCCTGACCCGCGCGAATTCCGCAACGAGCGCTTCCGGATCGGTAAGGGTATGGCTGGTCCGAGCCGTCAATGGCGCCCGGGAGAGGATTTCTCCGGCTGCAGCTTCGGGTAGGGCTGCAAGCAGCACCCGGCCCATAGAAGTACAATAGGCGGGCAGGCGGGAGCCCGGCATGAGGCCGATAGACATTACTTTCTTTTGGGCCGCGCGCGCCACATAGACGATATCGGTCCCGTCGAGGATCGAGACAGAGGAACTCTCGCCGAGCTGTTCGGACAGGCTGTCGAGCAGGGGCTGCACCAGTTGTGGAAGCGGCATGGTGGCAAGGCAGGCGGTGCCCAGCCGCAGCACCCGAGGCGTCAGGGTGAAAAACTTGCCATCATAATCGGCATAGCCGAGATGGGCGAGCGTCAGCAGGCAGCGTCGCGCGGTAGCTCGGTCAAGCCCCGATGCGACGGAAACCTCCGATATCGACTGCCGCGGACGTTCGGCCGTGAAGGTCTCGATGACGGACAGGCCTTTGGCCAGTCCGCCCATGATGTCGCGTTCCGGGAGAGGCATCGCTTCACTTCCACGCATACTCATTTGTGCGAATAGTCAACAAAAACACGATATCGCACAAATCGCGTTGAAGGAACTCCCGATTGTCGCATACTGCGGCCACCCCATTGAGAGGACAGCATGGACAAGATAGTGGCCGATCTGGCCGAGGCGGTAGCCGTTGTCGAGGATGGCGCGACCGTAATGATCGGCGGCTTCGGCGGCGCGGGTGCGCCGATCGAGCTTATCCATGCGCTCATCGATCGTTTCCGGGCGACAGGAAGCCCCGGACGGCTGACTGTGATCAACAACAATGCCGGCAACGGTCGTATCGGCATCGCCGCCATGATCGATGAAGGCATGGTGGCGAAGATGGTGTGTTCGTTCCCGCGCTCGTCCGACCCGCGCGCCTTCACCGAAAAATACCTTGCGGGCGAAATAGAGCTGGAACTTGTGCCGCAAGGCACACTCGCCGAGCGCATTCGCGCCGGCGGTGCCGGCATTCCGGCATTCTATACGCCTACGAGCTATGGCACCGAACTTGCCGCCGGCAAGCCGGTTGCCGAATTCGAAGGCCGCAGCTATGTGCAGGAGCGTTGGCTGAAGGCCGATGTGGCGTTGATCAAGGCCGATTTGGCCGACCGCCATGGCAATCTCACTTACCGCAAGGCGGCGCGCAACTTCTCGCCATTGATGGCGATGGCGGCACGCACGACCGTGGCGCAGGCACATGCCATCGTCGAGCCCGGTGGCGTCGATCCCGAGCATGTGGTGACGCCCGGGATCTTCGTTGATCACGTCGTCAAGGTCACCTACGCCGCACAGGAAGAGGCGCTGATCAGGCAGGGAGTGGAATACGCATGAAACTCACCAACGCCCAAATCGCCTGGCGGGCGGCGCAGGACATCGAAGACGGTGCCTATGTCAATCTCGGCATAGGCTTTCCCGAGATGGTGGCGCAGTTCCAGCCATCCGGACGCGCGGCGATCTTCCACACCGAGAACGGCATTCTCAACTTCGGCGAAGCGCCGGCGGCGGGGGAGGAGGATTGGGATCTGATCAACGCCGGCAAGAAGGCGGTGACGTTGAAGCCCGGTGCCTCCTTCTTCCATCACGCCGACAGCTTCGCCATGGTGCGCGGCGGCCATCTCGATGTGGCGATCCTGGGGGCCTATGAGGTTGCCGAAACAGGCGATCTCGCCAACTGGAGCACAGGTCCGAAAGGCGTGCCGGCGGTTGGCGGCGCCATGGACCTGGTGCATGGCGCCAAGCGCGTTGCCGTCATAACGGATCACGTGACCAAGGATGGCAAGCCCAAGCTGGTCAAGCGCTGCAGCCTGCCGCTGACCGGGGTGGGCTGCGTGACGCGTGTCTACACCAGCCTTGCCGTCATCGACATCGTGAATTCCCGCTTCGTCCTGCGGGAAAAACTACCTGCCTTCAGCTTCGATGAATTGCAGGCACTCACCGGTGCGGAACTGCTGGTCGAGGGTGACATCGGCATGCTGAACGTTCCGGAGGTCTAACATGAGCGAAGCGTATATCTGCGATTATGTTCGCACGCCGATCGGCCGGTTCGGCGGGGTTCTTGCCTCGGTTCGTGCGGATGATCTCGGTGCCGAGCCGATCAGGGCACTGGTGGCGCGCAATGCCGGGATCGACTGGGAAGCGGTCGACGACGTCTATTATGGCTGCGCCAACCAGGCCGGCGAGGACAACCGCAACGTCGCCCGCATGGCAGCGCTCCTGGC
>NZ_JBHYIM010000016.1:0-105578 GCF_042739655.1 Mesorhizobium sp. NPDC059025 | reverse complement strand
CGGCCTTGAACGCGGGATCGTTCTTGGCCTTCTCCCATTCCCGCTCCAGGTCGAGGATCAGCGGCATCAGCGTCTCGGCGACAAAACGCCCGCCGTAGATGCCGAACATCCCCTGTTCGTCAGGGCCCGTACGGAAGGAATTGGGTTGAAACTGTGCGGTCATCGGAGGGTCCGTTTGTTGTCCGCTGATTGTCGTCCGCCGGGGAGGGAACAAGTCAAGTCGCGGCAAGCCGATCGAAGTTGAAAAAAGTATTTCAATTACAATGTGTTGTGTGAGCGTATCCGAAGGATCGGTTGGCTGCTTGTGCCCCTTGCGCGGATAGACAAGCGTCGGCGCCGCACCTATTCTCGTACGGGATGACGCCAGACCTGACCGACATTTCCAGCCGCCTTGCATGCGCTCCCGGCATACGGTCCGGTTCCGCGGATGGTGCCGTTGCGGCCCTGTCGACCAGTTACCGGCCGCACCGGCTGCATCTGTCGAACGAAGCATCGGCGCTCGACTTCCGCCACCACGCCATCGACTGCGAGGAGGCCTCCGTCAATTTCCTGCGCTATGGGCCGGAACTGACGGTCGACGCCGGTTCCTTCGACACGTTCTACATGCTGGAATTCCCGGTGAGCGGTGGCGTCGACCTCGCCTATGGCGATAAGCGGCTGGGCTCGCAGGTGGGCACCGGACTGCTTTTGTCGCCGGGTGCCTATATCCGCTCGACCTGGCGTGCCGACACTTCGCAGGTGATGTTGCGTCTCAAGCGGACTTTTGTCGAGCGCGCCTGGCAGAACTACACCGGCGATGCCGAGCGCCGCACGCCGGTGTTTCGCGCCGAGATCGATCTCGGCTCGATGGCCGGCAGGCGCATCATGAGCCTGATCGGGTTGATCGTGACGGAACGGCTGGATGAAGGCCCGTCGGCTTCGTCGTGCATGCCGCTTGTCAATGCGGTTCTCCAGACGGTTTTCGAGCACGCGCCGGCGCTGTCTGCCCCGCGGGTCGAGAGCACGCTGGCGGGAGCCGTGCCGCATTATGTCAGCGGTTTTCGCAAGCTGTTGGACAATCCGGCCAATCTGCAGCTGGCCATAGCCGACCTCGCCGCCCTGCTGCGCGTCACGCCAAGGACACTGACCGCTGGCATGCGCCGGTTCACCGGCCTGTCGCCGCATGAATATCTGACCGGCCAGCGCATGAAACATGCCCGCGTCCTGCTGAGCCAGGGCGACATGTCGATCACCGAGGCCGCCAGGACGGTCGGTTATGCCAATGCGGGCCGGTTTGCCGCCTGCTTTCGCGCCCACAGCGGCATGAACCCATCGCGCCTCATGGATACCAGGACCGATGCCAGCGGCCACTTTGAATGACCGTTGGTGCGCGCGCCGGTTGACTGTGTTCTTGGGGCGCCGCGCCCGTTGACAGGACATTTTCGGAAAGGCCTGTCCGTTTTCGGAAGTCCGTTTTCGTTTCCCGCGCAAACAGTTTGACAAAAGCCGGCCGGAAGCCTGCTCCTGACGCGATGTCGGGAGGGGCAGAGTGAGCGCCATGCTGGTCATCGATGTCGGCACGTCGGCGTTGAAGGCCGTCCTGTTCGGGCCGGACGGGTCGATCCTTGCCTCGGCTGTCGAGCCGATCGCCACCCGGCACGGCATGAGTGGCGAGCATGAGCAGGATGCGGAAAGCTGGTGGCGGGCACTGGGCAAGGTGGCCCGGATGCTTCCGGGCGCGGGCGCCGTGGCATCGGTGGCGTTTTCCGGCTCGATGCAGAACCTGATCGCGCTGCATGCCGATGGTCACCCCGCGGCACCGGCGGTGCTCTATTCCGATCAGCGCCTGGACGCCGACGAGGTGTCCGGCCTGACGGCGAAACTGCCGGCGGACTATGGCCGCCGGACGGGCAACAGGCCGGATGGCGCACACACGATCCTCAGGCTGATGGCGCGGCAGCGCTACGATTTGCCCGGCAACGATGTGTTCTGGATATTTGGCGCCAAGGATGCGCTGACCTTCAGGCTGACCGGCAGGCGCGTCATCGACCCGACCGTCGCCTCCACCACCGGGCTGATGGATTTTTCGAGCCGGCAATGGGACCGCGAGCTCCTTGGCCTCGCTGGCGTCGGCGAGGCGTCCCTGCCGGTGATCGAACCGGCAAACGGCATTGTCGGCCTGGTCACTGCCGGTGCGGCCGCCGAGACTGGCCTCCCCGCCGGCATCCCCGTGTTCAATGGGGCGGGCGACGCCGCTGCCGCCACCTGGGGCGCGATGGCCGACGAACCGGGCACTGCCTACTGCTATCTCGGCACCACCGGCTGGGTGGCGGCGACCGTCCGCAGCGCCGACCACGTCCTGCCGCGCGACATCTACACGCTGGCCGATCCCGTGCGAGCCGATTGCGCCATCATCATCTCGCCTTTCCTGACCGCGGGTGCCGCCATGGACTGGCTCTCAGCCACCACCGGCCAGACCATCGAACGGCTCTGCAAGCGCGCGGCGAGCCACGACGAAGCGCCGGGCAAGCCGCTGTTCCTGCCCTATCTCGGCGGCGAGCGCGCGCCGTTCCAGGATCGCGACGTGCGCGGCGCGTTCCTCGGCCTCGAACAGATCAGCGACGCCGGCGCGCTGGCGCTGGCCGTCATGGAAGGTATTGCCTTCGCCGTCCGGCATAATCTGGATGCGGCGGAGCTTCCGCGCTCGCTGCTGACAGCCATCGGCGGCGGCGTCCGGCATCCGTTGCAGCAGCAGATCCTCGCCGACGTGCTTGACCGCGACATCCGCATTCCGGCCGACAGCGAGGCGACGACCGCCGCCGGCATCATGCGGATGGTGGCGGGCAGGGCAGGGATCACGATGGACGCCGTTGCGCGGGACACCATCGTGAAACCGCGGCCGCAACGCGTTCAACGTCACGCCAGGCGCTACCATGCCTATCTTTCCGCCTCGTCCATGGCACGGACGCTGGCGGCCGGACTGGAGTGACAGGCTTGAGCATGATCCCGAAAAGTGGGAACCGGTTTTCGGAAAAGATCGCGCTGGAACAAGGTATGCGCGATCGGCGCAACCCAGGGGAGGAAGGACATGAAAAGAACATTCGCGGCACTCTTGGCATTGGCCCTGAGCAGCACGGCGGCACTCGCGGAAGACATTGCGGTGCTGACGCCTTATCTGAGCTCGGTGACCACCAATGAGATGATCGAGACCTACAAGAGCGAAGCCGTGCCGAAGGGCTGGAGCATCAACGTCGTCGACACGCGCGGCGACTTCCAGCAGCTGGCGAGCCGGGTGGAAGACGTCACCAATGCCGGCGTGAAAGCCATCGTGCTGGTCAGCGTCGATCCCAACCAGATCGTCGATCAGGTCGAGGCCGCGTCGGCCAAGGGCATCCCGGTCATTGTACTCGACGGCGCCGTCGCCAAGGGCGTGACCGTCAACATCACCACGGACAACTTCGCGCTCGGCACCATCCTGTCGGACTATCTGTTCAAGGCGATGGGCGACAAGGGCAACATCGTCAAGTTCTTCCATTCCGCCCATCCGGGTGTCCGGCAGCGCGAACTGGCGCTCGACAAGGCGCTTGCCGCGCATCCCGGCATCAAGGTGATTGCCGAGCACTACGTCCAGGTTCCGGGCCCGATCGACAATGCGCGCCAGGCTATGGAAACATTCCTGCGCCAGCATGGCAGCCAGATCAACGGCGTCTGGGCGGCATGGGACGAGCCGGCCATCGGCGCGCTGCTGGCGATCCAGAGCGATGCAGCCGATTCCAAGGTGCTGATCGCCGGCATCGACGGCAACCCGCAAGCGCTCGACCTGATCAAGCAGTGTACGAACCTGGTGGCGACCGTTCGCCAGGATTTCCCGGCCATCGCGAAAACCGCGGTGTCCGAAACGGCTGCGGCACTCGAGGGCAGGAAACCGGAAAAGCCGGAGATCCTCGTCGAGGCCAAGGTGGTGGACCGCGCAAGCCTCGGTGTCACCTGCAACTGACGGAAAGAGACGGTTGGAGGGGCGAGTTGCCATCAGTGAGATGCCGTGACGGGAGATAGGGCGATGCTGGAGGTTGCCGGGCTGGCAAAGCGCTTCGGCGGCGTTCGCGCCCTTGACGGCGTCGCGCTCAGCGTCGCCGCCGGGCGGGTGCATGCGCTGCTTGGCGAAAACGGGGCCGGCAAGTCGACCCTGCTCAAATGCCTCTCCGGCGTGCACCAGCCGGATGGCGGCAGCATGCTGCTGGACGGCCGCGAATTCACGCCATCGACACCGGCGCATTCCGAAAAGGCCGGCCTGCGCTTCGTGCATCAGGAACTGAACCTGGTGCCGCATTTCACCGCCTATGAGAATGCCTGGGTCGGCCGCCGTTATCCGCGGCGCGGCGGACTGGTCGACTGGCGCGTCATGCGGGCCCGGTTCTCGCAGACCTGCGAGCGCTACGGCCTCGACATCGACATCGACCAGCCGGTCGGGCGCATGTCGATCGGCAGGCAGCAGATCGTCGAGATCCTGCGGGCGTTGATGGACGAGGCGCGCATCCTGGTGCTCGACGAGCCGACCGCGGCACTGAGCGAAAAGGAGGCGGCGGTGCTTCACCGCATCGTTCGCCAGCTCGCCCTGCATGGCTGCGCGGTGATTTTCGTATCGCACCGGCTCGAGGAGGTGATGGCGATCGCCGACGACTACACGGTGCTGGTCAACGGGGCGACGGCCGGTTCGGGACGGATCGCCGACACCGATCGCGACCGGCTGGTCGCGCTGATGGCGGGCGGCGCGTTTGACGCCCGGCCCGCCGCGCCAGCGACAACCGCAGGCCCGACGGTGCTGGCGCTGTCGCAGTTTGCTGCGGCTCCCGGACGCCGGCCTGTCGATCTCGACGTCGCCGCGGGCGAGATCGTCGGCATCTACGGCATCGTCGGCAGCGGCCGCTCGAGCCTGCTCAAGTCGATCTGGGGTGCCAATGCGCAGAGCCGGGGCAATATATCCATCGACGGACGCGCGTTGCCGGCAACAGGCACCGCCTCGCGCATCCGGGCCGGGGTCGCCTTCGCGCCGGAAGACCGGCGCTCGGCGGGCCTGGTGATGGATCATTCCATCCTCGACAACACGCTGCTGCCGCGCCTGAAGCTCAACCGGCTGGTGCAGGCCTTGCCGTTCCTGTCCTGGCGTTCGGCGCGCCGCGATGTCGGCCGGCTTCTGGCGCAGCGCGGCGTCAAATACGGCACCATCAACGACCGCATGTCGACGCTGTCGGGCGGCAACCAGCAGAAGGCGCTGATCGGGCGCTGGGTCCGTCCGACCTGTCGCCTCTATCTGCTCGACGAGCCGACGCGCGGCGTCGACGTGCGCTCGAAAGCCGAAATCCATGCGCTGTGCCACAGCCTCGCCGGGCAAGGTGCTGCGGTCGTCTTCGCCACCTCCGACATCGAGGAGCTGGTCACTTTGGCCGGGCGGGTGCTGGTGATGGCCGGCGGCACGATCACGCTCGACAGCCCGAACCGCGACCTCAGCCGTCGAGCCATCGTCGAGGCCGCGGTGCAATCGTCGCGGGCAATCGAGGGGAACCAGCCATGACCTTGATCTCGCGCTTCGGCACGCTGCTTGGCCTGGTGGCCATCATCGCCCTGTTCTCGATCCTGTCGCCGACGGGCTTCGCGCAACCTTCCAACCTGATCAACATCACGCAGCAGATGGCGCTGCTCGCCATCGTCGCACTCGGGGTCGTCTTCGTCATGGCGGTGTCCGAATTCGATCTGTCGATCGGCGCCGTCGTCTCGATGGCCGGCATCACCAGCGTCTACCTGTTCGGGCAGGGCTGGGGCATCGCGCCCACGATCGCGGTCACGCTTGCCGCCGGCTTCGCGGTCGGCTGCGTCAACGGCCTTGTCGTTTCAGCCTGGCGGGTGCCGAGCTTCATCATGACCCTGGCCATGGGCACCATCATCGGCGGCTTCACCTTCTGGCTCAGCGCCGGTGCCACGCTGTTCGGCAACATCCCGCCCGCATTCCGCGATCTTGGCCGCGGCTATCTCGCCGGCATTCCGGTGCCGACGCTGTGGGCGCTGGCTGCGGTGCTGTTCGTGACGCTGATGCTGGACTGGACCGAGCTCGGGCGGCGCATGCTGGCGCTCGGCGGCAACCGCGAAGCCGCGCGCCTCACCGGCGTTCCCGTCGTGCCGACCACCATCAAGGCCTTTGGCCTGTGCTCCGCCATGGCGGCAGCGGCCGGGCTTCTGCTGACGGCGAAACTCGGCAGCGCGCACCCCACCGGCGGCAACGGCTTCCTGCTGCAGGCCTATGCCGCCGTCTATCTCGGCATCACTGCGTTTCGCGACGGCCAGCCAAGTGCCGCCGGCACGCTGCTCGGCACCGCGATCATCGCCGTCGTCGCCAACGGGCTGACCATCCTCGGCATTCCCAATTACATGCAGGATGTGCTGACCGGCCTCATCATCATCGCGTCGGTGCTGGTGCGCAACGTCGGGAGCCGGGGGTGATGACCGCTCAGGACCCGGCCCATGTGCGCATCGCCCGTGCGCTTGCTGCGGAATTCGGCAACAGCCTTTGGCAGGCCAATGAACCGCTGCCCTCAGAGACAGAACTCGCCCGCTATTTCAAGGTGACGCGCCGCACCTTGCGCAAGGCGCTGTCGATCGTCGAGGCCGAGGGGCTGATCACCAAGAACCAGGGCCGCAATTCCCTCTATCGCGGCCGCTCCATCGCACTGTCGCACGACACCATCGTCGACCTGCCGACAGCGGCTCGCGAGGCTGGTTTCCGATTGACGACGAAGCTGTTGCGTCTGGGCGAGGCGCATGCCGGCCTCGCCGAGGCCCGGGCGCTTTCCGTCAAGCTCGGCGAGACCGTCGGCGAGATCTGCCGGCTCAGGCTGCTCGACGGTCGGCCGGTCGTGCAGCAGCGTTCCGTCATTCCGGAAAACCTTCTCGCCGGGATACGGCCGACCGACCTGGAGCGCAGCTCGCTCTACCGCGAACTGCAGCGACTGCATGGCATCGATGGGCTCGTCATCGGCCGCGAGCAATTCGTCCAGTCGTCCGCGACGGTTGAGGAGGCGGGCTTTACCGGCATCGAGCCGGGCCATCCAGTCGTGCGCGTGCTCCGGCTCGTGCTGGCCGACGGCAGGCCTGTCGAATATTCGAACTCGATCCTGCTTGGAGAGTATTTCCGGTTCTGAGCGGCACTTCCGGCAAGCCTTCGCATCGGATGCGCTCGGATCGGATGCCCTCAGATGAGATGGTTGCGTTCCATCATTTCCTTGGCGCGCCGGGCCGCGCCCGAGGCATCGTTATCGCGGCAGCGCCGTGTTGCCGTTGTTGGCGGGATCACGATTGACGGGCTCTCGGCGGCCGGCTCTTCCTTCGGCAAGCCCCGAAGGTCGCGGCCAAACCGGAACAGGGCGTCTCTGCTTGTAGCGTAGAACGAAGGCATCATTGGCTCCCGTCATCCGGAGGTTCCGCCCCGGAAAAACATGCGCTCCCTGTGCTCCGCTGTCCATGTCTAATTTGAATATTTTCCTCGAGCCTTGTATTTGCTGCAAAATCGTTCTAAGTATTTCAAATCGATCTTGCCTGTTGAGCTTGTTTTGGCGTTCTGACGCCTGACCGATCTTCCTCTCAATTTCGAAAACTACGGCGCCTGGCATGATGTCGGGCGGCGAATTTCTGTGTCAATTGAAAGGAAATTCTGATGGCCTCCGGAACAGTAAAGTTCTTCAATGCCACCAAGGGCTTCGGGTTTATCGCGCCGGACGACGGTTCCAACGATGTCTTCGTCCACGTGTCGGCAGTGGAACGCGCCGGTATGCGCGGTCTCGCCGAAGGACAGAAGGTGAATTTCGACGTCGTTGCCGATCGCAAGACCGGCAAAAGCGCTGCTGATAACCTGCAGGCGATCTGAGACAGGTCGTTTCTGGCTGCTGACCACGGATGTACTGGCATCGGCCATGGAGATGACTTTTGGAGAAGGTCGGGTTCGCCCGGCCTTTTTTCATTTTTTCATTCCCGGAGACTGAAATGGACAAATCCATTCCCAACGATGTGTTCAAGCCGAAGCCGACCCGGACGGAGTCAAAGGACGACACCACGTCGAAAGCGGCAAAGGCGATCATCAACGACGAATTGGCCCAGCGCCGGGCCAAGACCGAACGGCTGCGGCAGGCACGGCTTGCCCAGGAAGCCGTGGCTGCCGTTGAGAGCAAGCCCGCAAAACCAAAGCCACGCGCCAGGAAAGCCGGCAAAGCGTAGGTCTGGCTCAAGGGCCGACGCGGCAGATCCGTCCGCCGCAGGCACAGTGGAAGCTGCGAATGCCGGTTGACGGCTTCGGAGCTGTCAGCAGCTGTCCGTGATCATCAGGATCGGGCATGGCGTCGCGGCCACCGCACATCTTTGACCAATCGCAATAACCGGTTAAGGTCACTTCGGGTCGCGGGGTTCTACGAGCTGTCATTCAACAGTCTGGGCGGCACCATGATCATGTTCACCTCTCTCCTGCTGGCTCTGTTAGGCCTCCTGCTCGGTGCCGGCGGCATCTGGCTTGTCACCCTCGGCGGCAGTCCCGCCTATCTCGCCATCGGCATCATCGTCCTCGTGGTGGCGCTGCTGCTTTACAGGCGCAGTGCCCTGGCGCTCTGGGTCTATGCGCTGCTGGTGATCGCCGCGCTCGGCTGGGCGATCTGGGAAGTCGGTTTCGACTGGTGGCAGCTCAGTCCGCGCGGCGGGTTGATCATCCTGATCGGGCTCTGGCTGCTGACCCCATGGGTGCGCCGCTCGCTGCGTTCGGCCGATGGCACCGTGCCAGGCGCCTGGCCCCTGGCCATTCCGGTGCTGGCGGCCATCGTCGTTGCGGGCTATTCGATGACCACCGACCCGCACGATGTCGCCGGCGAGCTTCCGAAGGAGGGCGCTGCCGTCGCTTCGCTCGGCAATCTCGTGCCGCCCGGCGACTGGCATCAATATGGCCGCACGCAGTTCGGCCAGCGCTATTCGCCGCTCGACCAGATCAACGTCGCCAATGTCGCCAGCCTGAAGGAAGCCTGGCGCTATCAGACCGGCGACGTGAAGCTGCCCGACGACATCGGCGAAACCACCTACCAGGTCACGCCGCTGAAGGTCGGCGATACGCTTTATCTCTGCACGCCCCACAATCTGGCCATCGCGCTCGATGCCGAAAGCGGCAAGGAGAAATGGCGGTTCGATGCCAAGCCGGGCCTCAATCCCGACCGCCAGCACCAGACCTGCCGGGGCGTCACCTATTGGGTGGACACACGCGTCGCCGCCGGCGAGCCCTGTGCCGCGCGCGTCTACCTGCCGACCTCGGACGCCAGGCTGATCGCGCTCGATGCGGCCAGCGGCAAGGTCTGCGAGAGCTTTGCCGACAAGGGTGCGCTGCATCTGGAAGCCGGCATGAAATACAATCCGGCCGGCTATTATTATTCGACCTCGCCGCCGGTCGCCGTCGACGACAAGCTGATCATCGGCGGCGCGGTCAACGACAACTATTCCACGCAGGAACAGTCCGGCGTCATCCGCGCTTTCGACATCCGCACCGGCACGCTGCTGTGGAACTGGGATTCCGGCAATCCCGACGACACCAGGCCGATCGCCGAAGGCGCCACCTACACCACCAATTCGCCGAACAGCTGGTCGGTGTTCAGCGTCGACGAGCGGCTGGGGCTGGTCTACATCCCGCTCGGCAATCAGGTGCCGGATCAGCTCGGCATGGGCCGCAGCGAGCATGTCGAGCGTTTCTCGTCCTCGATCGTGGCGCTGGATATCCTCACCGGCAAGCTGCGCTGGGTGCGCCAGACCGTGCATCACGACCTCTGGGACATGGACGTTCCGGCGCAGCCGGTGCTGTTCGACCTGACCAAGGCGGATGGCACCATCGTGCCGGCGCTGGTCGGGCCGACCAAGCAGGGCGACATCTACGTGCTCGACCGGCGCACCGGCGAGCCGATCATCCCGGTGCGCGAGATTCCGGCGCCCGGCGGCGCCATCCCGGAGGACTTCTCCGCGCCGACGCAGCCGATCTCCGACCTGACCTTCTCGCCGCCGCCGCTGCAGGAGAAGGACATGTGGGGCGTCTCGCTGTTCGACCAGATGATGTGCCGCATCAACTTCCACCGCCTGAACTATGAGGGCCGCTACACGCCGCCCTCGCTCAAGGGCACCATCGTCTATCCCGGCAATTTCGGCGTCTTCAACTGGGGCAGCGTCGCCGTCGATCCCGAACGGCAGATCATGTTCGGCATGCCGACCTATCTCGCCTTCACCTCGCGTCTGGTGCCCCGCGCCGATGTCCCGCCGAAGGGCAGCAACGAGAAGGGCAGCGAGCAGGGTCTGAACCGCAACGAAGGCGCCCCATACGGCGTCTATATGGGTCCGTTCCTCGGCCCGCTCGGCATTCCCTGTCAGGCGCCGCCCTGGGGTTATGTCGCCGGCGTCGACCTGAAGTCGGGCAAGATCGCCTACAGGCACAAGAACGGCACGGTCACCGACATGACGCCGCTGCCTCTGCCGTTCAAGCTGGGCGTTCCCGGTATCGGCGGGCCGATGCTGACGCGCGGCGGCGTGGCGTTCCTGGGCGCCGCGGTGGACGACTATCTGCGCGCCTATGACGTCACCACCGGCCGGCAGCTCTGGCAGGCAAGGCTGCCGGCCGGCGGCCAGGCCACGCCGATGACCTTCGCCACCGCCAGCGGCAAGCAGTATGTGGTGATGGTTGCCGGCGGCCACGGCTCGGTCGGCACCAAGCCCGGCGACTACGTCATCGCCTATACGTTGCCGTAGGCGGGTCTCCCGACAGGGCCCGCCCGCTTCGCCGGGGCGGGCCTTCGGAGGTGGCCGGGGCGGATTCGCGGGCAACAACGCGAAATAAATGCGCGCCAGTCGACACAGCATTTTCTAACTCGTTGATAACACAGGAATAGTCCTGTCTTCATACGTGACCGCTTGTGTCCACTTGTGGACAGACGGCCGCCGGAAACGGGCGCATGGTTCCGTCATCGGCGGTAGTTGATCAGGGCATCGCCGACTGTAAGCGCCTCATGCGCTTCCGCCCCAAATGAAGGGAGGAAGCCATGCCGGTTCCTCATCATCCCAGTGGTATCGCCTATCCCGACGACCTGAAATTCCTCAAGGAAATCTACGACACCGTCTGCTTCGAGCGCGGTTTCCATTGCGGCAGTCCTGCCGCCACCGACCTTGCGCGGGCGACGATGGACCTGTTCGCGCAAGGGGTGATCGAGGAAGCCGAGATCCGGGAATGTCTCGACGTCTATCTCGGGCGCAAATCGACAGCCGGCGAATTGCTGCGAACCGAGGCGCAATCATGAGCCCGTTCACGCCGCTGACATTCCGCACCGCACGCGGCTATGAGCTCAACATTGCAAGGCTGAACGACGTGGTCAAAGCCATCTCGATGGCCTGGCCGGACAAGGAGTGCGAACTCTACCGCAATGCCGCTCATCTGGCGGAGAAAGCCAGGCAGGGCTGGTGTACGCCGCGGGCGGCTTTTGATGCCTTCGTCATTGCGGCGCGGGCGCAGGGCTGCATCGTCGAGTGCCGGCAATTGCGGGAGCGCGTTGCCCGGGAACTCTCCGCCATCGAGCCGGAGAATTTCAATCCCCTGGAGGGCCTGCCGCCAACGCACCCCTAAGCGCTCGCCGGCCGCACGTACCGACCCGGTAAGGAGTGTGGACATACCGGGCCGGCGCTCGCGCTCTGGTGGTCGGAGGGACTGACCACCAGTCTTGTTGAAACTGGCCAGCCCGGCTGCCGTTCCAAAAAGAAGCGCTGCCCGCAAGGGAGCAGGGCAGCGCGAGCTGGGAACACTCCGATGAAGTCTTCGGCAACCCGCCTCCGGTGCCGATCGGTTCATGCCAGGGTCCATTTCGCCGGGCCGACGGCAGTGCCCCGCCGACCAGGACGTTCAATGTTTCTCCGCCTCGTCCTGTCCGTTCGGGTAGACCCCTTTCAGCACATTGTCGAAGTGGCGGGTGACGGCGGCATTGCACTCGCAGGCGATCGAGCGGAGCTTGCCCTTCTTGTGCACGACGACGTGGCCGCGCTTCGTCTCGATGATGCCCTCGCCGCGCAGGTCGTGGAAGACGCGGGCAAGGTAGCTGCGCCCCACCCCCAGCATGGCTGCAAGGTGCTCCTGCGTCAGCGTCAGGTCATGCCTGCCGGTCCGGTCCATGGCGGCGAGCAGCCATTTGGCGGTGCGTTGTTCGATCGAGTGGGCGGCATTGCAGGCCACCGACTGGAAGATCTGCGCCAGCAGGCAGTCGGCATAACGCGTCAGCAGGTGGCGCAGGTTCGGCGACCGGCTTTTCGCCTGTTCGAGATCCTGCACGTCGATCCGCCAGAAGGACGCGCCGACCTGAACCACGGCGCGGGCGTAGGCAGGCAGTTTCCCTTGGCTGACGATGCCGCCGACGGCACCTTCGCGCCCGACCAGCACCGTTTCGATGCCGCGGCCGTCGCGGAGCACGACGAGATAGGAGATCAGGCTCGGGCCGCGCGGGAAGTAGGCATGGCGAACCGTGTCGCCCGGCTCCTGGATCAGCGTTCCCGATTGTGCCGACCAGTCCTCCAGGTGCGGCTGCAGCAGGGCCCAGTCATCCGGCCGCAAGGCGCGCAGCAGGTTGTTGTCCACCGTGTCGAGCGATCCGTGCATGGCAATCGCGTCCTCTCTGCCTGGCTCATTCCATAGCCAACGCGAAAGGCGGGGAAATGTTCATCGGTATTCGGAGCGCCGTCTCGTTCGTTGGGCTGGCAGATTTCACTGCGCCCGGTCGGCGCAGTCAAGGAGAACGGGCTGGCCGGCCTCGAAGGCAATATTCGCAAGCACTGCGGCATCGGCAAGGATCGCGTCAGACAAGATGCGGGCAGTTTGTCCGGTCGTCCGCACCGAGCTTTCGCGGCAGAATATAACCCGGTCCCATCGATACGGTTTTATTCTGTCGAGCGCGATTCGACTTCGTGGAACCTTCTTCGGAGTTGCGCGTTAGCGATGATCTTTTGGCGTTGTTGCGTATTTCAGTTTCGCAGATGACAGGCAGCAGGACTGCCAGGGTGGTCAGCGATGTGGAAGCCACGCCAGGCCCGGCAAGGGCATCATTCCGGAACCGTGGATCGTTATCCCGGCTGCAATGTCGCGGCGGGGATACTTGTGTTGATCGGGGCGACTTTACTCCCCGCTACCACCGGTGCGCATGACGCGCCTGCCGGCTGGAGCTACGACATCGAGTGCTGTTCCGGGCTCGACTGCTACCAGGCCCCGGCCTCCGACGTGAAGGAAACCCGGGACGGCTACCTGCTCTCGACAGGAGAACTCATCCCCTACAGCGATCGTCGCGTCCGGCCTTCCCGCGACGAGTTCTTCCACGAATGCAAGCCGGGCGGCCAGACCGCCTCGCCACGCTCGCTCTGCCTTTATGTGCCGAACCGCGGTTTGTAGGGCAACTTATCCGGAGACCTCCGCCCTGGGCCGGCGAAAGATCAGGCCGCCGCCCTGGCGGGCGAATGCCAGTGCCAGTTCCGCTAGGCCAAATGCGAGGATGGCGGCAACGAACCATGGCAGGCCGGCGTGGACGATCAGCCAGGCGCCGAGTGTCGGGAAGCCGAAGATGCCGACGAAATAGGCGATGACGAACCAGGTCAGCGCGGCGTTCCTGTGTTCCACCGGCGCGTCGTTGACGGCTTGCGTCTGGATCAGCGAATAGACCAGGCCATATCCGACCCCCAGCAGGATCGCGCTGGCGATCTGGACGGCAACGCCGTAGCCGAGCCCGAAGACGACCGCGATGCCCACGCACATCGTTATGAGCAGGATGATGGAGGCTCTGTCGCCGTTGGCTCGGTTGACGATCGGCGCCAGGGTGAAGCGGGTGGCCACGACGGTCAGGGCGTAGGCGGCGAAATAGGTGCTGGCCGCCAGCCCCGTGCCCTCGACCAGCGATGTCTGGAAGGTCAGCACGCCGCTGAACACGCAGGCACCCAGCCCCACCATGACGATCGGGTAGAGCGCTTTTGTGCGTGCGATCGACGGCAGCGCCGCCACCCAGTTTCCACGGCTGGCGACGGCGGCGGCCTGCCGGTCGTAGGACGCGATGATCTCGAAGATCACCAGCATCAGCGCGGCCAGCGCCGTCGATGCGGCGACGACCTCGAACGCCTGCGCCGTCGTCAGGCCGAGATGGTCGATCAGCCCCGTCGCGACGATGGGGCTCAGTCCGATGCCACCCATCTGGAACGCGCCATAGCGCGTGAACCAGAAGCCGCGGTCGCTGTCGGTGACGCGGACGGAAAGCGACATCGGCCCGGCCAGGAAAAACGTTCCCCAGCCGAGGCCGATGAAGAACCCGGCCACAACGATCGTGGGAGCGACGGCCGAGATCCATGCGAGGCCGACATAGCCGGCGGCGACCAGCGCCGCACCCACGGCCGCCATGCGCGCCGCGCCGAGCCGGTTCGCGAACCAGCCGACGAGCGGCACGCCGACCAGCGTGCCGACCATCGCCCCGCTCAGCGTTATGCCCGTCTCGATCTCGCTGCCGCCAAGAGCGCGGAAATGCATCGTCAGCAGGAATGTCGCGCCATAGCCGACCGAAGTGAGAAGCGTCGCGATGAACAGCAGATAGGCGTGGGAAGACCGCATGATGGCCGGAACCTCTTGAAAAAAGCGGTCCTAGCATTTGCCAGGTTTCGCAGTTTTCACAGGTCCACTTCGCGCACCCATATCGGACCGCTCTGGAGGAGGGAGGCGAAGCAAGCTTGGCGCCTCTCTCTCCCGCCTTTCTCCCCCACGAGGGAGGAGATAAAGGCGCTCCCTCAAGCCACCGCCCGGATCGCCTCGATCCTGTCCAGCCCGCCCACCGTCCCGGCGAAGCTTTCCCAGACGCCCCTGGCGCCCTTTTCCCATGCGGCGCGGTCCTGCGGCTGCGCGACATGGCCGCCTTTCTCGGCGGCCTTGGCCACCGACACCCCCTCGTCCTCGACGATGAGCTGGTTGAAATAGGCCGCTCCTTCGCTGGCGGCGGCCTGGAACACGGCCTTCTGCTCGTCGTTGAGGCCGTTCCAGAAGCCGGCGGAGAAATAGACGACGCCCGATGCCCAGATATGGCCGGTCTCGGTCAGGTACGGCACCACTTCGTAGAGCTTGAAGCCGGCATAGGCGGATTTGGTCAGGTCCATGGCGTCGGCGACGCCGGTGGCCAGCGCATTGTAGGTCTCGGTGATCGGAATGCCGATCGGCGTCGCGCCGAAGGCGCTCCACAGTTTGGTGTGCAGCGGGCTCTGGATGACGCGGATGCGCTTGCCCTGCAGCTGCTCCGGCCGCACGGTCTCTTCCTTGGTCAGCAGGTGGCGCGCGCCGTAATTGATGTAGTCGAGCGCGACGAAGTCCTGGGCCAGCAGCTTCTGCTTGAGGTCCTTGCCGACATCGCCGTCGACGACCTTGCGCACATGGGCGGCGTCGCGGAACAGGAACGGCAGGTCGAGGATCTGCAGTTCCGGCACCCAGCTGGTCAGCCACGACACCGTCGACTGGCTGGCCTGGATGGAACCCAGCCTTATGCCCTCTGCGACTTCCTTTTCGCCGCCCAGCGCGCCGTCCTTGACGATGTTGAAATGGAACTGCCCCGGCAGCTTCGCCTCGACGAGGTCGCGGATCTTGAACCAGATCCTGGTCTCCGGCTTGTCGTCGCCGAACAGCGAGGCGACGGTCAGCTTCGTCGCGGCCTGCGCCCGGCCGATGATGGCCGGTGCGAACAGCGCGCCGCCGGCAATGGCGCCGGTGGCCTGCAGGAAACTGCGTCGGCTAATGAACTTGCTCATGAGGGATCATCCGTTGCTCGAGAATGGGTCAGAAGAAGAGGGCCCAGGCGCTCAGGATCGCCAGGGAAACGAGAAGGGCTGCCAGGTAAGGCAGGATGGCGCGGAACAGCGTCGGCGCCGGGATGCGGGTGACGCCGGAGACGACATAGACCAGCATGCCGACCGGCGGCGTCAGCCCTCCGATCATCAGGTTGACGACCAGGATGACGCCGAAATGGATCGGGTCGATGCCGGCGGCAACGGCGATCGGCAGGAAGATCGGCGAAAACAAAAGGATCGCCGCGCCGATGTCGAGCACCAGCCCGACCACCAGCAGGATCAGGTTGATGGCGACCAGCACGCCGAGCGCGCCGGCGCCAAGGCTGGTGGCAACGCTGGAGACCAGCCCGGAAATGTCGTCGACGGCGAGCAGGAAGGCGAAGGGCGCTGCGCTGCCGATCAAGAGGCCGATCGCCGACGCCTCGACCGCTGCCTGCCGCATGGCCTCGTAAAGAGAAGCGGCGCGCAGGCGGGCAAAGACGCCGAGCAGCAGCGCGTAGAGGGCGGCCAATGCCGCCGCCTCCGTGGTGGTGACGACGCCGAAGCGGATGCCGACCACCACCAGCACGCCGAGGCCGAAGGCCGGGATGGCGCCGATGGCGGAACGCCAGCGCTCGGTCGCGTCGGCGCGCGGTTGCGTGGTGTTCTCGCGCACGGTCAGGTGGATAGCGACAGCCAGGCAGACGGCCATGACGCCGCCGGCGAAGAAGCCGCCGACCAGAAGCGCGCCGACCGAAAGGTTGGTGGCGGCGGCCAGGATCAGGAAGGCGATCGAGGGCGGGATGACGTTGTCCAGCACCGAGGTCGCGGCAATGATCGCGCCCGCCTGTGCCGGCGGATAGCCGCGCTTGACCAGTTCCGGCTGGAAGGTGGCGGCGCCGAAGGCGGCATTGGCCACCGACGAGCCAGAGGCGCCGGAAAACAGCACGCTGGTCAGCAGCGCGGTCTGGCCGAGGCCGGCGCGGCGGTGGCCGACAAGGGCGGCGGCGAAGCGTACGATCTGCCCGGCAACGCCGGAGATGGTCAGGAAGCCGCCGGCCAGCAGGAAGAACGGGATCGCCAGCAGCAGGAACTTCGACAGGCCGGTGACGGTGGAGGAGACGATCGCCGCTTCCGGCAGGGTCGAGCCGAACAGGATCGCAATGTAGGAAGCAGCCAGGAAGGCATGCGGCAACGGCGCCGCCACGACAAGGCCGATGCCGGCGATGATGCCGAGCACGAGGCTCGGCGGCCAGGCGACATCGAAGGAAAGCCGTGTCGCGGCGAGATAAACCGCGATGCCGATCACGGTGGAGAGGATGAACTGGCCGCTTCGCCCTTCAGCCACCCGGTTGAGCAGCAGCGCCAACAGAACCAGTCCGCCGCCCGCTCCAAGGAAACCGAAGCGGATCCATTCCGGCAGGCCGAGCGAAGGCGAGATGCCGCCCAGCCTGGCGGCGATGGTGGCGCCGCCGAACAGCAGCACCAGCCCGGTCAGCACCGAAAAGACGTCGGCGGCGATGTCGGCCGTCTGCTGGCCCGCTGCCGGCATCCGCCGCACGAAGATGTCGAGCCGCATCGCCAGCGCGCTGTTGATGGCCAGCGGCGCGCCGGCCGCGATCAGCGCGACATGCAGCCAGATGCCGGCATCTTCCGCGCCGAGCAGGCCGGTGGAGAAGACATAGCGCAGCAGCACGGTGGCAAGCACCACAACCAGTAGCACGGCGAGCAGCAGCGCGCAGATCGCACCCAGTCCTTGTTCCAGCCAGCGCAACAGACGCGCCGCCTGTCGTGCGGCGCCGGAGGCGGGGGCCGGTGCCGTAAGATCCAACGTGCTCATGGGGTTAGCCCGCAGACGCTTTGGAAAGGTCACGATCGAACAGCGTCGACCAGGTGAAGTTCTTGGCGGTGGAGACCTCGCGTTTGACGTCGAGGCGCGGCAGCACGCTTTCGCCGAAACGATAGGCTTCCTCCAGCAGCGGCATGCCCGACAGGATGAAGGTGTCGACGCCGGCTGCCTTGTACGCCTCCAGCGTGCGGATCACCGTGTCGGGCGAACCGACGATCGCCGTGCCCGGTCCCGGCCGCACCAGGCCGATGCCGGCCCACAGGTTGGGCGCGACTTCGAGTTCGCGCAGGTCGTCCGGCTTGACGCCGCCATGCATGGCGCTCATGCGCCGCTGCCCGACCGAGTCGGAATTCGAGACGAAGCGCTGGTTGGCGGCGATCGCCCTTTCATCCATGCGGGCATAGAGGTCGCTGGCCGCTTCCCAGGCCTTGCTGTCGGTCTCGCGCACGATGACATAGAGGCGGATGCCGTAGTCCAGCGTGCGTCCATGGCTCGCCGCCTTGGCCTTGACCGCATCGACCTTGGCCTTGATCTGCTCCGGCGTCTCGCCCCAGGACAGATAGGTGTCGACATGCTTGGCCGAGACCTCGAGCGCCTTGTCGGACGAGCCGCCGAACCACAGCGGCGGCGGCGCGATGCTTTCGCCGACCGGCAGCGCCAGCTTTGCGCCGACCGTGTTGAAATATCTGCCCTGGAAGTCGACCGTCTCGCCCTTGAACAGTCTGTGCCAGATGGTGAGATATTCGTCCGCCATGTCGTAGCGTTCGTCATGCGGCATGGTCATGCCGTAGGCGCCGAGCATCTTGGCGTCGCCCGACACGATGTTGACCAGCAGGCGGCCCTTGGAGAATTCCTGGAAGGTCGCCGCCATCTTGGCCAGCAGCGTTGGCGCGATCAGCCCGGGATGGATGGCGACGAGGAATTTCAGCCGCTCCGTATAGGGCAGCAGCGCGCCCGCCAGCACCCAGACGTCATGCGCGCCGGTGGCGAACAGCGCACCGGTATAGCCGAGATGGTCATAGGCCTGGGCGAGCTGGCGATAATAGCCATAGTCGACCTGGCGCGAGCCCTCCGGCTGCCAGGGATAGGCGCCATCCGGCGCGCACATGTACCAGAGCACGTTCATGCCGGGACCCTTTCATTGCTGGAGCCGAGCTGCACCGGCTGGTCGAGATAGCCGTGCCGGTAGAGCGTATCGGCCTCGTCCTGTTGTTCCTGGAGGATCGCGGCGTTGGCCGCCACGATCGAGAAGTCGCGTGAACGGATCACCCGCTCCCAGGCGCCGGCGTCGCCGTCGCCGATGCGCGCGGCAGCCAGCAGTGCCGCGGCGCGTGCCGGGTCGGCCTCCACCTCGCGTCCGACGCGGGCGAGTTCGGCGGCGATCTCGGCCCCGGCGTCGTTGGCGTTCCTGCGCCCCGCCAGCGTCCAGAACACCGAGCGGTTGGGGATGGTGTCGCCGCAGCGGGCGATCAGCCTGATGTCATCGCGCTCCAGCGCCTTTTCGAGCCGTGGCGCCATGGCGATCCAGGCGTCGACCCGGTCGGAAAGCAGGGCGTCGAGCGAGTCTTCCGGCCTCAGCTCGACCGTCTCGATGTCCGGCAGGCGCAGCCCTTCGCCTTCGATGGCGCGGGCCAGCAGATAGGTGTGGAACGATCCGTCGATCAGGGTGACGCGTTTGCCCTTGAGGTCGCCGATGCTGCGCACGCCGCTGTCCTTGCGCACGAAGATGCCGCCATTGGCCGGGCGCGGAGCCGACGCCGCGAGATAGGAGACGCGAAGCGAATTGGCTTCCGAGACGATCGGCGGCGTCGAGCCGGTGCCGCCGAAATCGATGCGTCCTTCATGCAGCAGCCGGCCGGTGTCGCGGCCTTCGGGATAGAGCACGAATTGCGGGTCGAGCGATGCGAAGGCACCGGGCCAGGAGCGGGCCAGCATCAGGTGCAGGTTGGAAGGGTGAACGCCTATCTTCATAATTTCTATCGTATTTATGGATTGCCATATCAATTTACTTTTTTATGAAATGAATCCGAGCGCGCTCATGCCAATTGCATCGGGCGGAAAGGATTTTTATCGCGCCGATCGCGCCCGCAACGGCATTTCCTTTGCGGGCGCGCAAAGGAGATGGTGCCGTGCTTGAGGCGCAGGCGATGTCATTCTATCTTTTTGTGAAGTATCAACAGGCGGCTGAGCCCTTGACCAAACCGATATCTCCGAAACTCTGTCCCAGCGTCGGCGAGGCGAGCGAGCTGCTGAAGCATCTCGCCAACCCGAACCGGCTGGCGATCCTGTGCTTCCTGATGGAGCAGGAAAGCTCGGTCAGCACGCTGGAAGACGAGCTCGGCATTCGCCAGCCGACACTGTCGCAGCAGCTCGGCGAGCTGAGGGAGGCGGGCCTGATCGAAGGCCGGCGCGAGGGCAAGTCGATCCTCTACCAGGTGACCGACATCCGCGTCGCGCGTCTGATCGGCATGCTGCGCGAGCAGTTTGCCGGACTCGACGACGTTACCAGCCGGCGCGCCATGAATTCCGGCCTTTCGGTCGACGAGATGATGTTCGACTGATGATCGACCTCTACACCTGGATCACGCCCAATGGGCTGAAGATCTCGATCCTGCTCGAGGAGCTTGGGCTGCCTTACCGCGCGCACGCCGTCGACATCACGCGCGGCGAGCAGCACAGGCCTGCCTTCCGCGCGGTCAGCCCGTCGGCCAAGATCCCCGCCATCGTCCTCGAGGACGGCGGCACGCTGATGGAGTCGGGTGCGATCATGATCCACCTTGCCGAGCGCGCCGGGCGCCTGCTGCCGCGGGAGCCGGCTGCCCGGCTCAACGTGCTGGAATGGCTGTTGTGGCAGGTCGGCAATTTCGGCCCGACCCTCGGCCATGCCCACAATTTCCTCACTTACAATCCGGGCAAG
Organism: Mesorhizobium sp. NPDC059025; assembly: GCF_042739655.1. Classification (NCBI taxonomy): domain Bacteria; kingdom Pseudomonadati; phylum Pseudomonadota; class Alphaproteobacteria; order Hyphomicrobiales; family Phyllobacteriaceae; genus Mesorhizobium; species Mesorhizobium sp. NPDC059025. The sequence goes on along the minus strand of NZ_JBHYIM010000016.1, from coordinate 84,960 downwards.
GCACCCTACGCCGAGGACATCTTCCGCACCGAGACGCGCCGGCTCTACGCGGCGCTGGAGGCGAGGTTGGAAGGCCGCCACTACGTCGCCGGCGACTATTCGATCGCCGACATCGCCATCTGGCCCTGGGTGTCGCGCTTCGTGCGCCACAGGATAGACCTTGCCGACTTCCCCAACATCCGCCGCTGGTATCTCGAAATCGCTGACCGCCCGGCCGTGATCCGCGGTTACGCGGTGCCGCATGATACCGGAGCGATCCCGCTGCCGTGATCGCGACAACAAGGTTGAATGGAATGCCGGTCATAGTCCCGTTGCCGTTGGGCGCTCTGCTGTTCTTTGTCGTAGCCTGGTTGCTGCGCCGCAGCGATCGGATGGCCGTACAGGCTGCTGCTTCCCGATGAAGTCGCGGTGAAGAGGGCCAATCCCGCGCAGGTCCGGCAAGGTCGTACGCGGGAGTGGCGACGGTTCACGCCACGCCATCGACGGCCATGGTCAGCGCATCCGCCCTGCCTTGTCGAAGCGCGCCTGCTGGGCGGCGGCGAGGATTATGCCTGCCCGCTCGATCCAGGGCCGGGAAAGCCACCCGGCGATCTCGCCCTGGTCGGCTGTCCAGCGGCATTCGATGCGGCCGGTCTTCGGATTAGGGCTCCAGATCGCGATGATCTCGGGACGCGTACGGGACGTCTCCCGACGGGCTTCGTGCGAGGCGTTGTTTTCAATTCTCTCGGCCACGAAATAGTTGCGGTGCTGGGCGAGAGCGCTGCGGGGGAAGGTTGCGATGTTCATGTCTCACTCCTTGACGTGCCGCGCGGGACGTCAGGGCGAGACCGATTGCTCAGACCCGACCCAAAGACCTTTGCGGCATTCGACTACTGTCGCTGGGCATTTCAGGTTTCCTGCTTGATTGTCGGAGGCTTCCGAACGTCAATCGGATATCAAGTGGATCGAAGCATATCCAGCCGAAAAGCGGCGCCTGGAAAAGGCAATGGGATACGATCGATATACCAAAGGATAGTGTCGATGCGGGGCGGCGGAAAAGCCCGCGCCCTGGACCCATCATGAAACAGGTTCGGCGCCGCCTTGCTCCGTCCGCCGCGCGATGAACGCGTCGAGGATCTCGCCGCAGGCGGCCGCCGACCGGGGCGCCTCGAATTCGGCGAGCCTGCGTTTCCAGACGTCGTTGGCGCGTTCGGTCGCGGTGCGCGCGCCGGCCTCGCTCCACGAACCGAAGTTGGAAAGGTCGGCGACCAGCGGCTCGTAGAAGGCGGTGCGGTAGCGCGCCATGGTGTGCTGCGCGGCGAAGAAATGCCCGCCCGGCTGCACTTCGGCGATGGCGTCGAAGCCGATCGCATCCGCATCGCCGGGCACGGCCGTGCACAGTTCGGCAATGGTCTGCAGCGCCTCGATGTCGGTGATCAGCTTCTCGAAGGAAACGGTCAGGCCGCCCTCCAGCCAGCCGGCGGCGTGGATGCACACGGTCGCGCCCGAAAGCACGCTGCCCCACAGCGAGAACTGCGTCTCGTGCGCGGCCTGCACATCGGAGATGTTGGCGGCGCTGCCGCCGCCGGAGCGCCAGGGCAGGCCGAGGAACCGCGCCAGCTGGCCGGCGCCGAGCGTCGCCTTGACATGCTCCGGCGTGCCGAAGGCCGGTGCGCCCGATTTCATGTCGACATTGGACGAGAAGCTGCCATAGACCACCGGCGCGCCAGCCCGGCCGATCTGGGCCAGCGCCAGCCCGGCCAGCGCCTCGGCATGCTGCAGCGTCAGCGCACCGGCGACCGTGATCGGCGCCATCGCGCCGGCGAGGCAGAAGGGCGTGATGATCGACACCTGGCCGGCACGCGCGAAGTCGATGATGCCTTGCGCCATCGGGATGTCGAGCTGGCGCGGCGAGTTGCTGTTGATGACGGTGTAGCAATGCACGTCAGACAGGAAGGCGTCGTCGGAAAGGCCTCGCGCCAGCCGAAGCATCGCGAAACTGTCCTCGACCTGCGGTGTGCCGCGCGCATAGACGAAGGGCAGCTTGTCCGAAAGGGTCAGCTGCACCCGGTTGACCGCATAGTGGCGGAAGCGTGTGTCGATGTCCTGCGCTTCGATGAAAGGCCCCAGCATGTGCAGCACGTCGAAGCCCTGTACGATGCGGACCAAGGCCTCGAAATCGGCGAGGTTGCCGGGGCGTCGGCCGCGTTCGATGTCGGTCACGTTGGGAGCGCCGGAACCGGCAAGCAGGGAGAGCGCGCCGAGTTCCAGCACGAGGTCCCTTGAACGGTCTCCGCCCAGGGCGCGGATCGACCGCGGCGCGGAGGCAAGCGCCGCCGTGACGATGTCGCGGCCGATACGCACCATCTGCGTGTCGTCGTCGACGATAGCGCCGGCACGCCGGTAGAGTTCGCGCGCCTCCGCCAGAAGCACCTTGATGCCGAGTTCTTCCAGCACGCGCAGCGCTGTGTCGTGGATCGCTGCGACCTGGTCGTCGGAGAAGACCGGTTGCGGCAGGAACGGGTTGCGCAGGCTGCGGTAGTCGGGCTTGCGCTGGCTCGCCGCTTCGCCACCCCTGGCGCGGCGCCGCTCGCGGCGGCTTTCCCTGGCGACGTCGTCGAGCATTGCGTTTCCTCCTTGAGCGGCAGAGCAAGGTTGCCGCCTTTTCGGATGAAGCTTGTGCAGGAAAACGAAGGGATTGAGCGGAATCCCGACCATCTTCGCCGATGCCCCGGCACGCAGCGCAGGGCGAAGCGGTAACCTGTCATGCAGGACAATTCATGCCGACATCAGTTGGCGGCCTTTTCGACGGCGCTATCAGCAGTTGGGCAAGGCTCGTCCTGTCTCGAGAGATGGGCCTAGCGGCTCTGGCCGTTGGCTCTGTTGCTGAACCGTGTCTCGCCGATCGCCGCGTTCAGCAGCATGGCCACGCGCCACGGTTTTTCTGCAAGCGTGATGCGTCTCGGGACGGATGGATCGCTGGTCACCTGTTCGACCTGCGCCTTGCCGTCGAACTGACGGATTTCGACGACATTGGCCGGATCCAATTCGACAACGGTGCCGTCCGCTGCTTTCAGCTGCACCCGCGACATTGAGCAAACGTCCTCATTGGAAGCATCTAGGTTAGCTCACCCGCATGCGGCCGGAAAGCAAAGGCGCCGGACGAGATGATGCGAAGATGGAAAAAACATCCTATGATTGGGATGTTTTTGGCATGGGAATCCATACCCCTGCGGAATACGAGCATTGCTGCCCGTCGCTAGAGGATATTGGTGACCATCCGGTCGAGCCGCGTGTCCTTCCGGTAAAACGCTCGCACGGCAAGTGCCGCCACGGCGGCAGTGGCGACGCCGCCAAGGATGTCCGTCACATAATGCGTGCCGACATAAATGCGGGAAACGCAGACCGCCACCGCCGCAACCGCAAACGCCGTCGCACGGCCTCGCAGCCCCTGGAAAAGGAAGGCAAACACGATCGCGAAAGCGGCTGTGGCATGGTCGGATGGAAACGACCAGTCCGCGCTGCGCTCGATGATCAGGTGGCTGACGCCGGCATCATAGGGCCGCATACGATGCACGAAAAGCAGGATGATCTGGTTCAGCCCGAGGCCGATCGCGAAGGACAGACCGGCGGCGACGCAGGCGTGACGTACATGCAGGCGCTCGCCGCGGCTCCACCACCGCATGACAACCGCCAGGATCAGCAGCGGCACACCGTAGTGGGTGATGGTGAGCATGGCCGCGTCCAGCAGGGCATGCGCACCTGCCGGTGCATTGATCCAGCGCGTGACCCGTTCATCCATGGATATGTCCACCGCCTGCCGTAGGATTGCTCATCGAGGGGCCGTCCGGGGACCTGGAAGATTGCTTGGCCAGGCACCGATCGACCCGCCGGATTTCGCCGGGAAACGTGATGTTTTCATGCTTTCTGCCTGGCGAGCTTGTCGCCTGCACCAGCCTGCGCATCATGGTCTTCGGACAGCTCGCCCTCGTTGCGCAGGCTCATGAAGACGACGATGGCGATGATCGCCACCAGGAAGATGCTGCTGGTGACAACGGTGCCGAGGCCAAGGCCGCCATACTGCGCCGGCTGGGACATCAGGTCGCCGAACGAGGCGCCGAGCGGCCGGGTCAGGATGTACACCAGCCAGAAGCCGAGGATCGGATCGAGCCCGAGGAAGAAGTAGCCGATGCTCAGCGACAGGATGATCATGCCGAACAGCACACCGGTCGCCATGTATCCGAGCGCGAACTGCTCGGCCACCAGATCGCCCGCCGCCGTGCCGAGCGCGAAGGTGAACAGGATGGCGAGCCAGTAGAAGGCCTCGCGGCGATTGGTGAAGATCGAATGGATCGAAAGGGTGCGCTCGGCTCGGAACCACAGCAGGAAGGTCAGCGCCAGTGCGATCGAGAAGGCGATGGTGGTGGTGAGCAGCGGCACATGGAAGTTGTCGACGAGATTGTCGGTGATGAGGGTGCCGACAATGCTGATCAGCACTACGGAAAGCCAATAGGCGGCCGGGACATAGCGCTTCTGCGCGAACTGCCAGGCAAGGGCACCGAGCAGGATGGCGGACATGATCAGCGACGTTGCCGTCAGCCCGAGGCCCATCTGCACGTTGAGATAGTCTGCTGCAGTCTCGCCCATGGTGACGGCCATGAGCTTGATGAGCCAGAAGTCGGCCGTCACGCTGGGGACGCGGTTGTAGACCTTGGTTGAATCGCTTGTCGCGGACATCGTGGGCATCCTTGAATGAACGGATCAGGCATGTGGGCCGAACGTCGGACCGCTCGCCTCGGTCACTGGGCGGGGTGGGCTGGATCGAGCGCGGCAGCAAGCACCGCGAGGGTCTTGTCGACCTCGGCAGCCGAAGGCGTGGATTTGCGCAGGGCCTTCAGCGCGTCGTCGGAGGCGGCGTCGATCGTGTTCCAGTCGTTCGGATTCAGCGGGCGGATCGCCGACTGGGCCTGATCCCAGGCCGTTTCATAGTCGGTGATGCGTTTCGCGGCGGCGGCGAGATCGCCCTTGGCGGCAAGTGCCCGGACGTCGGCGATGATGGCCTTGAACGAAGACAGGTCGCCGAGATCCGCGGTCTTGGCCGTCGTCGCGCCTGCGTAGAGCTCAAAGCCGGTGAACGCCGCCACGGGGGCGGCGATGAGTGCTATGGCGAGAAGAATCTGTTTCATCGGGAACCTCGCTGTACAGGCAATCGGAGCGGGCATCGCTCCACCCTTCGGGTTTGACCGGGCAGCGGCCGCAGGGCGCGGCCTTGACCCTGGCTGCGAGCAATAAGCGGGTTGGATTAGCTGAGAATTAGAGCCGTGAAAAAGATCGCCGCCGAGCCGTTCAGGGCCGCGCGCTCCGCTGCATGACGAGGCTGGCGACGAGGCCGCTTCCGTCTTCGCGGTTGGCGAGTGACAGCCGCGCATTGTTCCTCTGGGCTGCTGCCCTGGCGATCGCCAGTCCGAGCCCGCTGCCTTCGGCGTCCTGCGGCCTGGCGCGGAAGAACCTCTCGAAGACCCGCGCGAGATCGTCCTGAGGGATGCCGGGGCCGGTGTCGCGAACCTCGATCCGCGCCTCTTGCCCCGCGACCTCGACGGCGACATCGACGCTGCCGCCGGGGGGCGTGTAGTGCAGGGCATTCTCGATCAGGTTGCCGAGGATGATCTCCAGGTCCGCAGGCACGCCGTGTGCGACCGCCTCGTCCCGGCGCGTGATGCCGAGATCGATCGACCGGCTTTCGGCAAGCGGCGTCAGCTGCGCGACCACGTCGACCGCAAGCTGCGCCAGATCGACCGGTTGCGGGGGTGGCGAAGAGGAGGGGGCATCGTAACGCGCGAGGCGCAGCAGCTTTGCCACCAGGCCTGTTGCCCTGCCGATGCCGGCTTCGATTTCAGTGAGACGTTGGGCGAAGCGGCCGTCGCGGTCGTTGTGCCGAAGGTTGTCGATCTGGATCTGCAGCGCCGACAGCGGCGTCCGCAGTTCATGAGCGGCATCCGAGATGAAGCGCTGCTGCTGTTCCAGCAAGGCCCGCAACCGGGCCAGCGACTGGTTGATGGCGCTGACGAACGGAATGACTTCCCTGGGCACATCGTCGATCGGCACGGGATCGTCCGCGGTAGGGTTGCGGGAAGCGACCGTGACCGCCAGGCGGTCGAGCCGGGCCATGATCCGGTCGATGATCCAGCCCAGCATCAGCAGCGACAGCGGAATGAGCACGACGATCGGCAGCGCCGCCTGAAGCGCGGCACTGGTCGCCAGCTCCTGGCGCACGTCCATCCTCAGCGAGATCTGGACCGTCCGTTTCGCGGTGGCCAGTGTGTAGACGCGCCAGTCGTAGCCGACGCCCGGCAGATCCCGGAAACCGCTCGCCGCCTGCCGGGGGATGGTTATGGCGGGGTGTGATTGCCGCAGCGGCTTGCCGGACGCGTCCCAGACCTGGACGATGAAGTCGTCCTCCGGATCGTGCGTGCCGGGACCGTCCGGGTCGGTCCCCGGTGCGGAAGGCGTATCGCCGACATAGAGCGCGACCTGCCGCAGCTGATTGTCCAGGAAGTCGGCCGCTTCCCGCCGGGCAAGCAGATAGGACCCGGCCGCCGCGCAGATGCCGATGGCCGCCATCAGCCCGGCGAGCAAGATGAAGGCGGTGCGGCGGATCGAGATCGCGCCACTCATTTCGGCACCATCCAGCCCGCGCCGCGGATGTTGCGGATGATGTCCTTGTCGAACTTGCGCCGTACATAGTGGATGAGCACGTCGACGGCATTGCTCTCCACCTCTTCGCCCCATCCGTAGAGTTTCTCTTCGAGCTGCGTGCGCGACAGGATGGTTCCCGGTCGGTCGAGCAAGGCCTGCATCAACGCGAATTCGCGTGCCGGCAAGACTTCGCTGTTCCCGCGATAGGTCACTTCGTGGCTCGACAGGTCGAGTTCCACCTCGCTCGTGCCGAGGATCGAAACTGCCTGCCCGCCATGCCGGCGCAGCACCGCCCGCATGCGCGCCAGCAATTCCTTCACCTCGAAGGGCTTGACCAGATAGTCATCGGCGCCGAGATCGAGGCCGGCGACGCGGTCGTCGAGGTCGTCGCGCGCCGTGATCATCAGGATCGGCCGCTTGTCGCCGGCAATTCGCAATGAACGCAGGATCTCAAGTCCGGATCGGCCGGGCAGGCCGATGTCGAGCAGCACAAAACCGTGCCCGCCGATGGCGATGGCCTCTTCCCCGAGCCGCCCATCCCGCACCCAGTCGACCGACATGTCGGCATCTTCCAGGGCCTGGACGAGAGCCCTGCCAAGCATCGCATCGTCTTCGATCACCAGCACGCGCATGCCTGATCCTAGAGCGCTTCCGGTTTTCACGGAAACGCGCAAACACCCTAAATCTTTGTTTTTTCGCAAAACGGAAACGTCTAGGGGGCGACAGGAAAACGTGTCACGACGTGCCTCGCCTTCCGAGGCTCACAGCTTCTTCTCGAGGAAAGCGGCGATCTCGCTCTCGAACTTCTCGTGAACCGCGGCGCGGTCGACGGAGGGCTCGTCGTTGCAGATCAGCGGTGCTTCCGCCGCCAGCTCCTGCGGGCAGGGGTCGATGAAGACGAAGTGACGTCCCGGCACCACGGTCTCCTGCGGCGGGAATGAAAGCCCTTTGGCCAGCGCCAGCGCGTTGTGCGACGCGTTCATATAGGCATCGTCCTCAGGGCGGAGCAGGAAGATCGGCAGGCTGATTTCCTTGAGGCTCACCCGGTCGAAGACGATGCTGAGCGGATCCATCAGCACGAGCGCCTTCAGGCGGGGTTCGGTGGCCAGCCTGGCGGAACGAAGCTGGCGGATCGCATCCACCACGCTGTCCTGTGCCGGGCCGCAGGAGCCGATATCGCCCTGGCCGGCTCCCGAGCAATAGGTCGACGCCGCGGTCGCATCGAGGCGGGCGCCGGCGAGTGCCAGAGCGGTATAGCCACCGGCGGAATAGCCGATCATGCCGATGCGGGCCGGATCGACATGGCCGGCCAGACGTTCATCCTGCAATGCGGCCTGCAGCGCCTCCATGGCTTGCCGGGGGCGCGCCGTGAAGATACGCGCCTGTTTCTCGAAACGGGCGCGCGTAGCGGTGTCGCCGAGATGCGCGGGGGCAACCACGACAAAACCCTTGCGGGCGAGCGAGCTTGCGAGCCCGCGATGGCCCAGTGGCGTGCCGCCGCTGCCGTGGGAAAACAGCACGACGGGAAACCGCCCCTGCGCCGCGACTGGCGCATCGCGGCTGGCGTCGATCGTGAAGGGACCGGCCTGCCAGGGTGTCTGCGGCGCATCGGTCGGGTACCAGACCATCACGTCGAACGGACCGTCCTCGTCCGCAACCTGCAGCCGCAGCACACCCGCCTGGCGTTCCGCCGTCGCGGCGTCGGCGGCCGAAAGCGTTGCGGCCACCGTGATGAGCATCAGCGCGAGAAACGCCACAACGGATCGGCCGGCTGCTCTTGTCTTCGTCATCTGGATGCTCACTTTGCGCGAAGTTGCCTGTGCATGTGCAGGGCTTTCACGCCATGATCAAGACGATTGGGGCGGAATCAAAGTGGATGCGGAGGATCGGCTGAAATTTCGAGATTGTGCCTCCCCTGGCCGGGAGACAAGCACACGCTTCTCCGCGCGGCGGATTTTGAAGGAATGCCGCCCGGCACCTTGAGATCGGTCCGCTCCCGCACGTTGCGACAAGGCAACCGCACCCGGCCGCCGGCGGGGTGGAGACCTGCGCAGGGCGAGGACGCCCGAAACAAGCATGTCTCCATCTGGGGAATGCCCCCAGACGACCTTTCGTCGTCTGCAAGCCCCCGATTCCCCTTGCCGCCCCGTGCCACAATTGCCAGCGATTGGCCGAAAAAGGCACTCCGATCAAAGGTCATGGATGTTTTGATCCGGCAAGCGCCGGATTCTGAATTTTTTCTGAAATTTTTGGTTGTGGACGCCGGTGCTCGTGCGTCCCCCGCGAAATCCGCCGTTCGCCGACGTGGAAGTGCGCTCGCATCGCCCGCCCCGGCGAGCCGGGGCGGGCGATGATGTCTTGCTGTCAGAACTTGACGTTGAGATCGGCCCGCACGCCGTGGTCGCTGGTCTTCGATCCGGCCTGGCCATGGTAGGAGATGCCGAGCGTCGCTCGCGGCGCGATGGCAAAGTCCAGCCCGGCTTCGATGACCGCGGCATCCTTCGCGATCGGCGCACCGGCGATCGTGAAGGCGCTGCTGCCGGTGAAGGCCTGGCTGATGGTTGGTGTCACATCGCCATAGGCATGGCGCCAGCCGATCATGCCGCGTGCCGTCGCCCTTGTTGAGCCGATCTCGAAATCGGTCGAAGCGCGGATGCCGAGCGTGGTGAAGCTGTTGTCGTTGGAACCGCTGTGGACGCTCAGCGCCGATGCCCCGCCGGTTTCATTGAAGCCATTGGTGTGGACATTGACATAGGCGAGGTTGGCGAAGGGTTCGAAGGCGATGCTGCCGGCCTTGATGCCGTAGCCGAGTTCGCCGAACAGCTGCGTGGTGCCGGCGCGGTAGGAACCGGTCAGGCTGTCGCTGAAGCCGGGGAAGGAAACCTGCCGGCTCGTATCGATCTCGCTCCATGTGTAGGCGAGGCCCGAGCGCAGCGACAGCGCACCGATCCCGGTGCCGCCATAGATGCCGAGATGATAGTTGTCGCTCGAAGCCGAAGAACGCCTGTCATCGACCTTGAGCGAGGAATGGCTGTAGCCGGCCACGAAGCCGAGGCGGACATCGTCGGTGACAAGACCGTCGACGCCGGTGACGAAGCCACCGATCGAACGGTTCAGCCTGGCGGCGTTGCCGTCGCCGCCGAAATGTCCCCATGATCCGAACACCGAGCCCCAGGCGCCATAGCGTTCGGAAGCAACCGAAGCCGTGGTGATTGCTTTCGCATCCTCGCCATAGCCCATCGGCGGCAGCGGTTCTGCGCCGACGGTCTCGAAGGCCGAGCGCAGGCGGTCGTTGATGGCCTCGCGCACGAAGCGGCTGTCTTCGATGAGGCCCGTCACCGTCGAGGCATTGACCTCGCCCGACAGGCTGTCGAAGGCGGCGCGTCCCTCGTCGGCCGACAGCACCAGCAGCTTGTTGTAGAGCGCCAGTGGCGCGCCGCTCTGCTGCAGCGTATCCAGCGCGCCGGCCGTCTGCTTCTGGTTGTAGGTGTTGGCCACCTTGGCGAAGACCGGCTTTCCGCCGCCCGGCTCCTGCGGCTTCTTGATGGCGATCTTCAGGTCGACGGCATTGGTGCTCTGGGCAAGCGTCGCTTCGAGGAAGGCCGAGCGGGCCAGCACGGCCGGATCGAAGCCGCCGGTGACACCGCCGGCTGCCGTCAGGATGGTGTAGGTCTGGCCGTCCTGATAGCTGGTTTCAGGATCCAGCGCGGTCACGCTTACCGTGCCGCCGCCCAGCGTCGCCTTGCCGGTCGCGGCGATGCGGTCGCTCGTGCCGTTGCCGCCAATTTCGACTGCATAGGTCGATCCCGCGGCGAACGACACGTCGCCCGCGATGTTCAGCGTGCCGATCGAATTGCCGGGCGCGATCGTTGCGCCGTTCTCAACCGCCAGGCCGCCCAGCGTGCCGATGCCGCCAAGCGATGCTCCCGACTTCAAGGTGACCGTGCTGGCGAGGCTGGCGCCCGGATGCGTGCTGTCGCCGACGACCAGCTTGCCGCCATAGACGGTCGTTGCACCCGTATAGGTGCTGGCGCCGTTCAGCACGAGCGTACCGGTGTTGTATTTCGACAGCGTGCCCGAACCGCTGATCGGCGCGTCGAGCGTGACGCTGTCGGTGAAATTGGCCTGGATTCGGCCGTTGTTGCCGATGGAAGGAGCAACCAGCGAGCCCGACAGGCCGCCGCTGCCGATCGACAGCAGCGAGCCCTCTTCGATGACCACCGGCTTGGACGCCACCACGGCACCGCCGTCTGCCACGAACAGCTGGCCGGGCAGCGGGTCGCCACAGACACATGGTGGCAGGCCCACGATCAGCGTGTCGGTCACAAGTTTCGATCCTGCTCCGGTCACGATGACTTCCGAAGGCCCCAGGCCCGTGGAGGTCGGGTCCGAAGCGATGACGGTGGTGTCGCCGACATTGACGACGCCGCCCTTGGTCACCGCCAGGGTGCCGGTGCCGCCGCCAAGCATGTTGCCGACGCCGAGGAAGGTCGAGATGTTCCAGGTCGAGCCTGGCCCGCTGACCACGGCGCGCGCCGCATCGAACGGATTTTCGATGACCGCGCCGAACAGGCTGTCGACAACGGCGCCTTTCTGGATCGTCAGCACGGCGGCGTTCGCCATGGAGCCGACGAAGGTCAACTGGGCGACGGTTGCTTTCGTACCGGCGCCGTCGACAAGCATCACGCCGCCGACAAGCAGGTTGTCGGTGGTCAGCTTCGCGCCGGCAAGCATGTTCAACGATCCGTCGGCTTCGACACCCGGCAGCGCGCTGATGCCGAAGGTCCCGCCGGCGACGTCGAACGACGCGCCCGGGCCGAACAGCGTCAGGGTTGCGTCGGGGCTGACATAGAGGTCGCCGCCAATGGTGCTTGCACCCCTGAGTGTCAGGGAGCCCTGGTCGAGTTCGAGCGATCCGGCACCTGTGATCCGTCCGCTGAAATCGCTCGCCACGGGGCCGCTATACCCGACATAGAGAACGGTGGAGTCATCCGTCGTGCCGATATTGACGATGCCGCCATGCCCGGACGCGCCGTCGAACAGGCCCTTGATGTCGGCCTGGACGCCGTCGGCGATGTCGAGGGTCCCGCCCTGGTCGACATAGACCACGGAATCGGCGGAGAGCGCGGTGTTGACGCCGGCCACCAGTGTTCCGCCCTCTATCACCGTATCGCCGGTATAGCTGTTGGTGCCATTGAGGATCGTCGTCCCCGCGGCCTGGTACACGCTGCCCGGCCCGGTGATATCGGGTTTGAAGGCATATCCGACATCGGTGTGGTTGAAGACGAGCCGGCTCGTGCCGACGTTGAGTGCGACCGCGCCGGCCAGCAACTGGCCTGCGGCTGCTGCCGGCGCGCCATAGGCTGCACCGATGTTGATCGTGCCGCCGGCGCTGCCCGCAAGCAGGCCCGCATTGATGGTGCCGGTGCCGCCTCCGACGTTCAAGGCACCATTGTCGCTGACGGTGAGCGTACCTTCGTTGAAATGGCCGACATAGAAATCCGCGCCGCTGCTCGTCCATTCCGAACCGCCGCCGTCAATCGAGGCCGAACTCGCTCCATCCAGCCCGATGATGCCGCTGTTGTTGCTGCTCACCTTGCCGCCGTTTTCGATCCGCAAGGTGCCGGAACCCTGGTCGCCGACGATGATCTGGCCGCCCGTGGTCCAGTTCGATCCGTCCGTTACCACCATGGTGGCCCCGTTCGAGATGTAACCGGCACCTGCGCTGGCGCTGCCGAGTTTGCCGCCGCCTTCGATGCGCAGCATGCCGCCATTGATGCGTGTCGTGCCGAGGAAGCCGGTCGTGGCGGTGGCGCCGCTGCTGTCGCCGGTCAGCACCAGCGTGCCGTCGCCCTGCTTGATGAAGCTGGCGCCGCCGCCGCCGGCGATCAGGCCGGAAAGTGTCAGCGTGGTGCCGGCACTCGTCTCGAGGCGGCCACCGAAATTGCCGAAATTGACCGTGCGCGCGCTGGTGAACGAGGCGGTTGCCAGCAACGTCGAGGTCGCTCCCCCACCGGTTCCTGGATTATAGGCAGAGCCGCTGGTGATGGTGACGTCGCCGGATGCATCACCCAGGTTCTCATCGCTCGAAACGGAAAGGACGCCGTCCGAAATCCTGGTGCCGCCGTCATATGTATTGATGCCGGTCAGCGTCAGGGTGCCGCCCGCTGCCTTCTCGAACGTTCCGTTTCCGCTCACCACGCCGGAAAGCACGAAATCATCATGTGCGTTGGTGTCGAACTTGACGATGCCCGCACCATTGAGGACGACGGCGTTCGCAAGGGTGATGCCGAAATTGTCGACCCGCAATGTCGTCCCGGAATCCAGCGTGACAGTGCCGGTGCCGAGCGATCCGTTGGCGCCGCCAATTCCAGTCGTTGCTCCGCCGCTGGCAAAGAACCCGCCCGAGAAATTGTTGGCCGTGTTTTCGAACGTGTTGTTCCCACCAATCTGATGAATGGCGATCGTCCCGTTCGTCTCATTGATGAAGCCGGAATAGACGGCGTTGCCGCCCGTGCTGGTCAGGCTTGCCGCGGCGGCATTGGTATTGCCAACGCCGTCGCTTCCGTTCAGGAATGCCTGACCGCCAAAAAAGGCTCCCGACGGCAGCGTGACATTGCCGCCGTTCAAATCGAGATCCGCGGCCCAGCCTGAAACCGGTAAGGCGAAAAAAATCGCGCTCCCGCACAGCAGCCGGGCAATGCCTGGCAGCCCTCCCAGGCGGCGCATCTTCAGTGAATATGTCATCCCCACCCCACGCAAAACGACGGTTGCCCGAAAGCCGCCAGCAACTGGCTCCGGCACCGTTCGACGAAAGGGTTCAAATGGATTGGAGGATCCCCCCTGGACCTTGTCCAGGCCGATCCCGGCTCCCCCCAAAGGAATTTCGTCCCAGCTCGTCCCCACTCGCCAGCTTGATTTCAGCCATATTCCACGAAGATGGTCAATCTGTCATGGCGAGTTCAGGTCAAGAATAGCATGCCGAGGCACAGAAAACCGCTCCGGTGAACCGGAGCGGATCTCGACTGGATGCTGCTTATACTGCCATATCTACTGTCAGAACTTGACGTTCAGATCGGCCCGCACGCCATGGTCGCCCGTCTTCGTGCCGAGCTGTCCCTGATAGGACAGCCCGAGCGCGGCCCTGGGCGTCATGGCGAAGTCGAGCCCGGCTTCGAGCGTCGCGGCGTCCCTGGCAATGGGAGCGCCGGCGATCGAGAACACATTGCTGCCGGCGAAGGCCTGGGCAACCGTCGGCGTGACGTCGCCGAAGCCATGCCGCCAGCCGATCATGCCGCGCGCCGTCGCCCTTGTTGAACCGATCTCGAAATCTGTGGCGGCGCGGATGCCGAGCGTGGTGAAGGTGACGGCGTTGGTGCTGTCGAGGATGGTCAGCGCTGCCGCGCCTCCCTTCTCGGCAAAGCCGTCGCTGCGCACGTTGATGTAGGCAAGGTTGGCGAAGGGCTCGAAGGCGAAATCGCCTGCCTTCATGCCATAGCCGAATTCACCGAAGACCTGCAGGGTGCGGGCGCGGCTGTTGCCGGTCAGGGCATCGCTGAAGCCGGGAAACGACACCTGCCGGCTGGAATCGACATCGCTCCAGGTCCAGGCAAGGCCGGAGCGGAAGGAGAGCGCACCCCATTCCCGGCTGCCATAGAGGCCCAGATGGTAGCTGTCGTTCGCGGCTGACGAACGGCGGTCATCGACCTTGAGCGAGGAATGGCTGTAGCCGGCTAAAAAGCCGAGCCGCCAGTCGCCCGCCACCAGCCCGTCCGCTCCCGTCATGAAGCCGCGGATGTCGCGCGACGTCTCGGCGGCATTGCCGTCGCTGCCGGTGTGACCCCAGGACCCGAAGGCCGAAGCCCAGGCGCCGTTGTCGTCAGGCCTTTCGGTCGCAACCAGCGTCGCCGTGGCCTTCTCTTCGCCATAGCCCAGCAGCGGCAATGGCTCGACCATCCGGGCTGCGGCGCGCAGCCGGCTGTTCATGGCATCGCGCACGAAGCGACTGTCTTCGAGCATGCCGGTCACCGTCGAGGCGTTGACCTCGCCCGACAGGCCATCGAAGACGGCGCGGATCATCGCCCTGTCGTCGGGCAAAAGGGCGACCGCATCGTAGAGCGGATTGGCGGCGGCGACACCGATGCTTTCCAGCGCCCTTGCCGTGGCGATCTGGTTGCCGCTGGTCGCCTTGGTGCCGAAGCCGACATCGTTGCGCACCAGGGTCAGGGTAACATCGCTGCGGTTGTAGCCGAGGACGGGTGTCAGGAAAGCGAAATCGGACGAGACCGTGTCGAATTTTCCCGACAGGCCGCCCTTGGCCGACAGGATCGTGTAGGTGGAGCGCAGCCGGTAATTGCCGCCGGCGCCGACATGCGCCACCGACCCACCCTTGATGGCCGCGTTGCCGGTGACATCGACCCGGTCGGAAGCCTGGCCGTCCGGGTCGACTTCCACCGCGAAGCGGGACCCCTTGTCGAAGACGAGGTCGCCGTTGACGGTGAGCGTGCCGATCGAATTACCCGGCGACAGCGTGCCGCCGGAAGCGACGGTCACCGTCGAGCCTTGGCCCGAACCGACGGTGCCATGGCCGCCCAGCGTGCCTTGCACGGTCATCGAGCCGCCCAGCACCGCGCCGCCATGCGCGGTGTCCGAGCCGATGATGAGCGTGCCGGCCGCCACCCTGGTGGTGCCGGCGAAGGCTGCGCTGTCGCCGTCATAGACAAGCGCTCCGGTGCCGGCCTTGACGAGGGTGCCGCTGCCGGAGACGACGCCGCCATAAGAGGCATTCGTCGTCTGGTCGAAGGTGAGCGAGCCACCGGCGCCGATCCGGGCATTGCCGCCGAAACGTTCCGCCGCCGCGACGAGGTTGCCCGCCTCGATCGTCCAGTCGAGCGTCGACAAACCGCCGAGCGTAAGCGTGCCCGCGCCGCGCTTGACCATGGTCCCGACGCTGCCGTTCAGCCCCGCGATCTGCCCGGCGAAACGGCCGTCGCCGGCCTGGTCGAAGACGGTGGCGGCGGCGTTGAACAGGTTGCCGGAGATCGAGGTGGCGTTGCCGATCAGCGTGCCGGCCTCGACAAGCGTGTTGCCGTAGAGATTGTTCGCATTGTCGAGCCGCAGCGTGCCGGTGCCCGACTTGACCAGATTGCCGTTGCCCAGCACCTCGCCGGTCAGCCCGAGCGTTGTTCCTTCCGCCGTGTTGAAACGACCGTCCTGGATCAGCAGAACCGGGCGGGCGCTGTCGAAACCGGCGGTGGTCGTGAGCTGGCCGCCATAGAAGATCAGGATGCCGGAGCCGTCGCCGAGATTGGTGTCGGCAGAGACCTGCAGCGTGCCGCCGGTGATGGCGGTGCCGCCGCCGTAGCTGTTGTTGCCGGTCAGGATCGTCGTGCCCGGGCCGTTCTGGTAGACGACGCCGCTTCCCGAGATGGTGCCGGCGAAGGTGAAGGTGTCGCCGCGGCTGAAGGCGAACGCGCCATTGTTCAACACATCGCCGGCGATCGAACCGGAGCTGCCGCCGTTGCCGAGTTGCAGCAGGCCACCCGAGATCGTCGTGCCGCCAGTGTAGGTGTTGGTTCCGCTGAGCAGCAGCCCGCCCCCGGCGAGATCGAGGCCGAGCCTGCCGCCGCCGGTTCCGTCCTGGATCGTCCCCGCAAAGGTCGAGGGCAGGCCGAGTTTCGAGGTGTCGACCGTGAGCAGGGCGTCGGTCAGGCCGCCATTGGTGATGATCCCGGAACCTGCGAAGGCGCTGTTGATGCCGCCGACGGCGGTGCTGTGGCCGTTCAGTTTCAGCGTGCCGCCGGGGCCGCCCTGGCTGTTGTCGAAGGCAATGGTCGCTCCTGTCGTCAGGGCCTGGTCGGCCAGCACATTCAGGGTGCTGGAACCGCTGAGATATTGCAGGCCGCCGCTGATGGCGCCCGCGGCGGAGGCGTTGAGCGTCGCGTTGTTGAACAGGGTCCGCTGGCCGCCGCTGATGGCATTGGTCGCCGAGGCGTTGATCGTGCCGTTGCCGGTCACATATTGCTCGCCACCGCTGATGGCGTTCTGGGCCGAGGCGTTGAGCGTGCTGTTTTCGTTGATGAACTGCTGACCGCCGCTGATGGCGCCTGCCACGGAGGCCTCGAGGCGGCTGGTGCCGTAGAACCATTGCAAGCCGCCATTGATCGCGCCGGCGGCGGAGGCGTTGAGCACATTGTTGTCGCGGAAATACTGTGTGCCGCCGCTGATGGCGTTCGCCGTGGATGCGTTGAGCACGCTGGTTTCGTAGAACCACTGCTCGCCACCGGTGATGGCCTTGGCGGCGGAAAGATTGAGCGTGCTCTGGTGCCGGAAGAACTGCTTGCCGCCACTGATGGCCTCGGCCGCGGAAACGTTCAGCCTGCTGCCGTTCTCGAACACCCAGTCCGGCGAGATGCCGCTGAAGAAGTCCTTGGTGTTTGCCTCCAGCACCGTCGTGCCGGTGCAAGGGCTCAGCACGCACGCCGCCTGCGCCCAGGCGGCGTCTTCGAAGAAAAGGCCGGAGCTGAACAGGCCAGCGCAGCAGAAGCCAAATAGAACCTTTCCATGTTGCGTTTGCAATCGAGATTTAGAAGTTATTCCAAATGGGTCATGCGAAAATCGAGGACAGGCCATTTCGAATCACCTTTCCTCCCCAGTCGGAGGGGAGGTTATTTTTTGAGTATATGGAGATTCAATCCGGAAATATTGCAGATGGATATTTGTATTAATCGAAAGTCTAATGATGGAATATTACGTATAGAAAGATGATCGGCAAATCGTATTTTCAACTCAACGGGATGGCGGGATTTGCTCACTTGGCTGTGCATTCGGGACAAGGCGGTAAGGAATGTTGTTGATAGAGGGCAATCGCAAGCCGGGATTGAATGCTCCCGGCCGCTCCAATAGGACTCGCCCGCATGGATGAGACGTCCCCGCTGCAGCGCGCCCTTGACCGGTGCTACGAGGTGTTTGCCTTCTATCCCAGGCCCAGGGTCCTGGACGCTTCGCCGTTGCGGGATCAGGATCTCTTGAAGCTTCTCGTTTCGTTGCCGCTGCGCCAGCTCGGCGATGAGCAGATCGGACCCTATGCAGCCTATGCCTTGACCACGATCGGCGGTGCCGACGACTATCGCTACTTCCTGCCCCGCATTCTCGAACTGGCCACCGGGACGCAAGGCTGGCCGGGCCTCGATCCCTCCCTGATCGGCGAAAAGCTGAAGCGGGCCAGATGGCTGGACTGGCCGGTCGATGAGCAGACGGCAATCCGGCATGTGTTCGAGGAAGCCTGGCGGCGCGCGCTCGGCCGGCATTCCGACGAGGAGAATGCCGAGGATTGGTTCTGTGGCATGGCGGGTCTGGATTTCGGGGTGACTGCCGCACTGGAGGCGCTCGATGGTTTTCGAGGCGGCAATTCCGCCCTGCAGCTTGCGGCCATCATTCAGGGCTCGGTTTTTGAACTCAAGGGCAGCAAGAGCGGCTTCTGGGGCAATGTGAGCGACGACAATCGGGCCGTGATCCGGACATGGCTGCTCGATCGGGGTGCCGAAAAACTTTACCGCGCACTCGACAGCGTTTCAGAGGCCGACCTCTGGCACGTCGAACAGGCGCTTCAGGTTCTGGAGCGGCAGCGGGCTTGAAGTGGGCTCGGTGGGGTGTGGGCCGCTATCCCCTGTAGCGGTCAGATGGCTGGCGTCTAGTCGCCACCACCGCCTGCTCCTCCATCGGAGGCGTCCCATGGGCCGCCGCCATTGCTGGAATCGGGCTCGATCGTATTCGGAAACCGCTTTTTCCGATTGCGCCACAAGGAAACGAGAATCACAAAAAAGAGGATGGCGACCAGGAAAAGCGACGTATCGTAGGTGGTCATGCCTTGTACGGTATCCTCGTTTCCCTGGCGAAAGCGCTGGCAATGATGGAGAAAATCCCGTCATTGTAAACCTGCTACGATTGCCGCCGGATGCCGGGTTCATCCGGAGTCGGCCGACTGGTGGCGAGGCTGCATGGATTTCTTCAACATCCCGAAACTGATCGAGCAGGGCGTCTACGACGTCATGATGTGGATCCTGTTCTTTCCGCTCACCGTGCTGCGCATGATCGTCAGCCCCAGGCGCACCTTGCGCTACGTGCGCGAGCAGGCGGCGCTCGATCCCGACACCGCCTTCTCGGACGCGATGCGGCCAGCGCTTTTTCTCGCCATCGCCATCATTCTCGGCAGTTTCATCTCGCCGGACGACATCGACGTGTTGCGCGCCACCACCAGCAGCGCGCTGGGCAAGATGGTCTACGGTTCGTGGACAAGCATCACCGCCTTCTCGATGATCGCGCTGTGCCTGGTGCCGCTGGTCGGCGCCCTGCTGCTCGACCTTCTGACGCCGGGCAAGGTGAGCCGCGAAAGCCTTCGCGTGCCGTTCGACCAGCAATGCTACATCGGTGCGCCGTCCATACTCGTGCTGACTTTGCTTGGCGGCATCGGGCCGTCGCTGCTCGGAATCGCCGCCTCCGGCATCGCCGCGGCGGCAGCGCTCGCCTGGGTGGTGGTCGTGGAGTATTTCTACTTTCGCGACAATTCCGAGCTGCATCCGCTGGTCTGCATGGCGCTGGTGCTCGCCACGCTGTTCGGTGGCCTCGTACTCATCGTGCTGGCGGCGCTGCTCGTCACCGGAGTGACGCGCTGAGCCGACGCCTGCGGAGGCAGGCTGCTTTGTGAATGCCGATGGCCGGTCTGCTTGATTTCGTGCGGTTTCCGCTGAACTCTACGACGCTCAGGCCGTCCGGGGATCACAGATGCCGTCGTTGCGCTCGCGCTTGTACTACCAGATATCGCGCTTCACCCTGGCCCGGCTGCGCGCCCGCAACCTGTCCCTGCCGGACCTGCGCGCCGATCGTGAAAGGATCGCCAGCCGTATGTTCAGGCTGCCGCAAGGCGTCGCGGCGCGGCCCTGCACCATCGGCGGCTGTCGGGCCGAATGGCTGGTGCCGCAGGGTGTTTCGGCCGGCACCGCCGTGCTGCACCTGCATGGCGGTGCCTACCAGACCGGATCGCTGGCAACCCATCGCGCCCTGGCGGCGCGCCTTGCCCTGGAGTCCGGCTCGGCGGTGCTGCTGTTCGAATACCGGCTGGCCCCGGAGCATCCGTTTCCGGCAGCGCTGGACGATGCGCTGCGGGTCTATCGCGAACTGCTGGCAGATGGCGAATTCAGTCGCATCGCATTCGCCGGCGACTCTGCTGGCGGCGGCCTTGCGCTCGCTCTGTCAATTGCCCTGCATGATGCCGGGGAGCCAATGCCGGCCGGTCTTGCCCTGCTGTCGCCCTGGACAGACCTCGCGCTGACCGGAGCGACCCATCGCGGCAAGGCCAGGCTCGATCCGTACTTTCCGACACCGGACATCCTCGACGTCGCGGCGCAGCGTTATGCCGGCGCCGACCGGCGCAACCCGCTGGTGTCGCCGCTCTATGCCGACCTTTCGGGCCTGCCGCCGATGCTGGTCCATGTTGGCACCCATGAGACTTTGCTTGACGATTCCGTGATGCTGGCGGATCGCGCCCGGGCTGCGGGAGCACCCGTCGAGATCAGGGTCTGGCCTGGCATGTGGCATGTCTGGCAGGTGTTCAGCGGCAGGATGCCGGAAGCGGACCGATCGCTGGCGGAACTGGGGGCTTTCCTGCGGCAGCGGTTGGTGGGTTGAGCAGTGATCGGCTGAATGGAGCGTTGTTTCGCTTGATTGGCGCTTGCATACGCGCGATGGCTATGCAGTGCCGTGCCGAAAGCAGGTGGTTGTTATCGTAGGAAGAGGCAACGAGAGGTCGAAATATAAGAATGAAACTCTGGATATTTACATTAATAGTTATTACGGTGGCGTCGTGGTCTGTTTTGTATGATCTGGATGCATTATTCTATGCGACGATATTTTTAAATGCGTTTGTTAATATATATCTCTTGTTGAATGGGAGTATGATCCCCAATGCGAAGGGATTGATATACGATTTCTTTATAACAAATTACGACAAAAATAAGAAAAAAGAATACATGGAAAAGATGAGGCCGTTCTCAAGCTTGTTCGAGGATGAATATCCGTCACCTTTGATTTTTATGGCTTGGTTTTTAATAGCGCTGGCGTGCCAGATCTGTGGACGCCCTGACCTTACAATTTTGTATATGGCGTCACTGATTCTGGTGCAATTTGTGCACATCGTGATGTCATACAGATCGGTGATGCGGGACGGATAGTCTCCGCGTTGTTTCGGTTGGCGGTTGGTGCAGGCGGGTGTGATTTTGACCGTGGCATTCAGGCGCGAGCGGCGGGGGCACGAGGCCCCCGCCGCTCGTCGTCAGCTCAGTGCTTCAGCCGGTCGCGCATGGCGTACCACAGCATGCCGAGCACATAGAGCGGTCCGCGCAGCGCCGCCCCGCCAGGGAAGGGCATCGGGTTCAGCCCTTCGAACAGTGCGAAGCGGCTGGTTTCGCCCGAGATCGCCTCGGCCAGCAGCTTGCCGGCCAGCGTCGACAGGATGACGCCCTTGCCGGAATAGCCATGCGCGAAATAGACCTCGCCGTCGCGGCCGACATGTGGAAAGCGCGACGTGGTCACCGACACCAGGCCGCCCCAGGCATGGTCGATCCGGCGGCCTTTCAGCTGCGGGAAGGTCTGCTCCATGTGCGGGCGCACGAAGGCCTCGATGTCGGCCGGCGGGCTCGGCGTGTAGCGCTCGCCGCCGCCGAACAGCAGGCGCCCGTCGGCCGAGAGCCTGTAGTAGTTGACGACGAAGCGCGAGTCCGAGACGGCGGCGTTGCCGGGGATGATCTCCCCGGCGTCGGCCAGCGGCTCGGTGGCGACGATGTAGTTGCCGACCGGCATGATGCGGCTTTCCACGCGCTTGTCGATGCAATGGAGCAGGGAATCGCCGGCGAGCACGGCATGGCGGGCGCGCACCGCGCCCGTCGCCGTCTCCACCCGGATGCCCCGGCTGCGATCGATCCGCAGCGCCGGTGACGCTTCATGGATCGTCACTCCTGCCGCCACCGCCGCGCGGGCCAGCCCCAGCGTGTAGTTGAGCGGGTGCATGTGCCCGCCAAGCGCGTCGAAGAGCGCGCCCTTGTAGGGCGAGGCGACGGCCTCGAGGGATTGCGACGCCGACAGCACGCTGGCGTGCGGATAGTCCATGACCGTGGCCAGGCATTCGACCTCCTGCTCGAACCAGGCCATGTCGCCGTCGCTGACCGCGCAGACGAGATGGCCGGTCTTCCTGAGGTCGCAGTCGATGGCGTGGCGCTCGATCACGTCGAGCACCAGCCCCCACGCCTCGAAGGCGAGGTCGAACAGCGCCCTGGCGCGTTCGCGGCCGTAGAGCTTGACCAGCTCCACCGCCCCCTTGCGCAGGCCGACGATCATCTGGCCGCCATTGCGTCCGGAGGCGCCCCAGCCGACGCGTCCACCTTCCAGCAGCACCACCTTCAGGCCGCGTTCGGCGGCGTGCAGCGCCGCCGACAGGCCGGTGCAGCCGCCGCCGACCACGACGAGGTCGGCATCGACCTCGCCGATGAGCGGCGCGTGATGCGGCGCCGGGATGGCCGTCGCCGCATAGTAGGATCGCTCCATATCAAGTCCGGAGTTGAAGCCCATGATCACGCCCTCGCAAAGAGGCGATCACGCTCCCAGGCGGTGATGACGCCCTGGAAGTTGTCGAGCTCGACCTGCTTCAGGCGCAGGAACGCGTTGGTGAAGCTCTGGCCGAGCAGCCGGCGCACCGGCTCGCAACCATCGAGGCGCGCCAGCGCATCCTCCAGCGTGCGCGGCAGGTCGGGCTTGATCCTGTAGGCATTGGCCGGTGCTTCCGCCCGCCGTTCCAGCCCCTCCTCGATGCCGAGATAGCCGCACAGCAGCGATCCGGCCATGGCGAGATAGGGATTGGCGTCTGCGCCCGGCAGCCGGTTCTCGACGCGCCGGCCGATGCGTTTCGAACCCGGCACGCGCAGGCCGCAGGTGCGGTTGTCGCGCGCCCATTCGACATTGTTGGGCGCGCTGAACCCCGGCTTCAGCCGGCGGAACGAGTTCACATTGGGCGCAAACAGCGGCATGGCCTGCGGCACATAGGTCTGCAGCCCGCCGATGAACTGCGAGAACAGCGCGCTGTCGCCGTCGTCCTCGTCGGCGAACAGGTTGAGGCCGCTCGCCGCATCGACCACCGACATGTGCAGGTGCATCGAGCTGCTCGCCTGCTCGGCGATCGGCTTGGCCATGAAGGTGGCCGCCAGCCCGTGCTCGCGCGCCGCCTGCCGCACCAGCCGCTTGAACAGAAGCACCTGGTCGGCAAGCCGCAACGGGTCGCCATGCTTGAAGTTGATCTCGAGCTGGCCGGCGCCAGTCTCGTGGATCATCGTGTCCAGCGGCAGCGACATGATTTTCGCCTGGCGGTAGATGGCGTCGATGATCGGCTGGAACTCGCCGAGCGCTTCCATGTCGTAGGGGGCCGGCGACGTTTCGGCGCGGCCGGAGATGCCGACGGGCGCGCCGGGCGGCACGTTCGGGTCGGGGTTCGGGGCTGTCAGGTAGAATTCAAGCTCCGGAGCCATCACCGGTCGCCAGCCGCGCGCCTCGTAGAGCGCGATCACCGACTTCAGCACCTGTCGCGGCGCGGAAGGCCACGGCGTGCCGTCCTGGGCAAAGGCGTCGCAGAAGACATAGGCCCTTTTTGGTGCTGGGCCGGGCCGGGTTGCCGCCGCCGGGCAAAGGCTGGTCAGGTCGGGCTGGAGCCGCATGTCGGCATCCTGGTAGGCGCTTTCGTCATCGATGGCGCCTGTGTAATGGCCGGTCACCGCCACCATGAAGGCGCTGTTCGGCAGCATGATCGCGGCGTCGTTGGGTGCCGCCAGGAGTTTCGGTGCAGGCACGATCTTGCCGCGCAACACACCATTCATGTCAGGTACCAGGCACTCGACTTCCGAGATCGCCTGTTGTTCGAGCCACTTTGCCGTATCAGTCATGTCCCACCACTTCTATGCGCCAATCTGAAATCTTGTCGGAGATTGCGAGCAGGTTGGCGGGCAAGGGGCCAGGGCGTGGGCGCCGGTCGTCGATCTTCATGATATCCTCCTGGGATGGTTGGCCTGAATTGGCTGCGCGGAACCGCGCCCGTATGTGTTGCCATGCCTGCCGCATCGGCCGCAAGCCATCCGTGTCGGGGATCGTTTGGCGCAGGCGTCGGCAGCCGCGTGCTCCGGATGGCCAGGACCGGCGTGAACCATCCATCTGGATAACGACCTGGTGTGGTTGTGGATAGCGTCCTATTCACACTCAGGGGTTGACGATGTACATTTAATATAGAGGGAAAATTAGGATTCGCGAATATAGCGGTGAGTAATGACCGTCTCAGTCAGGCGTTTGTCATATTTATTCGGCGTAGTATATTCATGCGCTTTGTTGTGTATACTTATATTTATTTCGCTTAGATTATTCAAAGATGAAGGAAATATCGCAGCTGTCTGGCTATCGTTCGGATTTCAGATAGCAGTACTGACGCTGACGGAAAGAAGCCGTGCATATATCCTTGCGATGTTTCTTGCCGCGGCCGTGACGATGCTGTTCCTTGCCGTGCCGCCGACCCTTGCAATCGGGGCAACTGCCATCACAAGTGCCGTTGCAACCTGGTCGGCCTGGGTTCTCAGGAACGAGCCGGACTGGATCAAGGGGCGCGACGACCGCCTGAGGCCATGGCTGCTGTTCGTGGTTTCGTCCGGGTTGATCGCTCCGGGCGTCAACGCGCTGCTTGGCGCGCCTCTGGCGACGATCGCCGGGATCGTTCCCGCCACCGGCAATGCCTGGCTGATGACGGTCGTCACCTGGTTCATCTCCGACGCCCTGAGTGTCGTGGTCGTAACCACGACATTGCTGCGGTTGGGTTCCGTGAGGCTGCGCCACCTGCCTGACTGGCGCGAGATGCTGACGACGCTCGGTGTCATCGCGGTTGTCGCGGCGCTGTTTGGTGCCATCGCGGTGCAGGACAACATCCTTCCCATTTTTCTTGTCGCCCCTGTCCTTGTCGTCGTGCTGTATGTGTCGGGGACAACGGCGTCGCTGGTCTGCCTCGCGCTGTTCGTGACGGCCTCGATTGCCGCGACGATCCTGGACGACGGCCCGTTCATCGCGCTGGCATCGCTGAGCCGTTTTGATCCGATCGTCATGTGCCAGATCTACGCGCTGGCGATTTTCTGTACCGTGGTCCTGTATGCGGGGCTGCTGGGGGAACGGCTGCATCATCACCAGCTGCAGCTCGCCAATGCCAACATCTACGAAATGCTGGCCAAGCGCTCCGGAGACATCGTCTTTGCCGCGGATTCCTACGGCAAGATCCTGTTCATCTCTCCGTCCATAGGAGAGGTGCTCGGGGTGCCGCTGCAGACGGCCGAGATGCGAGGCTGGAAGAACTACGTCGCCAAGGGCGACGTCAAGAAGATATACAAGACCGCCTTTCGGGTCATCCGGACCGGAAAACCCGTTTCGGTGGATTTTCGGATCATCGACGCGAAAGGCCGTGAAAAGATACTCGAGGCGATCGTCCAGACATCGAGCGCCGGAAAAGCGACGATTGTGATCGGTTCGATGCGCGATGTCACCGAGCAGCGGCGCCATGAGCGTGCCTTGAGCAGACTGTCGGAAACGGATCCACTGACGGAACTGCCGAACCGTCGCGCGTTCGACAGATATTTCAGGGCCGAGTGGAACAGGTCCTTCGCCGCGAAAGCGTCGTTGTCGATCCTGATGATCGACGTGGATTATTTCAAACAGTTCAACGACACCTTCGGCCACCAGTCCGGTGACGAGTGTCTCGTCGTCATCGGCAGCACCATCCGCGGAGCGCTGAAACGGGAGGGCGAATTCTGCGCGCGGTTCGGCGGTGAGGAATTCGTGGCCATCCTGCCGAACACCGACGAGGCCCATGCGCGCAAGGTCGCAGCCAGGGTGCTGTCGGCGATAGCGGATCTGAACATGGCGCACACGGAAAGCCCGTACGGCATCGTGACCGTCAGCATCGGCGTCGCCGCTTCGAGACCGCTGTGCGATGAGCTGGATCTCGGCCTGCTGGAAGCCGCGGACGCCGCTCTCTATCTGGCCAAGCAGCGTGGGCGCAATCGCGTCGAAGTTCCCGGCTCCATGGCGTGATGAGGCGTGACGATCACGGCTTCCGCTCGGAATTGCGTAACCGGCTCTTCACGGGTCAAGCCTGTCCGGGTTTGACGACGCAACCTCCGCGTCCTGCCTCGCATCGCTGTCCGGCGCGATCAGCATGTGCGGCTCGATTTTCAGGGCTGCCGCGATCACGACGATCATGTCGAGTGTCGGCGTCCTCTCCATGCGCTCCAGTCCGCCGACGCAGCGACGGCTGAGTCCTGCCTCCAGGGCGAGGCCGGGCTGGTCGATTCCTCTCGCGGTCCTATACTTCTTCAGGTTCCTGGCGAGCAGCCGCCGGTATTTCCATTGAACAGCTACGTCCATTTCACATGTCCCCCAAGCCCGGCCGCCGATCCATCCTGCGCAACCTTTGCGGCGCCGTCGATCCGGCTCCATCGGGGGCGGTTGCGATGTGCGATGTTGTGATGACCTCCTCCCCGGGGAATGTGGCCGGGGAGGAGGCTGAGGCTGCACAGGACTTCGGCGGGAAGCCTTTGCAGCCTCTTTGCACGAACGTGCTTGACAGCCCCCTGTCTGAGCCCGTTCATGAACATGTTGCGGGTGATTCTTCAGGTTGTGATTCCGTTCACTATACAATCTTTAGTTGAAGAATTGGTCAAGGCCATTCAGCCCGCAATGTTTCCAAATCGGTTCAGGAAATCGGCGCGGGTGGCGCAACCACGGAGCTTGCAACGGTCCCGCCGCCTGCGATGCGGAACGACCGTCGCCATTCGGTCGGGCTGACGCCGAGCCGGTCCTGGAATTTCGCGCGGAAGGTCACCACACTGCCGAAGCCCGTCTCGTGCGCGATCTGCTCGATGGACCGGTTCCCCGTTTCGAGATGGCGCTGCGCCAGCGCCAGGCGCTGATCGGTGAGCCAGCTGTTGAAGCTCGATCCCATCGACTGCTGGAAAAGCCTGGTGAAGCTGCGGCGGCTCATCCGCAATTCCGCGGCGACTGCATCGATGCTGTATTTGCGCTCGAGGTGCCGCGCGATCTCCTCGACCGTTTCCTTGAGGCGGACATCGTGTGGGGCGTCGGCCAGGGGCCGCCGGATGAACTGCGTCTGTCCGCCGGCCCGGTGCGGCAGGGCCAGAACGTTGCGGGCGATGCGGTTGGCGTTCTGCGGGCCAAAGAAGCGCCGTGCGATGTGCAGGCAGCAGTCGACACCTGCCGTCACGCCGGCGGAGGTGACGACCGTGCCTTCGTCCACATAAAGCGCGTTCTCATCCAGTTCCACGGCGGGAAAGCGGCGGCGGAAATCGTCACAGAACGCCCAATGCGTGGTGGCGCGCCTGCCGTCGAGCAGCCCGGCTTCGGCGACGACATAGGCACCCAGGCACAGGCCGACGATGACTGCACCGTTGGCGTGCGCCGCGACGAGCGTTTCGACAAGGCGTTGCGGCGGAGACTGGTAGGGAAGTTGCCAGCTCGGAACGAAAACGACATCCGCCCTGAGCAGATCGGGCAACGTATGGCCGGTGTCGATGTCGAAGCCGGCGCTGGTATGCACTGGACCGTCATCGAGGGCACACACCCAAAGCTCGCTGTCGACCCCGTCGCAATGCATCTCGCCGAAGATCTCGCAAGGCACGCAGAGCTGGAAAGGCCGCACGCCTTCATAGGCCACGACCGCCATTTTGATGCGCTGACCGGTTCCCTCCGGCATCCTGGCCGTCACCTCTTCGTAGCGTGTGCCCTATAGTGTTGTCGTCGGCATGCTGTTGGCCCGATCCGATCGACAATTGCCCATCGGGCCATTGTCGTCAACGATGCGGGTACCTAGCCTGCCGGATGCAACAAAACGAGGAGCATGACCATGCCTGCAATCATTCTCGTCCATGGTTTCTGGGGCGGCGCCGCCCATTGGGCCAAGGTGATCGTGGAACTGTCCAGACAGGGGTTTTCGGATCTGCATGCTGTTGAAGTGCCGCTGACGTCGTTGGCGGACGACGCCGGCCGATTGAAGCAGATGATCGCGCAGCAGAAGGGAGACGTCCTTCTGGTGGGCCATTCCTATGGCGGCGCCGTCATCACCGAGGCGGGGAACCAGCCGAACGTCGCCGGTCTCGTCTACATAGCAGCCTTCGCGCCGGATGCCGGCGAAAGCCCGGGCGGCATCACCCAGGGCAATCCCCCCGCGGCAATCGCCAACGTCGTGCCCGACAGCGACGGCTATCTCTGGATCAAGCCCGACCAGTATCACCAGAGCTTCTGCCAGGACCTGACGGCGGATGAGGCATTGGTCATGGCGGTCACGCAGAAGGCGCCGCTCGGTTCGACCTTCGGTGACACCATCACCGCGCCCGCCTGGAAGACGAAGCCGTGCTGGTACCAGATCTCCAGCGAGGACCGGATGATCAATCCGCAGAACCAGACCATGATGTCGTCGCGGATGAACGCGAAGAAGATCATCACCCTCGCCAGCAGCCATGCCTCGCTGGCATCGCAGCCCAAGGAGGTGACGGGCCTGATCGTGGAGGCCGCGCGGTCGATCTGACGTTGCGTCAAGCGAGCCGAACCGGGACCGTCCAGGCCCGGTTCGGCAACCATACAGACGAAAATTCCGCCTGTACGGTGGGGCCTGGAACCATGTGCCTTTTTCGGAAGGGTTCATGGATTTCCGGCATTTGGCGCATGATCCTTGCCAACGTTCCGAGGTTCATGTGCCGGGCATCAGGTCGCTGTCGAGCGACTGTTCCGGGGTGCGTTCAGCGGGGCAGATCCATGTCCCGTGCCACACGGCCATCGTCCTCCAGCCGCAGGCCATCGATCGACGCAAGGCCCGTTGTCGGGTGATCCCGGGACTTCAGGTCCAGTGCCACGACGGACAGCCCGAGGATGGCGAGTGTTGCCCATGGAACAAGTCGCTTCCGACGAAATCTGCGCGCCACGATCCACTCCCCGCCGATCTTATCGGGAAACTAGCGGCAGGCCGGGGACGGAAAAATACGGCAGATGCCGTATTTCGGCGCTCGGGAGCAGGGTATTTCAGTCGTCGTCGCCGTTCCTCCAGCGCCAGGGCCGGTCGCTCTTGACCCAGGCCACGAAGACGACGATCGCGGTCAGCGGCGTGACAATCATAAGATAGCGCCAGGGATGGTCTTCGCTGGTGCCGGACAACGCGACACAGATGACCGCGACGGCATAGAGGACGATGACGGTCCAGCCTTGCCATCCATAGGGCAGGCCGGCGCCATAGCCGTATTTCTTCACCCGGAACCAGGGTTTGTTCATCGGATCCTCGCCGTCGTTTGCACAGGTCCACAAGATGATCGTGGAACATTACGCCGACATGGTGCGGTGGAGCGGCTTGTGACAGGCTCGGTTCTTTACGGCAGGATGTGATCGGCTTTGCGGGTTCTAGTCCTTCAGATAGCGCCTTGCCACTGCAACCTCGGCCAGCAAGGCATCGGCGCTTCTGCCCAGCCGAACGTACTCGGCGGCAGCCTGCTCACGGGTTTCAATTTCTTTGAGCAGTATGTCGTGCACCTCTTGCCTGCTCAGCAGCAGCCTTTCGGTTTCCGCCGCGCCGCTGAGAAAGTCATGCTGGAGATAGGACGGTTCATCCCGGCGCACGGGGGCTGCCTCGGCATTGTCGAGCGCGGCAATCAGCTCGCGCAGGATTGTCGCTTCGCCTTTGCTGGCCAGCTTCATCGCCGCGACCAGATCGGTCCGCAGGCGGGTTTTCATGTGATCGCTTGCCGGCACCGGGTTTCTCCATTTGGCTTGCATGGGTGAGTCGTATTGCTACATATAATACTATATATTAGACTAATATAGAATTTTAAGGGGCAATTTGGAGCATGACCGAAACCCTTCTCAGCGTCGATCAGGCCGCCGAACAGCTGAAGCTGCACCCCAAGACCGTGATCCGCTACATCCGCGACGGACGCCTGCCGGCGACACGCATCGGAAAATCCTATCGCATCGAGCAGGCCAGGCTGGATGCCTTTGCTGGGGTGGCGAGCGGTCACGCGACAAGCGACGTGCGGGCGACCTGTGTCGTTGACATTCCCGATATCACGCTGCAGCGCGCCGAGCGGCTGGCGACGTTCCTCGGTGCTGCCGCCATGACAGGGGATGCTTCCACGCCTGCCTTGCATCTCAGCACCGCCTTCGATCCTGCCACGGCAACCATGAAAATCGTGCTGATCGGCAGCCCGTCCGATACGGCGGGGCTGCTCCAGATGCTGCAACTGCAGCTGTCGCGTCCGAATGCCGGATAGCCTTCAAATTGTCACAGCCGCTGGCGACATGCCTGTTGTGGTGTCGGCGACGGACTGCGGCATCTTTACGTTTTCGACATTCGATGGCGACTATCCACTCGTGGAAACGATGGCCGCCGATAGAGCATGCACTGTTTGCCGGCACGTTCGGTGAACCGCAGGCGCAGGGAAAAACAATGACGGACTCCAAGGATATCGACCCGACCC
Source organism: Mesorhizobium sp. NPDC059025 (assembly GCF_042739655.1). Classification (NCBI taxonomy): domain Bacteria; kingdom Pseudomonadati; phylum Pseudomonadota; class Alphaproteobacteria; order Hyphomicrobiales; family Phyllobacteriaceae; genus Mesorhizobium; species Mesorhizobium sp. NPDC059025. The sequence continues at coordinate 54,682 of NZ_JBHYIM010000016.1, read as the reverse complement.
TGCCTGTGCAGGGACAGCTGGAGGCCTACAACGCCCGTGACATCGACGCTTTCATGCAGTGGTGGGCAGAGGATTGCCAGTATTTCGCTTTTCCCTCCACATTGCTCGCCGAGGGCACGGCGGCAATTCGTGCCCGGCACATCGAACGGTTCAAGGAGCCCGATCTGCATGGCCACCTGCTGTCGCGGATCGCGCTCGACAATCTTGTCATCGACCATGAAACCGTCACGCGGACATTTCCGGAGGGCGCAGGTGAGGTCGATGTTGTCTGCATCTATGAAGTGAGCGGTGGCAAGATTACCAAGGCATGGTTCAAGATGGGGCAACCGCGACTTCACCTCGCGACGAACTGAGGTTGCAAGACGCCTGTCCGGACGCAGATCGCGGTGGCGAGGTTGTGGACCGAGATTAGGCGCCCTGCCTTCACTCCTGCCCCATTCGTCAGGAGTGGCAATCCAATCTGGGCAGCAGATGCTTTAGCATGTCGCGTTGCACGAGGAAGGATCAGCTTTCATGGCCACGTTGACGCCACCCGCCGATGAATTCGCCGGACGCGAACAGTTGCGGGCGAGCTCCGTCGAGTTCCGCAGGGAGGTCATCGCGGTCGCCGACGGCGTCTTTGCAGCAGTCGGGTATTCGGCCAGCAACGTCACGTTGATCCAGGGCGACAACGGCTCGATCATCGTCGACACCGCCGCCAACCCCGTCGACGCGCAAGCCATCGTGGACGCTTTTGGCGGCCGCCTCAGGCGTCCGGTCCGGGCGATCATCTACACCCACAACCATCCCGACCACTCCGGCGGCGCGACGGTCTTTGCCGGTGCCGACGGGCCCGACATCTACAGCCACCGCACGCTGGTTGAAGCCGCTCCCGAATTCGGCAGGGGCCCGCGCGACGGCGGTGACGCCTTCGGCACCAGGCTTCCCGACGCGCTGTTCATCAATGCGGGCACGCAGCTCGAATATGGCCGTGTCACGCCACACACCCGAGAGGGCTTCCTGGCGCCGACACGCACCTTCGGTGGCGACAGCGAGACGATCGAGGTGGCCGGTGTGGTGATGCAGCTGATCCACACGCCGGGCGAGTCGCCGGAGAACATCGCGGTCTGGATCGGCGCGAAGCGTGTCCTGATCCCCGGCGACGATGTCCTGAAATCCTACCCGAACCTGTCGCCCATCCGCGGCCTCAAGCTCAGGCCGCCGGAGCGCTGGATCGCCAGCCTCGACAGGATGCTCGCCCTCGACGCCGACGCCATGGTGCAGGGGCACATGCGCCCGGTGCTCGGCAGGGACGAGGTCCACAGGGCGCTGACCGATTACCGCGACGGCATCAGCACGGTGCTCGACCAGACGCTGGCCGGAATCCGGCATGGCAGGACGCCGGACGAACTCGTGCAGGAGGTCAGGCTGTCGCCGGAACTCGCCGCCAGCCCGTATCTGCAGGAATATTACGGCAGCGTCGCCTGGGCCGTGCGCGGCATCTATGCCGACTATGTCGGCTGGTTCGACGGCAACGCCACCAATCTGAACCCGCTGCCGCCGGCCGGGCGCGCCGCCCGGATGATCGAGATGGCAGGCGGACCGGACGGGATGCTCGCCCGCGCCGGACAGGCCATCGCAACGGGCGATTTCCAGTGGGCCGCCGAACTGGCCGACTGCCTGCTGGCGCTGGACCCTGCCGACACGGCGGCGAGGCAACTCAAGGCGCGCGCGCTGACCGAACTCGGCGAGCGCCAGCTCAACGCCACTGCCCGCAACTACTATCTGACCACGGCGCAGTTCCTGGAGGGGAGTGCCTAGAGCGTTTCCGTTTTTCACGGAAACGCGGAAACGCTCCAGGCTTTTTGTTTTCGCCGCATTTTGTAGCGCCGAGTGCTCTCGCCTGGCTGCAAAATGCGCTGGGTCAGCCTGTCCGGCGGTTGAACTGCAGCCGCACGCGCGTCAGGCCGCCGTCGCGATCGAACAGCAGCGCGCCGTGATGCGCCTTGGCGACGTCCGCGGCGATGGCGAGACCGAGGCCCGATCCGTGCGACGCCATGCCCTTGGCGAAAGGCCGCACCAGGTCGAGCGGGTTCCTGCCGAAGCCGTCGCCATCGTCGAGCACGTCGATAGACACCGTGGCGGCGTCTATCGAGATGGCCACCACCAGCTGGCTCCTGGCGCCGTGGGTCAGCGCATTGTCGATGAGATTGGCCAGCGCCTCGCGGATGCTCACCGCGTCGCCGTCGACGATGGCAGGCGCATCGGCCGGCTTGAACACCACCTCGACCTCGCGCGGCAGTGCCAGCGGCACCGCCGTCGCCAGCACCGTCCTGGCCAGCGTGTTGAGGTTGATCGGGGCGAGGGCCGTGGCGTCGGCGCGATGGATGACCATGGCGTGGTCGAGCAACTGCCCGGTCAGGCGGCCGAGTTCGGTCGTGCGTTCGCGGATGCGATCGACGGTATCCTGCCGGCGTCTGGAGGGCTGCGTGCTGGACAGGATCTCGACCTGCGCGTCGAGTGCGGCGAGCGGGGTGCGGATCTGGTGGGCAGCGTCGGCGATGAAGCGCTGGGTGGTCGCCATGCGTTCCGACAGCCGGCGCATGAAGTCGTCGATCGCGTGGACCAGGTTGCGGATCTCCAGCGGCGGACGTGCCTGGATCGGGCGCAGGTCTTCCGGGCGGCGGCGCGTGATCTCCTGTTCGATCTGGGCGAGCGGCTTCAGGGCGAAGCGCACCGCGAAACCGACGGCGAGCAGCGCCAGCACGCTCATCGCGCCGATGACCAGGAAGGCCTTGGTGGCGAGGTCGCGCGCCAGCGCGCCCCGCGCATTGACCGTCTGGGCGACGACGATGGTGGCCCAGCTGCCCGGCGAGGCGTGTTCGATCTGCTTCGCCAGTGTCGCGATGCGGACCTTCCGGCCCTGGTACTGGCCATCCTCGATCACCACGCCGCGCCGGATGGCTTCGCTGTTGGCCAGGGAGGTCAGGTCCTCATAGCCGGCAACGACCACGCCGCGCGGATCGATGACCTTGTAGAACACCATGTCGTAGGCCGCGAGCGTCGAGATTGCCGCGACCGGCGGGTCGACGGTGACGACATTGCCCTGGACATAGACGTTCTCGGCGATCTGGATCGTCCCTCCGGCCAGCAGCCGGTCGTAGGCCTGTTGCGCCGCCAGCGAGGTCGACTGCCAGGCGGCGAGCCCGAGCAGTATCGCGCCGCCACCGAGCACCGCCGACAGCACGGCGATGATGCGGACATGCAGCGAAAGGCCAAGGTCACGCCGTGGCAAGCTTGTATCCCAGTCCACGAATGGTGCTGATCTCGATCGAGGTGTCGCCCAGCTTGCGCCTGAGCCGGGCAACGAACTGCTCGATGGCGTTGGGGCTCGGTTCCTGGTCGAAATTGAACAGCTGCTCGACCAGGTCCTCCTTGGAAACGATGCGGTCGCGGCGGATGGCCAGGATCTCCAGCACCGTCAGCTCGCGCCGGGTGAGATTCAGCGGACGTCCTTGCAGCGTCGCGATGCGCCCGGCCCGGTCGATCTCCAGCGGTCCGACGGTCAGCCTGTTGTCGCTCGCCCCGGCACTGCGCCGCAGCAGCGCGCGGGCACGTGCCTCCAGCTCGCCATAGTCGAACGGCTTGACCAGATAGTCGTCGGCGCCGAGGTCGAGCGCGCTGATGCGCTCGTCGACGGCGGAGCGGGCGGTGATCACCAGCACGGGTGTCGAGAGCTTGCGGGCCCGCATGCCTTTCAGCACGCGGATGCCGTCTTCGCCCGGCAGCGTCAGGTCGAGGATCACCAGGTCGTACGCCTGCACTTCGAGCAGCTCCGCCGCGGTACGGCCGTTCGCTTCCCAGTCGACGGCGTGGCCGATCTTCTCCAGCCGCATGACGATGGCTTCGGCGATGTCGGCGGTGTCTTCGACGACGAGCACGCGCAATGGGCAGTCATCCTTAGCCGGAGTCAGGTGGGAGTCAGGAATCCAGGCTAATAACACGGCCGACACTGCATGTGCACAGGTAAACAGGGAGGACCGATGCACGCTCCAGTCGCGACAGGCACCTTTGCGCCCATTCTTTCGGTCGAAGGTGTGACGCTCCAGTACAAGACGCCCGATGTCGTGGTCACCGCCACGCGGCGTGTTTCCTTCGATGTCTACCAGTCCGATCGTTTCGTGCTGCTCGGCCCGTCCGGCTGCGGCAAGTCGACCTTGCTGAAGGCGATCGGCGGCTACCTGAACCCGGTCGAGGGCCATATCCGCCTGAAAGGGCGCGAGGTCTCGACGCCGGGATCGGACCGCATGATGGTGTTCCAGGAGTTCGACCAGCTGCTGCCCTGGAAGACGGTGCGCCAGAATGTCGTCTTCGCGCTCACCGCCAGCGGCAGGGCCTCCGCCGCGGAGGCCGGGGAGCGCGCCAGGTCCTACATCGACAAGGTCGGGCTGACCAAGTTCATCGACAGCTATCCGCACATGCTGTCGGGCGGCATGAAGCAGCGTGTCGCCATTGCCCGCGGCATGGCGATGGAACCCGACGTGCTGCTGATGGACGAGCCCTTTGCCGCGCTCGATGCACTGACCAGGCGCAAGATGCAGGACGAGCTGCTGCGCCTGTGGGACGACACCCGCTTCACGGTGCTGTTCGTCACCCACTCCATCGAGGAAGCGATCCGCGTCGGCACGCGCATCCTGCTTCTGTCGCCGCATCCCGGGCAGGTCCGCGCCGAGCTGAACAGCATTCCCGCCGACGCGCTCGGCACCGGCTCGCAGGCCGCGCTCGAGACCCGCATCAACGACATGCTTTTCGCGACGCATTGAGGGGTAGATCATGACCAGTCTTGTCTTTCCGCGCGCGGAAATCGTGCACGACGTCCAGTCCAGCGATGCCCCCGTCGTCGCCAAATCCATCGGCACGTTCGAGCGCATCTACCGCATCGGTTTCGTGCGCAAGGCGATCATCCTGGCCGTGCTGGCGCTGGCCTGGGAGGCCTATGGCCGCTGGCTCGGCAATCCCCTGCTGTTTCCGACCTTCAGCCAGACCGTCGAGGCCTTCGTCACCAACATCGCCAACGGCGTCATCCCGCAGCGCATGATGGTGTCGCTGCAGACTCTGGTCATCGGCTACTCCATCGGCATCACGCTGGCGGCGCTTTTGACCACGCTGGCGATCGGCTCGCGCATCGGCGCCGACCTGCTCGAGACGCTGACCTCGATGTTCAACCCGCTGCCCGCCATCGCGCTGTTGCCGCTGGCGCTGATCTGGTTCGGGCTGGGCTCGGGCAGCGTCGTCTTCGTGCTGGTGCATTCGGTGCTGTGGGCGATCGCGCTCAACACCCATGCCGGCTTCCGCTCGGTCTCCAACACGCTGCGCATGGTCGGCCAGAACTACGGCCTGCGCGGGCTGAGCCTGGTGCGCTACGTGCTGATCCCGGCGGCCTTCCCGGCCATCCTGACCGGCCTCAAGATCGGCTGGGCCTTCGCCTGGCGCACCTTGATCGCGGCGGAGCTCGTCTTCGGCGTGTCCTCGGGCTCGGGCGGCCTCGGCTGGTTCATCTTCGAGAATCGCAACCAGCTCGAAACCGCCAATGTCTTCGCCGGCCTGTTCACGGTGATCCTGATCGGCCTTTTCGTCGAATACGTCATCTTCGCCACGATCGAAAAACGGACGATCCGCCGCTGGGGCATGCAGCACTAGAGCATGATCCCGGGAAGCGGGAGCCGGTTCCCGGAAAAGATCATGCTCCGGCAAAGGGTTAGATCAGGTGGGCGATTCAATTGATCGCCATCCTGATCTGGACGTCAATTTGAATTACAAAATCCAAGGGAGGAACGGATGAACCTGAAGAACTGGCTATGCGGTGCACTGGCCGCCGCCGCGATCGCTTCCATGTCGATGCCCGCTCGGGCCGAGGTCAGCGAGGTGCGCATCTCGAAAGGCTTCGGCATCCTCTATCTGCCGCTCATCGTCATGCAGGACCAGAAGCTGCTCGAGAAGCGCGCCAAGGAGGCCGGTCTCGGCGACATCAAGGTCGACTGGCTGATGCTGGACGGCGGCAATGTCATCAACGATGCGATGATGGCCGGCACGCTCGATTTCGCCGGCACCGGCGCGCCGGGCTTCATCACGCTTTGGTCGAAGGCCAGGGGCATTCCCGGCGTCGAGGTCGTCGGCGTCTCGGGCATGAGCTCGGTGTCGCTCTGGCTGAACAGCAACAAGCCCGAGCTGAAGTCACTGAAGGATTTCACCCCCAGCGACAAGATCGCGCTGCCGGGCATCAAGACCTCGCTCGCCGCCGTCGTGCTGCAGATGATCTCCGCCAAGGAATTCGGCGAGGAGAACTACGCCAAGATGGATCCGCTCACCGTCAGCCTGCCGCATCCGGAAGGGGTGGCGGCGCTCGTCGGCGGCAAGACCGAGATCAAGGCGCATTTCACCTCGCCGCCCTTCCAGTACATCGAGGCGAAATCGCCCGGCGTGCACACGGTGCTGAATTCGGTCGACTATCTCGGCAACATCACGCTCGACGTCACCTTCGCGCCGAAGAAGTTCGTCGACGCCAACCCGAAGATGACGCAGGCCTTCATCGACGCGATGGACGACGCCAACGCGCTGATCGCCAGGGACAAGAAGCTGGCGGCCGAGATCTTCGCCCGCGGCTCCAAGACCAAGGTCGAGCCGGCCGACGTGCAGGAGATGATCGAGGACAAGGACGCCCGCTTCGCGACCACGCCCAACGGCGTCATGCAGTTCGCCGACTTCATGCACCGGGCCGGCACCATCAAGGTCAAGCCCGACAGCTGGAGTGACATGTTCGTGCCGCAGCTCTCGGGCCGCCAGGGCAGCTGATCTCTTTCGCCTGAACGGTGAAAACCCGCCGGAGGGATGCCTCCGGCGGTATTTTTTTGCCCAGTCGGTCGGTGTAGCTGAGCGGGACGAAACACGTCAGCGGTCGATTTGAAAGCGCGTGGCGGCGCGCGCTGCACTGTTCGCCGCCAGGATCTTGGATGTTATCAGATGAATAGTGACGGTGAGTGGCATGTTCCAGGTCTTGTGACCGTCGGTCGCCGTCATGATCAGATCCCGATATTCCATTCTCACAGACCGCAGTTTTTGTTCGACTGTCTTCAACAGTCCGGCCCAGCTGGCCCCGCTTCTTTCCCTCCATCCCGAAGGCGGCGAGCTCTTGGGAATCATATGTTCGGAGTCGGTGGAGGGGCTACAGCGTCTGGTTTCCCGCAGGACGTCAAACAGCATGGCGCGTACATCGGCACGTACGCGGCGGAACATAAGCTGTTCGGGAGGATCGGTCGGCATGCTGCGCTCGACAGGGCTGATGGGCAGAGGACGACCGGTTTGTCCGATCGCCCTCATTTGCTCACAAAACGAGTGAGCGGTATGGATCTGCAAGATGGCGACTCTCGTCAGGCAGGCTCGGGAATCCTGTGGCCCTTGCGGGAAGTGTAGACATCGAGAATCTTGTTCAATGTGCCTTCTCCCTCGAGCTGATAGCGATAAACTACATTTGAGAAGATAAAGCGCATCTTGTTGCCATTGATGACGGAGGACAGCACGTGGTGTCCGTTGACCACCTCGTTTTCGATGGTCAGGTTGGCGGACTTGTCGCCCGCAGTCCAGATGAAACCGCCGTAGCGCCAACCTCCTTCGCTCGTTCGCAGGGCGATTTCGATTTCGAAATCGCCTGCGAGATTTTCGAGGAGGAAGAAAACGTCGATCGTATTGGTGCCGACCGGAATGTTTGGACGGGTCATCTGTGCTTCCAGACGTCCGTTCACGAGCTTTTCGATTGGATAGTAGCCTCCGATCCCGGCCTCCGTAGCAATCACATTCAGCGCTTCATTTTCGAACGGTCGTGCGTTGACTAGCTTCCGTTTGAAACTCAGTTTCTTTGCCATGGTCGTCTTTCCTCTCTTTGGGGTTGCCTGAAAATCCAAGCGAGGATCAGCCTATCGGGATGCCGTTCGCTCGGCGTGATGGCGGCGCGAGAGCGGCGTCAGAAATTGCCCGAGATGTCCCGAGGGCTGCTGGTGCGAATGAAAACGGGCGGCATCCGAAGATGCCGCCCTCTGCTCGCTGCCAGAAGAGACGCTCAAACCGACGTGACGGCCTTGTCCACATCCACCTGTCCGCCGCCGAACAGCTGCTGGATCGAAGGCTGGGGATTCTCGCCGTTCATGTTGTCGGTCTTCAGGCTTGCCTGGCCGCACGAGCCGATGAGTTTCGCCTTGATCTCGGGTCCGTCGAGTTTCTTGTTTTGCAGCCTGGCCCGACGCACCATCAGCGAGGCGACGCCGGCAACGATCGATGAGGCCCCGGACGTGCCGCCGAACAGCGTGAACATGCCCTGCAGCGGATCATGCGCCTGGCTGAAGCTGTCGTCGTCCTCATCGTCACCCATCGGGTTGTAGCCGGTATAGCCGGCCCGACCGGGAATGTCGGTGGTCAGGAGAGCGTTGCGGCCATAATCCGCTTCCGCCAGGCCGGCGGTGACATATCCGGCATAGTCGTGCGACTGGTAACGGCGGCCGGCCTTGTTCATGCGGATCTGGTAGCGGTTGAAAACGCTGGCGTCGTCGCTCGGCGCGGTCAGCGAAAGCCCCTCGCCGTAATTGCTGAAGCTAGACCGATAGCCGGCATTGTTGATCGCGCCGACACTGATGATGCCGTTGTCGCCTTCGCTGAGGCTGAGGCTCGCCGGATAGGCCAGCCCGGCTTCTCCCGAATTGCCCGCCGCGCAGATGATCGGCGTGCCGCGCGATACGGTATACATGACCGCCTCGAACGCTTCCCACAACGCCCTGTCGTCAAGGTTCTTGCTCAGCGAGAGGCCGGGATTGTCGTATTGACCGGTATCATCATCCCATCCGCCGAAAACCCCGCGCGGCATGTGGATGACGTCCGCTTCGTGCTGGACGGCGTAGAGCAGTGCCAGGATGAGCTGGCCGGGCGTCGGATTGAGCGAAGTCGACACCGGAACAATGGTGCAGAAAGGGTCGACCCCGAAATAAGGTATCGTCACAGGCCCGCCGGCGGGATTGGGCGGACATGCACCAATCAGCCCCGCGCACGCCGTGCCGTGGCTCGGAAATGCCGTGTGATAGGCGCTTTGCAGCGGCGTCTTTAGGCTCGCCTGATTGGCGGCGGCAATGAGCCCCGAGACGGTTTGTGCGACGTCCCTGGTCAGGCCCAGCCTGGCCGGCAGCCCGGTGTCGAAGGCGGTTTTCTGCGCCGCCGTCGAATAGGCGAGCCCGAAGGGGAAGGCGCTGAAATCGATGGCAAGCGTCCTGTCCAGCGCCCGGGCAAGATAGGGGTGGCCGAGATGCACGCCGACATCGATCAGGAAGACGCGCGACGGTGCGCATTCGCCCGCATAGGCCTTCTTGAGGCCCTCCAGCCAGTTGATCTGCTGCAGATGCCAAAGGCCGTGGAATGGCGTCGCGGCCACGGCGCTGGTCGCGGTATTGATGGTGTCGTTCATTGCCGTTGCTTTCTGTTAGAGCCACTCGCGCTGCGCGTCGAACATCAGGTCGCGGCAGGCATGGACGAGGAAAGGAAGGAATTTGCGCGCCAGGTCTTTGCCCGCTTCGGTGTCGCTGGGGTAATGCAGGCCCGCGATCTCCCGGTTTTCGGCGACGCGCGCCGCGACGCGGAAGAGTTCTTCCGCCGCCGGGTGTTCGGGCAGGATGACCGCGAAAAGATGCGCTGCCGAGAAGGTCTGGAAGGCGTGATTGCTGGGGTAGGATGAGTGCGCCGGCACCGGCAGCACCGGGCGGATTCGGGTGTCGAACTGGTTGGGGCGGATGCGGCCGAAGCGGTCCTTGAAGATCAGCCCGACATATTCGGTGACCTGTATCGCCGTCAGCAGCAGCGCCTCGGTCGAGCCGTAGCCGTCGATATCCTCGATGCCGAGCGGCCGGGTCAGGTCGCTGAGGTTGAGGTTTGCCTCGCGCATGATGTCGTCCAGACGATCGGCGCGGAGTTTTTCGTTGTGCTGAAGCGTCAGCAGATAGTCCGCCTCGTCGCGGGTTTCCCTTGGGCCGGGCGGTGGCAGGATGTCGAGGACCACGTGGGTCTCCCAGGCAAACCGCGTCGGTTCCGAAGGCGCGGAGTAACCATCCTGCGGCGTCCAGCGGTCGTGATCATAGGGTTGTTCGCCATGATGAAGGCGGAGCAGTTCCTTGTAGGGGACGAGCACCTCGGATGGGCCGATCAGCCCGTCGACGACACCGTTCCGGTTGCGATTGCGGTTCCGATTCCTGTTGCGGTTCCGATTGCGATTGCGATTGCGGTTGCGGTTGAGCACGGTGGCGGCTTGTCCGTCTGCGCCTCCGTTGTAGCGAAAGATGCCGTCCGCGATGCCGAAGTCCTCGGCAGGCATACTCAGAAGAAGCTGGATGCGGTTGAAGATTTCCAAAATGTCCCCCTAATGGTTGCGTCAGCGCGCCGGCACACCGGCCATGTCGAATCCCTGCCGCAGCATGTCCGTCTGGTTGCGGTCGAGGCGCAGGTGCTGCCTGCCCAGAAACTGCTCGGCGGTGAACCCCGGCTCCAGCCGCAGCAGCCGCTCTGCCCAGAGTGCTGCCTTGTCCGGCTGTCTCAGATGCCCTGCACTGGCCACCAGATAGCGCAGCGCCGGGCTGAAATTCGGCCTGCTGTTCAAGGCCTTGATGCCGAACGCGACGGCCTCGTCATGATGACCGGCAAGCGCTGCGTTCATGCAGTAGGAGGTGTCGTAGAAATAGGAATAGGGGCTGTAGGCGCCGATCTCGCGAGCCCATTTCGCGCATTTCAGGCCGGTTTCAGGCCGGCCGACATAGCTGTGCAGCACCGAAAACAGGTCCCAGGTCAGCGCCCGGTTCGGGTTGAGCCTGAGCGATTTGACGTAGAGATCGGTCGCGTGGTCGTGGTCCTTCAGCACGAAGCTGAACACATGCGCGCAAAGCGCCAGCGTGAGCGGGTTATGGCCGTCGAGTTCGAGGGCTCGCCGCGCCAGCGCTTCCGACTCCGCCACATTGGCTTCCGAAAAGCGCGGCATTTTCTGTCCGAGCTTGAACGTCGACAGATAGGCGCGCCAGGCGAGGTTCTGGCCGCTTGCCTCGGCAGCGCCCGCCTGGACCAGGGCAGCCTCGGCCCGCCCGAGGCGTTCGGGCGAAATGCTGAACATGTCATCCAGCGCCACGAAGGTAAGAAGCCGTGCCGCTTCGCGGCCGTCCCAGTCCATGCGTTCCGCAAGGCGTTGCATGGCGCGGTGCAGCATCTCCGACAGCAGGTGGATTTTCGAGATGAGGTCGGCATTGGCGTTGCTGGCCATGTGGCCGTATGGCATCGGTGCCTCGGCCTGGAACTCGACACTCGAGGAATAGATGTTGAGGATGCGCAAGGTTGCCAGGAATGGCGAGCCGTCGCCGGCGACCTGGATCTGTACCGCCAGGGGGGAGCGGGGCGGCATCCAGTCCGTCCATGCCGCCTGGCGGTCACGGATGGTCAGATGTGCATGATCGGCAAGATGCTGGATCAGCATGGAACGCAGGATGTCGCCGGCATGTTGCGCACGCATGTCCGCAGAAGCCACCACCGTGTCGAGAAGGTCGACTGAAGCGGTCAGCAGCGGCATCGGCCGTGCTTGTGGAAATTCGCTGTTCGCGGTGTCCGGCGAAGCCCCTGACGCGGCAGTCCTGGAGGTTTCCCAGCGGCTGCGCTCGACCGAGAGCCAGTCCTCGAACTCGCCGTCGCGCACGTCGATGCCTTCGAGGAACTCGCCACGCGATTGCTCAGGCCCCTGGCCGCCATCGCGCAGGTCCAGCCAGATCGCGGACATGTCCAGGGCGACAACCGAGCTGTCTGTCCTGAACACATGCTCCGCATAGGGACCAAGCGACTTGCGGATCTCTGTGAGGGTCTGGCGCAGGCTGGCGAAGGCCTGGGCAGGGGAGCGATCGCTCCACAATCTGCTGCAAAGCCAGGCCCGGGATCGTTGCGCCCGTTCGGCTGTGGCCACCAAAGCAATGAGGGCACGTGCTTTCTGGCCGGGTGGAGTCAAATTCTCGCCATGGGCGCCCATCATCTGGAACGGCCCTCTCAGGCAAAGCTTAACCGTCGCCCGGTGCACGCCCGCAGCCCCCTGCGTGCTATCTGAATACTTCAGCGTATCATTTGGATACTGTCTGGCAAGGGATGTTGGCGTGTGAACGGCTGGAAATACGCAGGCTGGCGCTTCAAGCAGGCGAGGATGCTGCCCCTGCATCGAAAGCGCGACGGGCGGGGGGACTGCATCGTACATCAAGCCCAGGTTTTCCACGCCAGTACTGGTCCAGTTGAATATCTGGAACGTCGTACTGCGCGAGCGTCAGCCAGGCGTGATTGCAACGTCAACCCGACATCAAATCCGCTGGATACTTCGCCGGACCGTCGGCAACATGGGATGATCGCGACCCGCTTGACGATGGAAGAGACGATCATGCTGACGGAGTTCCGAAGTCTGAAAGTCATGCGTGTCGCGCCGGCCTGAGCCGGGACATGCGTGTCACATGAGAAGGCCGAACGGGTCGTTCGGCCCCATTCCATCACCCGGCAAAATAGCCGGGCTGGTCGAGGTCGGCGATGAGGTCGGGACCTTTCGGTTTCCAGCCGAGCAGCCTGCGCGTCTGCTCGGCCGACGCTGACATGCTGGTGCCGGCGAAATGCGCGAACCAGCCGAAATGCTCCGCCGGGCGCGGCTCGACGGGCAGGCCGAGGCGGCGGCCGATCACCTTGGCGATCTCCCTGAACGGAACGCTCTCGTCGGCCACCGCGTGGTAAGCCTGCTCGGTCACGCCCTGTTCCAGCGCCAGCCGGTAGACGCGCGCCGCATCGGTGCGGCATACGCCGGCCCAGGCATTCGAACCGTCGTCGATATAGGCCGAGACGCCCTTTTCGCGTGCCATGCGGATGAGCAGCGGCACGAAGCCGTAGTCGCCGAGGCCGTGCACCGACGGCGCCAGCCGCACGGTTGCCGCACATATGCCGCGCTCGGCCAGCGCTCGCGCCGCGACTTCCGATTTCCGGGGCGACCCCGGGTTGGGGATGTCGGCCTCGGTCGCGCCGCGCGGCAGCCCGAGCAGGCCCGACGTCACCAGGAGCGGGCGCCGCGATCCGGCCAGTGCGCTGCCCAGAATCCCGATCACATGCTGGTCCTGCGCCGCGCTTTCGAGGAACCTCGAGAAGTCGTGGTTAAATGCGGTGTGGATCACCGCGTCGGCTTCGGCGGCCGCGCCGCGCAGGGCGTCATCGTCTTCCAGCGTCGCGCGAACCACATGCGCGCCCTTCCAGGCAAGCGCCGCCGCCTTCTCCGGATCGCGGGCAAGGCCGGTCACCGTGTGGCCCGCCTCGATCAGGTCGTCGACGACGGCCGAGCCCACCCAGCCGGTGGCGCCTGTTACGAATACATGCATGGCAATGGTTCTCCGTTGCACGCACCCGACGGGTGCCGCCTGTTGAATTGACTGTTGAAAGGGGCACGCGGCTTCGCATCGCATGCCCGAAGTTTGATCCGGCCTTGGTGGCATCACCGTTCCGGCATGGATCCCCGACACCCTTCGGTCGCTTTGCTCCCTCCGGGGTCGAGGATGACGGGCTTCATGAGCTGCCGGCGCTCATTGTCATCATCGCGCTGGAGGTTGGCCGAAGCGCTCATTACCCTCGTCATCCTCGACCTCGTAGCGAAGCGAAGAGTGTCGGGGATCCATGCCGGAACGATGGGGCAAGCAGCGCCCCGGCCTGTGACTTGATCAGCCTCTACCCACCCACACCGAAAGCTCGACATCCTCGTCGAAGGGCAGGGACAGATAGCCTTGCGCCGGGTCGCGCACGCGCTGCAGATATTCGGGGCACATGTCGGCATTGTCGGCCACCACGATGGCGCCCGGCTTCAGCCGGGGCTCCAGCAGGCCGAGGACTTCCGGATAGATCGCCTTGGCGCCGTCGAGCAGCACGAGGTCGATCGCCTGCGGAAGATCGGCGGCCAGCGTCTTCAGCGCGTCGCCTTCGCGGATCTCGACGAGGTCGGCGAGGCCGCCGGCTTCGATGTGCTGCCTGGCGCGCGCCACCTTGGACGGCTCGAATTCGGTCGTAATCAGCCGGCCGCCGCTATTGTCGCGCAGCGCCGCCGCCAGATGCAGCGTCGATATGCCGAACGAGGTACCGAACTCGACGATCGAACGGGCGCCGCTGCCCCGCGCCAGCATGTAGAGCAGGGTTCCGGTCTTCTCGGAGACGGGAAGCCAGAGGTCCTTCATGCGTCCGTAGAGGTCGAGATATTCGGTCTTGCTGTTGAACAGCCGGGCCCGATCGGCACTGCCGATGCTGGCCGCACTCGAGCCGGATGTCGCCGCCTCGCTGAACAGGCGCTCCAGCAAAGGCGCCAGCGGGGTTGTGGTCAACGTGTTCACGTCGGTCTCCGATCGATGTTTCTTGAGCTTCGTTCTGGTGCCTTTAGGTACGACGCGCCGGCCGGGCCCGCTAATCGCATTGACCAGGGGTATCCTGGATTGAAGCCAACCGATTGGTTTCATGAATGAAACTGGCGCCGAACGACCCGCAGAGCATGCTTGCGGACGCATGCGTGGCTGGAATGTTCAGATTTGGCGCGGCCTTGCGCGTTGCCCGCCATGGGCCTAGAGCGTTTCCGTTTTTCACGGAAACGCGGAAACGCTCTAAGTTTTTGTTTTCGTCGCATTTTTGTAACGCCAAGTGATTCCACTTGGCTACAAAATGCTCTAGCTGTTCGGGTCTTCATCGTCAGGACCGGCATGCCACCACGACGCCCCACGATTTCGCAGACCAGGAAACCGCAGCAGGCCCGCTCTGCCGAACTGGTGGCGGCGATCCTCGAGGCCGCCGTCCAGGTGCTGGCGCGGGAGGGCATCAGGCGTTTCACCATGGCGCGCGTGGCGGAGCGCACCGGCGCCAGCATCGGTTCGCTCTACCAGTATTTCCCCAACAAGGCCGCGATCCTGTTTCGCCTGCAGAGCGACGAGTGGCGACAGACGACGCGAATGCTGCGCACCGTCCTGCAGGATCGCGCCCGGCCGCCGCTCGAGCGCCTGCGTACACTCGTGCGGGCTTTCATCCGGTCGGAGTGCGACGAAGCCGAGGTGCGTGTTGCCCTGGCCAGCGTCGCTCCGCTCTACCGCGACGCGCCCGAGGCGCTTGAGGCGAGAGCGGAAGGCGATGGCATCATCGAAGCCTTCATGGCGGAAGCGCTGCCGGACGTGCCGCAGGCCACGCGCGACACCGCCGCCGACCTGATCCTGTCGACCATGGCGGCGCTGGGCAAGGAGTTCTCCGAGAGTCCGCGCGGCGCTGCCGAGATCGACACCTATGCCGATGCCATGGCCGACATGTTCTGCGCCTATCTCGAGGCGCTCGTGCACAAGCGCGGGTGAAAATGGATTGAAGCCGATGCCAGATCTGCCCGTCGACAGGAATGGAAGGCCCGTTGCAATCGGCTCACGCGTGCGCATCCTCAGCCTTTCCGGTGACTGGTTTGACAGACTTGCGCCGGATGAGCGGGTCGATGTCGCATCCATGATCGGCGAAGTCTTTACCGTCGATGAGATCGACGAATACGGTCACCCATGGGTCAGCAAGAGCTGGAACGACGACGGCAGCTATCGCAGCCATTCAATCGCGTTGGAGGCGCAGGAGATGGCGCTCGTCGAGGATGTGTCGCCAGGCCGATGACGAGGCCCTGAACTGCGTCGAGACCCGGGTATGGTGTCGTTTCGTGAGACGTCCGGCCGCCCGCGCTGGTTTGGTCTCGGTGATGGCGTCGATGCTCCACGGGGAAAGCCCGCGCCGAGGGCGACAACTGTGCCTATCTCGCAACGCGGTCGAGGATTTCAACCCGCCGGCCCGTCGCCTCTGCTGGCACCGTCACATCTGAAGGCTTGCCGCTCCCTCGCCTATGTGGTTCGTTTGAGCTGCCTCGCGGAGGGATTGTCATGCAGATTTTCTGGGCAGTCATTGTCGGGTCCGTGGCCCACTTCATCATCTCGTTCATCGTCAGCTTCCCTCTCGGAGTTATCGAGGGGTTCACGAAATCACCGTTGAACATACCGGTCTGGCTCGGCTTCACCATTTCGCAGCTGGAAGTCGCCGCGGCGATCGCCGTGGCGGTGTATTGGTACAGCCGCAGGCGGGCAGTGTGATCCCGCCGCCCGGGGCAGGAGGGATTGCCCTGGAAGCGATAAAGAGCCTCAGCCCGCCCGCGCGGGTCTGGTCGCGGTGATGCCGTCGATGCTCCACGGGCCGGGCCCTGCCACGGCGAGATACAGGAACGCGAAACCGTAGACGATCGCCAGCTTGCCGTCGTCGAGGTATGGAAAGAAGCCCTGCTGCGTCTGCGTCGTGATATAGGCGATGGCCGTGACGCCGGCCAGCAGAAGCGCGACGGAACGCGAAGCCAGGCCGAACAGCAGCATCGAGCCCAGCATGATTTCCACGATGCCGCTCAGCCACAGCGGCGTGAAGGGTTGCGGAATGCAGGCGTTGCTGCTGCAGCCAAGCAGCTTGACCACCGCGTGCTGGGAAAATGTCAGGGCGATCGCCACGCGCATGATGCTGAGCAGTTGCGGCTGCATGGCTCGGGAATCCTTGGCCGAAGATATCGCTGCGATGCTTACGCGAGCGCGCTGTAACGCGACAATGAACTTGTCGAGAGATCGGCGTTAGCGAATGTGACGGCGCGCCGCGCACCGTCGTTGCTAGGTCCGGCTATGTCCCAATTGGGACATTGACCACACCCTGCCGTTGCGGCCTCATCCAGCCCGGATTTTCAAGGGACAGGGCCTGCATGTCACGTACGCTTTCCACCACGCCGAAACAGGACGGGTTCCGGGCGCCGGGCGAGTTCGAGCCCAAGGCCGGCTGCTGGCTGATCTGGCCCGAGCGGCCCGACACCTGGCGGCTGGGCGCCAAGCCGGCGCAGAAGGAATTCGTCAAGGTGGCCGCAGCCATTGCGGAGAGCGAGCCGGTCACCATCGCGGTATCGCGCCGGCAGTGGCTGAATGCCCGCGCCATGCTGCCGGACCACATCCGCCTCGTCGAGATGGCCACCAATGACAGCTGGCTGCGCGACAGCGGTCCCAACTTCGTCATCGACGGCAAGGGCGCGGTGCGCGGCGTCGACTGGACCTTCAACGCCTATGGCGGCTTCGACGGCGGCCTCTATGCCCCCTGGGACCTCGACGACCTCGTCGCCCGCAAGGTGCTGGAGACGGAGCGGATGGACCGCTACCGCTCGCCTTTGATCGCGGAAGGCGGCGGCCTGCAGTGCGACGGGCAGGGCACGCTGGTGACCACCGAGCAGTGCCTGCTGAACCGCAACCGCAACGGCCATCTGGGCAGGGAAGAGGTCGAGCGGCAGCTCTGCGACTATCTCGGCCTCGATCATGTGATCTGGCTGCCGCGCGGTTTCGCCTTCGACGAGACCGATGGCCATATCGACGATCTCTGCTGCTTCGTCAGGCCTGGCGTGGTGGCGCTGAGCTGGACCGAGGAGCGCGACGACCCGCAATATGAGATCGTGCGCGAGGCCGAGGACATATTGCGCTCGGCCACCGACGCGCGCGGCCGCCGGCTCGAGGTGCATCGCATCCATCACCCGCTGCCCATCGAGATGACGGCCGAAGAGGCCGCCGGCGTCGACCGCGTCGACGCCACCTGGGCGCGGCCGGAAGGCAACCGGGTCGCCGCCACCTACATCAACTATTATCCCGGCAACAGCGTCGTGGTGGTGCCGCAGTTCGCCGACGAAAGGCTCGACACGCAAGCCAAGGCGAAGCTCGCCGAACTATTTCCGCATCATCATATTGTCGGCATCGAAAACTCGCGCGAAATTCTGCTTGGCGGCGGCAACGTCGCCTGCATCACGCTGCCCGTCTATGCCGGGCAGAAACCGGCCTGAAGAGAGCGAACGCCCCGCAGGCCACCACAATGGGAGATATTATGCGCACATCCATGATCTCGGCATTTCTAGAGCGTTTCCGCTCCTCGCGGAAACGCGGAAACGCTCTAACTTCTTGTTTCTACGCAATTCCGGACGCAAAACCGCTGCGCATTTTTGCTGGAATTGCTTTGGCGAGCTGTGTTTTCGCCGGTGCCGCCCGGGCCGAAGAAGAAAAGGTCGTCAACGTCTACAACTGGTCCGACTACATCGCGCCGGACACGGCGGCGAAGTTCGAGAAGGAGACCGGCATCAAGGTCGTCTACGACGTCTATGACGGCAACGAGGTGCTGGAAACCAAGCTTTTGACCGGCGGGTCGGGTTATGACGTCGTCTATCCTTCCGCCTTTCCCTTCCTGAAGAACCAGGTCACGGCCGCGGCTTTCATGCCGCTGGACAAGGCGAAGCTCGGCAATTTCGCGAAACTCGATCCGCAGGCGCAGAAGCTGGTCGGCAACGCCGACCCGGGCAATGTCCATGCAGTGCCCTACATGGAGGTGACCGACGGCGTCGGCTACAATGTCGAGGCGGTCAGGAAGCGCATGCCCGACGCGCCGGTCGATTCGCTCGACATGGTCTTCAATCCCGATGTGGTGAAAAACTTCGCCGACTGCGGTGTCACCATGCTGGACGCGCCGGCCGAGATCATTCCCATCGCGATGAACTATCTGAAGATCGATCCGAAATCGACCGATCCGGACGATCTCGCCAAGGTCGAGGCGCTTCTCACCAAGGTGCGGCCCTACATCCGCTATTTCCATTCCTCGAAATACATCAACGATCTCGCCAATGGCGACATCTGCGTGGTGCTGGGCTGGTCCGGCGATATCCTGCAGGCAAGGACACGTGCCGCAGCCGCCGCCAACAAGCGCGAGATCGCCTATTCGATCCCCAAGGAAGGAACGCTGATCAACTTCGACACCATGGCGATCCCTAAGGATGCGCCGCATCCGCAGAACGGCCACGCCTGGATCGACTTCAACATGCGCCCCGACATCGCGGCCGCCAATTCCAGCTACATCTCCTTCGCCAACCCGATCCCGGAATCGCTGGCCCTGGTCGATCCGGCCGTTGCCAAGGACCCCGGCGTGTTCCCGCCGGCCGAGGTCAAGGCCAAGCTGTTCGCGCTCAACCCCGCAGACGCCAAGCAGCTGCGCCTGCAGAACCGGCTGTGGACGCGTGTCGTCACGGGGCAGTAAGCGGGATGCCGGCCTGCGGCAAGGGCACCATATCGGATGCCCTTGCCGCCGCCATCAGTTCCACCTGCGAATGACA
Organism: Mesorhizobium sp. NPDC059025; assembly: GCF_042739655.1. Lineage (NCBI taxonomy): Bacteria > Pseudomonadati > Pseudomonadota > Alphaproteobacteria > Hyphomicrobiales > Phyllobacteriaceae > Mesorhizobium > Mesorhizobium sp. NPDC059025. The sequence continues at coordinate 35,421 of NZ_JBHYIM010000016.1, read as the reverse complement.
GCCGAGCTTGGCGTAGACCTTCTTGATGTGGTTGCGCACGGTTCCGGGCGATATGGCGAGGCTGCGTGAAATGGATTTGGCCGAGCCGCCGTCGATGAGCAGGTCCGCGATCTGGCGCTCGCGTATGCTGAGCCGTGACAGGCGCAATGCCGAGCGCGCATGCTCGGCTTCCATCTGCTGTTCGGCGCGCCATTGATGCCACAGCTGTGTCAGCACCAGCCGCGTCGCGCCGCTGATCGCTTCCGCCAGAGCAAGATCGTCCGCGCCGAACGCCGGCGCACCACGAAACCGCAGGAAAGTGATGTAGCCGGCCGCCCTGGCATCGAGGTTGAAGACGCCGGTGATCTCGTCGAAGCTCCGCGACGGTTCGTAGAAATCCCGGTAGTAGGCGGTCCGCTGGAAGTCGCCCGTGTCGAGCGCGGCGAGCGGCAGCAGGAAATCCTGCCGTGTGCTGGTAAACATGCGGAAGAACGGATCCTGCCGGTAGAGCCGCGCGTCGTAGTTGCGGTTCCACGGATCCGGTCCGCGGTCGTCGATGGTGACGGAACTGTTGTCGCGCAGGTAGAGCCCGACATAGGCGCGGTCGCAGGCCAGCAGTCCGCTGGCGGCGGCGGTGAAGGTGGCCGAGATTTCTTCAGTCGAGCAAGCTTGCGCGGCTGCAGCCAGGCCCTGGCTCCAGCGTCCGAACTGCTCGAGGGAAATTCCAGCAGAAGTGCCTTGCGGTTTTGCGTCCGGAATCGCGTCGGAACAGGGAGTGTTTCCGCGTTTCCGTGAAGAACGGAAACGCTCTGGAGAAAACATCGGCTGCATGTCCTGAACGATAGCCGATGCAACCCATCAAGCAAGCAGCTTATAAGTCAGCCGTGACAAGGGAGTTCGCCACATCATGCGCAAGGTAACCGTCGCCGCCACACAGATGGCCTGTGTCTGGGACGAGAAGGACAATGTCGCGCGGGCCGAGCGGCTGGTGCGGGAGGCGAAGACAAGAGGCGCCGATCTCGTGCTGATCCAGGAACTGTTCGCCGCGCCCTATTTCTGCCAGGACCAGTTCCACGGTTTCTTCGATCTCGCCCGGCCATTCGCGGACAACCCCTTGATCGGACATTTCTCGGCTCTGGCAAGAGAGCTCGGCGTCGTGCTGCCGGTCAGCTATTTCGAACGCGCGGGCCAGAGCTATTTCAACAGCCTTGCCGTCATCGATGCCGACGGCACCGTGCTCGGCAACTACCGCAAGAGCCACCTGCCGGATGGTCCGGGCTATACGGAGAAGTTCTATTTTTCGCCGGGCGATACCGGCTTCAGGGTGTGGAAGACCAGGGCGGGCGTGATCGGCGTCGGCATCTGCTGGGACCAGTGGTTTCCCGAGGCCGCGCGCTCGATGGCGCTGCAGGGCGCCGAGATCCTGCTCTATCCCACCGCGATCGGCTCCGAGCCGCATGATGCGGGGCTGGATTCCAGCGCTCATTGGCAGCGCGTGATGCAGGGTCATGCCGGCGCCAACATCATGCCGCTGCTGGCCTCCAACCGCATCGGCACCGAACACGGCCGCGCCGGCACCAGCATCACCTTCTACGGCTCGTCCTTCATCACCGATCCGACCGGCGCCAAGGTGGCCGAGGCGGATCGCGAAACCGAGACCGTGCTGACCGCCTCCTTCGACCTCGACGCCATCGCCCACCAGCGCCGCTCCTGGGGCGTCTTCCGCGATCGCAGGCCCGAACTCTATGGGCGGCTGGCGACGCTGGATGGCGGTTTGGCGGGTTGAAGCTGGAACCCGCGCGGCAGCATTCGGAGCGCTCACCCGCTCTCGGCCTCCTGCCAGTGCGGATAGGTGACATAGGCGGTGATCGCGCCTTCCCCATGCGCACGGATCGTGACCCTGTCGCCCTTCGGCATGTGCACGATCTCGCCGGGGCCGGCAGTGACCGTGCCGGCTTCGCTCGACACCGACAGCTGTCCTTTCAGCACCACCATGACGTCGTCGACGGCGAGCGTGATGTCGATGCCGACATCGGGCCCGTAGCGGCCATAACCGATGGTGATCGGGGCGCCGTGGCGCTGGTCGACCAGGTTGCCGGTGAGGACTTCCCCATCCAGTCCAGGCACATGCTCGAAATTTGCGTCGGACACGGAGAATTTGCGAACGGTCATGCGGGGCTCCTTGGCACGGGTTTGCGGTGCTCAACGCCGCAAGCGGCCGCCGGGTTCAATCGAACGGCTTCAGGGAAGCCCCGGCTGCGTGCAGGCCCGGCTTGAGCCGTCTCGCCCCCCGCGTTTAAAACCGCAAGATCGGTCGAGCGCATCATGACGCCGGTTGGCTATCTGGGGCGGCCACGGAGAAAGACGATGAAGGCGGCGCTTCGGACCTATCATGCCCGCATGTTGCGTGTACTCGACCACATCGACCGTCATCTCGACGGCGATCTGGATCTTGATGCGCTGAGCCGGGTTGCAGCCTTCTCGAAATTCCACTTCCACCGGCAGTTCACGGCGACCTTCGGGCTGTCCGTGCATCGTTATGTCCAGCTGGCCCGCATGAAGCGCGCGTCACGCAGGCTGGCCGCTCCCGACGCCGAAAGCGTCACGGAGATCGCGATGGATGCCGGTTACGACGCACCCGACGCCTTCGCCCGCGCCTTCCGGCAACGGCTGGGCCAATCGCCTTCGTCGTTCCGGAAGTCGCCCGACTGGGAACCGTGGCTTGTGGCCTTCGGGCCTCTCGATGTTGCGAGGAGCAAGCTGATGCAGATCATTTTTAGCGAAGACGACGTGACGATCCGCGATGAGGAGCCCACCCCGGTGGCGATGCTGGAGCATCGCGGCGACAGGGCCATGCTCGGCACCACAGCCGAGCGCTTCAGGGCCTGGGGCAAGGCCGCCGGCCTGTCGGCCGAGATGCGCTCGACCTTCATGGTGTTCCGCTCCGAACGCTGTCCCGCCAATCCGGCCGACTACGCGATGGACCTGTGCGTCGAGACGGACCAGCCGGTCGATCCGGACGATCCGTTGATGAAGGCCGGCATCATCCCCGGCGGACGCTGCGCGGTGCTGCGCTATCCCGGCAACACCAACAATCTCGAACCTGCTGCACTCTACCTCTATCGCGAGTGGCTTCCGGCCAGCGGCGAGGAGGTGCGTGACTTCCCTGTCTATTGCCGGCGCCGGCTCGCCCTCATCCCGGAGGTGCCGGCGCATGAAGTGGTGGTGGAACTGTTCCTGCCGCTGAAATAGCGTCGGGCAGGAATGGTGTGCGCTGGTGGCTGCCCTACGCCACCAGCTTTTCGTCGCTGCGCAGCGTCAGCACCTCGACGCCGGTGGCGGTGACGGCGACGGTGTGCTCGAACTGGGCGGAGAGCTTGCCGTCATGGGTCAGCACCGTCCAGCCGTCGTCCGCGGTCCTGACCCGGCGCGTGCCCTGGTTCACCATCGGCTCGACGGTGAACACCATGCCTTCGCGCAGCCGCACGCCGGTGCCCGGCCGGCCGTGGTTCAGCACCTGTGGCTCCTCATGCATTTCGCGGCCGATGCCGTGGCCGCAATATTCCCGCACCACCGAATAGCCGTTCTTCTTCGCGTGTTTCTCGATGGCGTAGCCGATGTCGCCGAGAAACGCGCCGGGCCGCACTTGCCGGATGCCTTGCCACATCGCCTCCTGGGCGACGCGCACCAGCCGTCTGGCAACGGGCGAGGCATCGCCGACCAGATAGGTCTTGGAGGAATCGGTGATGAAGCCGTTCTTCTCCAGCGTGATGTCGAAATTGACGATATCGCCGTTGCGGATGATCGCGGCCGCGTCCGGCACGCCATGGCAGACAACGTCGTTGATCGAGCAGTTCAGCACATGCTTGAAGCCGTATTGCCCCTTGCTGGCGGGGCGGGCGGCAAGGTCCTGCGTGATGAAGCGGTCGACCAGCGTGTCGACCTCGAGCGTCGACATGCCGGCAAGCTCCAGCCCGTCCAGCATCTCGAAGACGGAGGCGAGCAGCCTGCCCGACTGGCGCATCAGCGCCAGCTCGTCCGGGGTTTTCACCATGTCAGCATGCCGCGCAAAAGTGCGAAGCGGTTTTGCGAGAACGGCATGCGCAAAACTAGAGACCTGAGGCGCCAGGAGCGCATCTGAAAGATCGCGACCAGCATCAGGCTACCGCCAGATTGAGAGAGGAGGGATCGTGGGCCGTGGCCAGCTCCCGCTTGACGATCTCGGTGAAGGACAGCGTCGGGTTGGCCTCGGCCAGCATGCCGATCTTCATCCAGAATTCGGCCTGCGCATTGATGGAACGGCACATCACGGTCGAGGCGCGCCGCACCTCCTCATGCAGTTCCTCGTCGATCTTCACGATGCCCATGGTCGTCTCCGTTGAATATACGGAGCATATATGGTTCGTATGTTCATGGGTCAAGCGAGGCTCCTTATCTCCCCCCTTGCGGGGGAGATAAGGGGCGCCGCGCTTTCTCAACGCCATTCGACCTGACGAGAAGCGGGTGGCCAGCATCCACCCGCTTCCACTAACCTGCGGCGACGTATTTGGCAGGAAGAGCGAAATGAATCAGCGCCAGCACGATCTGAACCGCAGTGTCACCCTTACCTTGACCGCGGATGACTATGTCGCGGCCAACAGGCTTTTCATGCTGAAATACGCGACCTCGCGCTGGCCGTTGATTTCCTGGCTGGGCTTCGTGGCGCTGCTGCTCGGCATGCTCTTCGTCCCGGCATTGCAGATGCACGATGCGCCTTATGCGCCGCTTGTCTATATCGGTTTCGCGGTCGTGATCGCGTTGCCGTTCTACCAGTATTTCGTCGGCGCGGCCGTTTTTGCCCGCCGGGCCTACGCAGCCCAGAAAACCCTGCAGCACCCGATGACGGTTTCATGGTCGGCCGACGGCTTCAGGAGCACTGCGCAGCAGGGTGACTGGAACAACGCCTGGAGCGACTACCTGAAATGGGCAGAGGACGACAAGGTGATCCTCCTCTTTCAGGGGCCACGCGTGTTCAACATGCTGCCGAAGCGGGTGCTGACACCCGCCCAGGTCGATGACATCAGGCAGGTCGTGGCGGCCAACGTCAAGCGCGCGTGAGGGCACGGCACGCTTCGCGCCGACTGCCGGCGCCGGGCAGGGACGCCCGTGCTCAATAATAGTCCAGCCTGGGGTACCATGTCTCGCCGCGGCCTTCGGGCGTGAGGTCGAGGGCCGACCACAGCGGCGCGAAATCCGGGCCGCCGCGCGGATCCTTGCCGGCATCGGTGCGTCCTTCGAGGCTCGCCCCGAAAAGGGCCGGGCTGTGCTTTCGGTCGATGTGCGGGCGAGCACCTCAGGATGAGGGGCGTTGGGCGAAACGGCGCTCCATCTCCAAGACGTTCCGGATTCTCGCCTGAAAAGCATAGCGGTCCTCATCCTGAGGTGCTCGCGAAGCGAGCCTCGAAGGACGCACCTCCAACCCGCCGTTTGGTGCGTCCAGGCTCGCCCGGCAAGGGCCGGGCTGTGCTTTCAGTCGATGTGCGGGCGAGCACCTCAGGATGAGGGGCGTTGGGCGAAACGGCGCGCCATCTCCAAGACGTTCCAGATTCTCGCCCGAAAGGCACAGCGGCCCTCATCCTGAGGTGCTCGCGAAGCGAGCCTCGAAGGACGCACCTCCAACCCGCCCTGGTGCGTCCTTCGAGGCTCGCCCCGCAGAGGGCCGGGCTGTGCTTTCGGTCGATGTGCGGGCGAGCACCTCAGGATGAGGGGCGTTGGGCGAAACGGCGCTCAATCCCAAGAGCGTTTCCATCTTTCATGGAAACGCGGAAACGCTCTAAGTTTTGTTTTCGCAGCTTTTGTAATGCCAAGCGATTCCGCTCGGCTACAAAATGCTCCAGGACGTTCCGGATTCTCGCCCGAAAGGCACAGCGGCCCTCATCCTGAGGTGCTCGCGAAGCGAGCCTCGAAGGACGCACCTTGTATGAGGACTTGCCGGCAACGATCGCCAGGCTCCAAAGGCGGGGCCTCTAGCCACCAGCGAGTCTGGGCAGCAGGAAGATCTCCGATCCTTGCGGCAGCTTCTTCGACCAGGTGTCGCGGTAGATGGTGCCGTCGATGGCGACCGCGATGCCGCGGTCGATGAACGGCTCGATGGCCGGGAACTGTTCGGCGAGTTTCCTGAACAGTTCCCTGATGTCCTTGGCCTCGATGTCGAGCTTGTCCCGGCCCCCGGTGGCAGCCGCGAGCGACCCCCAGAGCGTGACGGCGACCATCAGCCGCCTCGTTCGAGAGCGTTTCCGTCTGTCACGGAAACGCGGAAACGCTCTGACCCTTTGTTTTCACGCAATCCCATTCTCACTTTTCCCGGAATTGCTCGAGCGCCGCCAGGATGCGCGGCGGCGACATCGGGATGTGCGTCATGCGCACGCCGACCGCGTTCGACACCGCATTGGCGATCGCCGCCAGCGGCGGCACGATCGAGGTCTCGCCGACGCCGCGCACGCCATAGGGGTGGTTCGGGTTGGGGATCTCGAGGATCTGTGTGTCGATCATCGGCAGGTCCGAGCACACCGGGATGCGGTAGTCGAGGAAGCCGGCATTCTGCAGCCGCCCGTCCTTGCCGTAGATGTATTCCTCGTTGAGCGCCCAGCCGATGCCTTGCGCCGCGCCGCCCTGGTATTGCCCCTCGACATAGGTCGGGTGCACCGCCTTGCCGGCATCCTGCACCACCGTGTAGCGCAGCACCCGGGTCGCCCCGGTCTCGGGGTCGACCTCGATGTCGCAGATATGGGTGGCGAAGGAGACGCCGGCGCCGTCGGCGACCAGTTCGCTGTGGCCGGCGATCGGCCCGCCGGTGGTGCCGGACTGGGCGGCGATCTCCTTGAGCGACAGCGGCGACAGGTTGCCGTATTTCTCGCCTCGGGCCAGTGCATGACCCTTTTCCCAGACCACGTCGTCGGCGGGGATGTCCCACATCTGCGCGGCGCGTTCGCGCAGGATCCTGATGGCGTTGCGCGCGGCCGAAATCGTCGCCATCGACGAAGAGAAGGTGCCGCGGCTGCCGTCGGTCATGTCGTTGTAGCCGAGACTGGACGTGTCGGCGACGATCGCCTTGACTTGGGCATAGTCGATGCCGAGCTCTTCGGCCGCCACCAGCGACAGCGAGGCGCGCGAGCCGCCGACATCGACGGTGCCGACGGCCAGCGAGACCGAGCCGTCCATGCCGATGTTGAGGTCGACGCAGGTCTGGCCGCCGAAGTTGAACCAGAAGCCGCAGGCCATGCCGCGGCCCTGGTTTTCCTTGAGCGGCGCCTGCATGTGCGGATGCTTCTTTACCGCCTCAAGCGTCGGGCCGATGCCGATCGGGCCGTAGACCGGGCCGTAGGAGGCGCGCGTGCCTTCCTGCGCCGCGTTCCTGATGCGGAAGTCGACCGCGTCCATGCCGACCTTCCTGGCCAGCTCGTCGATGCTGCTTTCCACCGCGAACGCCGCCATCGGTGCCGACGGCGCGCGATAGGCCGCCGTCTTCGGCCGGTTGACCAGCACCTCGAAGCCGACCGTCCTGACATTGTCCAGCCTGTAGCAGGCAAACGCCGTCATGGCGCCGACCTCGGCCCACATGCCGGGATAGGGGCCGCAGCTGTAGCGCAGCGTCGCTTCCGCCGCGGTGATGGTGCCGTCCTTGCGCGCGCCGATCTTCACGTCGATCGAGGTGGCGCTGGTCGGGCCCGACGCCCGGAACACCTCGTCGCGCGTCATCACCAGCTTCACCGGCCGGCCCGCCTTGCGTGACAGCGCCAGCGCCACCGGTTCGGCCCAGACATGGGTCTTGCCGCCGAAGCCGCCGCCGATCTCCGACGAAGTGACGCGCAGCTTCGAGGCTTCCATGCCGAGCAGCTGGGCGCAATGCTGGCGGTAGACGAACGGACCCTGCGTGCAGACCCACAGCTCCGCCATGCCGTCGGAGCTGACGCTCGCCACGCAGGCATGCGGCTCGATATAGCCCTGGTGCGTCTGTTCGGTCCTGAACGAACGTTCGACGATGTAATCGGCCTCTGCGAACCCCTTGCGCACGTCGCCATGGCCATATTGCGTGCGCTTGTAGACGTTGGACGGCTTGACCGGCTTTTCCTCCAGCCCTTCGGTGAAGATCGCCTCGTTGATCAGCGGTGCGCCGTGGCGGAAGGCCTCGTCGACATCGGTGACATGCGGCAGCACCGCGTAGTCGACCGAAATCAGCTTCAGCGCCTGCCTGGCCGTGCGGGCGTCGATCGCCGCCACCGCCGCCACGGCATGGCCGTCATAGAGCGCCTTGCCGCGCGCCATGCAGTTGTCGAGGATGTCGCGCAGCGCGCTGTCGCCATTGGTAAGGTCCGGCAGGTCGGCGGCGGTGATCACCGCCTTGACGCCGGGCAGCGCTTCCGCCTTCGCGGTGTCGATGCCGCGGATGACGGCATGGGCATGCGGGCTGCGCAGCACGCGGCCGACCAGTTGCCCGGCCATGTTGAAGTCGGCGCCGTAGCGGGCGCGGCCGGTCACCTTGTCGATGCCGTCGGGGCGGATCGGCCGGGTGCCGACGGCGGTGAAGCTGCGGTTGGTCAGACGCGGATCGAAATTCATCGCCTCAGCCCCTCATCACGCTGGCGGCGTCCTGGACGGCGCGCACGATCTTGTCATAGCCGGTGCAGCGGCACAGGTTCCCGGCCAGGCCGAAGCGGATCTCCTCTTCGGTCGGGTCCGGGTTCTTGGCCAAAAGGTCCTTGGCCGCGATCAGGAAGCCCGGCGTGCAGATGCCGCATTGCAGGGCGGCATGTTCGAGGAACTTCTGCTGCAGCGGATGCAGCTTCTCGCCATGCGCCATGCCTTCGATGGTCTCGACCTGCCGCCCTTCCGCTTCCGCGCCCAGCACCAGGCACGAACACACCAGCCGGTCGTCGACGATGACGCTGCAGGCGCCGCAGTCGCCGGTGCCGCAGCCTTCCTTGGCGCCGGTCAGGCCGAGCCGGTCGCGCAGCACCTCCAGCAGGGTCTCGTCGGGCTGGCAGAGATATTCGACGGCATCGCCGTTGATCGTCGTGGAAACCGCGATACCGGCCATCATTTGCCTCCTGCACGTTCGTAAGCGGCGGTGGCCACGCGCCTGGCCAGCACGCCCGCGACTTTGCGTCTGAACTCGATGGTGCCGCGCTTGTCGTCGATCGGGCGGCAGGCGCCCGAGCACACCTTGGCCAGCCGCTCCAGCGTCGCCTCGTCCAGTTTCGAGCCGACCAGCACTTCGGCCGCCTCCTCGACCAGCAGCACGGTTGGCGCGGCGGCACCCAGCGCCACGCGCGCCGACTTGACCGTGCCCGCCTCGTCGAGCGTCAGGTTGATGCCGGCGCTGACCACGGCGATGTCCATTTCGGTGCGCGGGATGAAGCGCAGATAGGCATCGCCCGAACGCGGTGCTCTGTTGTCGAGCAGGATCGCCTCGATGATCTCGCCTTTGGCGAGCGAGGTCCGGCCCGGCGCGGTCGGCACGCTTTCGACGGCAACCGTGCGCTTGCCCGACGGCCCGGCCACCACGGCCCTCGCGCCGGCCGCCACCAGCGCCGGCACCGAATCGGCGGCCGGCGAGGCGTTGCAGAGATTGCCGACGATGGTGCAGCGGCCCTGCACCTGTTTCGAACCGATCAGCTTCGCCGCTTCGACGACGCCCGGCCATGCCTTTTTCAGCACCTTGTTTTCGCCCAGCACCGCGCAGGGCACGGCGGCGCCGATGCTGAAGCCTTCCGCGGTTTCCCGGATTTCACTCAAATGCGCGATCGCCTTGATGTCGACGATCAGGTCTGGTTCGACGAACCCGCCCTTCATCCTCACCAGCAGGTCGCTGCCTCCCGCCAGGATGGCGGCCGTTCCGGATGAACCGACCAATTGGCCGACGGCATCCTCGATCGTAAGCGGACGTATGTAGCGCATCGTCTCCCCTTCACTGGTTGAACATAGTTATAGAGGCTCCTCCGGCAATGGTCATCCGGGGACGCGCGCTGAATTTGTGTGCCAGGCGTTTAAGGGGGGCGAACAGCCGAGGCCAGGCGCGGCGCCTCTTATCTCCCCCCTTGCGGGGGAGAAAGGATTTTCACGATCTTAGCGAGCACGCCCGCAGGGCGGCACAGCTAAGTCGTAGAAAATCCAAGAGAGGGGATATTCAGCTGAGGTGCTTCGCAAATGAGAGCCCTCTCTTTGTCGAATGCGAGGGACGCAGATTGTCAGCGTAACGGCTGAAAATCCCCTCTCTTGCGATTTCTAGCACTTAGCCTGCGCCGCCCTAAAGGGCGTGCTCGTCTAAGATGCTGAAATCGCTTTCTCCCCCGCAAGGGGGGAGATAGAGGCGCCGCGCCTGCAGCGTTTCGTCTTCCGGCGTGGCGCCCAATCGACCTGATGCGCCCGCCGGAAACAGCGTCACCACCCCTCAAGCCCCGCACACCGCCATCGTCCTTGCCTTCTGCCATCCACCCACGAACACCAGCCCGAGGCCGGCCGCGGCAAGCAAACCGCCGGCGATGGAGACGGCGGCGTAGCCGAGGCCGAGGCTGATGACGGCGGCACCGAGCGCCGCGCCCAGCGCGTTGCCGAGGTTGAAGGCGCCGACATTGATCGAGGAGGCGAGGCCGGGCGCTTCCGATGCCGCCTGCATCACCCGCATCTGCACCGGCGGCACGATTGCGAAGGCAGCACCGCCCCAGACCAGCAGGCCGATGGCGACGCCGGCATGGCTGGCGAACAGCAGCGGCAGCACCAGCATGATCAGCGCCAGCGCGGCGAGGAAGATCTTGGTGGCGCCGTCGAGCGACCAGTCGGCCAGCCGGCCGCCCAGCCAGTTGCCGATGGTGAAGCCGACGCCGATCAGGGCGAGCGCCAGCGTCACGAAGCTGCCGGAAGCGCCGGTCAATGTTTCCAGCGTCGGCGCGACATAGGTGTAAAGCGTGAACATCGCACCCGCGCCCATCACCGTGGTGGCCATGGCAAGCAGCACGGCCGGGCGCGTCAGCACCTGAAGCTCGCGCTTCACATCCGGCATCTGGCCGCGCTCGCCCTTCGGCAGCGCGAACCACAGTGCTGCGATCGCGGCAAGGCCGATCAGCGCCGTGCCGGCAAAGGCCATGCGCCAGCCGACCTGCTGGCCGACCCAGGTGGCGGCCGGCACGCCGCCGATGTTGGCGATGGTCAGCCCCATGAACATGGCGGCCACCGCGCTGGCCTGCTTGTCCTTCGGCACCACGCTGGCCGCCACCACCGCGCCCAGGCCGAAGAAGGCGCCATGGTTGAGGCTGGTGACGAGGCGGGCGGCCAGCAGCGTGAAATAGCCCGGCGCCATCGCCGACATCAGATTGCCGATGGTGAAGATGCTCATCAGCAGCATCAGCGCCGTGCGCTTGCCGAAGCGGCTGAACGCCAGCGTCATGAACGGCGCGCCGACCAGTACGCCGATCGCATAGGCGCTGATCAGAAGGCCCGCCGTCGGGATCGACACGTCGACCCCTTGCGCGATCACCGGCAACAGCCCCATCGGCGAGAATTCCGTAGTGCCGATGCCGAACGCGCCGATCGCCAGCGCCAGCAGCGCCAGCCGCGCGGGGGTCGCCGTCGCGGCGGCGCCTTTGCTATCTTTGGTGTTCATCACGTCAGTGTTCATGGCTTCAGCCTTCACTGCGCCCTTTTGGGCATCGGGTTGTTGAAACGATCAGCCGGAACACGCTCCCCGGTGTTCGGCATATTCTTTGGTTCGCTGCGCGGCTCGTCTTGCCTTCTCCCACAAGGGGAGAAGGGGTCGTCAGCGACGGGGCCTTTCATGTGACGCCCGCCTCACACATCCCACGTCGGCGCCAGCCCGGGAGGAGAGACCAGCCGTCCATCCGCCCGCGCCAGGGCGGCGATCGCCGCCATGTCGGCGTCGTCCAGCGCGAAATCGAAGATGGCGATGTTTTCGGCCACGCGCGCCGGGTTCGCCGTCTTCGACAGCGCGATGAAACCCTGCTGCACCAGCCAGCGCAGGCCGACCTGGGCGGCACTTTTGCCGTATTTGGCGCCGATCACCTGCAACATCTCGTCCTGCGGCACGGCGCCGTCGGCCATGCCGTAATAGGCGGTGACTGCAACGCCGGCTGCACGCGCCGCCGCCACCAGAGCCTGCTGCGGCAGATAGGGATGCAACTCGACCTGGTTGGTGACGATCGGCACCGAGGAGCGTTCGACCGATTGCCGCATCTGCGCGATATTCTGGTTGGAGACACCGACGAAACGTGTCTTGCCCGCGGCCTGCACCGCATCGAGCATGTCGATCTGGTCGGTGACCGGCACCGTGTCGGCCGGCCAGTGCAGCAGCAGAAGGTCGACCCGGTCGACCTTGAGCTTCTCCGGGCTTTCATCCATCGAAGCGGCGAACCGGCCCGCGCTGTAATTGTCGACCCACACCTTGGTGGTCAGGAACAGCTCCTCGCGCCGCGCCCCGGCGCGCTCCAGCGCGCGGCCAAGCGCCGCCTCGTTCTGGTAGATCTGCGCGGTGTCGAAATGGCGGAAGCCGGCTTCGAGCGCTGCCGGCACCACCCGCTCCACCTCGGCGTCCGCCATGCGGAACACGCCGAAGCCGAGCGCCGGGATGCTGGCCCCATGGGCGGTGACGGTTAACATGGGCGATGTCCTTCTTTCAGCCGCCGCAAACCCGGCGATTTGTTTCAGGCCATCACATAATCAGCCGCCCGAGGCTTGATTATCCCGTCGCCATTCCCATCATCTGTGAAACGAAATCACAGGCAGGCAAGCCATGGACAACCGCACCGGTGAAATGCAGGTGTTCCTGCGCGTGGTCGAGGCGGGCAGTTTTTCGGAAGCCGCCCGGCTGCTGCGGCTGACGCCATCGACCGTCAGCAAGCTGGTGTCGCGTGTGGAGGCGCGCCTTGGCGTACGCCTGATCGAGCGCTCGACGCGGGCGCTGTCGCTGACCGCCGAGGGCCAGCTCTATTACCAGCGCGGCCAGGCGCTGTTGCAGGAGCTCGACCGGATCGAGCAGGAGATCACTTGCGGCGCTGTGGCCACCGGCGGCACGGTGCGGGTCAACGTCTCGGTCGCCATCGGCGTTCTGGGGCTGGAACCGATCCTGCCCGACTTCTGGCGCGCCTATCCCAACATCGCCGTTGATCTTTCCCTGAGTGACGAGATCGTCGACCTCTATCTCGACCGCACCGACATCGCCTTCCGCATCGGCACGCTGCCGGATTCCGGCATGCTGGCGCGCCGCATCGGCAGCTCACGCCGCAAGATCGTCGCCGCCCCTGCCTATCTCGAGCGCGCCGGCGTGCCGCGTTCGGTGGGGGATCTTGCCGGCCACAACTGCCTGGGTTTCAACTTCCGCCGCGCCGAGCCGGTGTGGCCGCTGAAGGAAAGCGGCCGCATCGTCGACCGCGCCGTCAACGGCTCGCTGCTGGCCAACAATGGCGAGACGGTGCGCCGCATGGCGCTGGCCGGCGTCGGCCTCGCCCGCCTCGGCGGCTACCACGCCCGCGCCGACCTTAACGCCGGCCGCCTGGTGGAAGTGCTGGCCGATGTCGTGGAACCCGACGAGGAGGAGATGCACGCGGTGTTTTTAGGCGGGCAAAGGATGCCGCAGCGGGTGCGGGTGTTCCTGGATTTCGTGGTGCCAAGATTGCAGGGGTTTCTGGAGGGAATAGGATTGGGTAATCAGAACTGAGCACAATTGAGCGGGGCTTACATGACTACCAATGCTGCGATTGATATGTCGAAGGCCAATCATTTACCGGCACGAGGGGACGAACTCTTACGTGTTGTGACGCGGTTTGAGTATGCTTTGAAGGAAAACGGGTTCGGCAAATCTGGGAAGAATGGCGAAGTCGGGGTGGATTGGGATGGGTTTGCTAACAAGGCTCTCAAGGCCACCTTCCTTAAGAAAGTCCGTGACGAGAACATTGCGCCGACCATCTTGGCCAAGCCACCTAGCAAGCAGATTCTGGCCGGCCAGACCCTCGCCTGGGAGAATGCTACGCCGCCAGTAAGTGTGCAAGATTTGATGGCAGCCGTTCGCCGTGTCAGGAACAATCTCGTGCATGGAGGAAAGTCTGGCAACAGGGATTCTGATCGTAATAACACGCTGGTTGCCGAAGCAATCGAGGTTCTTCTCGAGGCGCTTCGGTCAGATTCCGACCTACGCTACACCTTCGAAGGAAGATGGTAGCTGCGAGCTTAACTGAACTATTGCCTTGACGCGACCAGTTTCACGAACTCAGTCACGTTCATCAGCCAGCTCTGCTGCGTTGGCTTGTATGAGGCGTGGATGGCTAGAGGTATGACCAATCTAACGCCAACGCCTTCCATTTGTGTCGTCTGTTTCGTTGAGATACTGGGCTGAAGCGTGAGAACATGCTTGGTCTGGATCTTGTCCGCTTCTGGTAAAACTTGGCGCCAACGGTCTTTGAGCGTGGATTTTGCGCCCAGCATGGTCAGTTTTGCTCGATCGAAATCGCTATCGTGATATTCAGCTATCCCTGGAAAAAGGAAATCGGGTTTGTTTCCGGCTTCCGTTACCGCACCGTGCGAGAAGCGAACCTTGCAAGCCGTAAATAACGCTTTCAGGTGGTGTTCTAGACTCTGCCCGACACGGGACTTGCGCCGATTTTGTACACTTAGCGAGAAGTCAATAAAGCCGTCTACATCGGCTTTATTTTTGGCAATGAAGCCTTCCTTCAATCGTTCGGAAACAATCTTTCGCTCCAAACGGCGGAACATCATCTCCTCCCGTTCGATCCATGCCATAAGAGCCGCATCAGGGTTGTCGCGGGGGTCAACCTGCGGCAGGGATTTCCGAGCCAGTTCGGAGAAGGGCTGAGTCTTGGGAAATTTAAGTCCGAACGGTGCGACAAGCTCATCCAGCAGGACAGACTCTGGCTCCTCGAATTCCACCCCAAGCTCATCAAGAATATAGCGGGCAGCGAAATCCATTCGCATGTCTTCGTTGCCTGCTACAGGCTTGTAGAAGAAATCCTCCTGTAGCTCCTCATCCAAGCCGAATAGATAGAGAAGCTGGTTCTCGACGGTACTGCTTGCCGGTGCTATAATGGCGAGGCCTGTATTATCCGTTCGCATCGCGAGGAAAAAAGCGTCGTCTTTCCTCATTAATTCTGTCACAGCATTGCCTTGATAGTAGAGACGGAATTCCGATCGTTTCGGATGGGCCTTGCGACTATCATACCAGCTTATGATCCCATCTTCGGCGACTCCCTCCTGTTCTTCCCCAAGCCAGATGAAACGAACGGGTATCTCCTTGCGATCAGCGTTGCCCAAGAGCTCTTTGAGTGCCTTGGAGCTATTGAATTCGTGCTGATTTGAGCCTTTACCCCTTGGAGCAGTCTCAACCATCGAAAGGCGCTTCACCACCACGCCGGTAAAGTAGTCCGAGAGCATTCCCCGCTTCATCTCTTCCGCGTATCTCCATTAATGGCGCATCGCTTTTTAACCAGTGAGCGCACAGCTCGATAACATCTTCAAACGGCAATGCGTTTCTCCCACGCAAAGCACACTCCCATATCGCCCCGACACGCCAACCCTCCGATACAAGGTGCGATTCGGCCAGAGCGTCCCGCTGCTTATTTCCATCAACCTTGGCGAGCCAGAAATCTTGCCGTGTACTCGGTAGTCGGAAGAGATGGCAGTTATGTCCATGCCAAAAGCAGCCGTGCACAAACAACGCTGCTCGATATTTTGGAAGAACCAAGTCAGGCTTGCCCGGCAGCGCTTTGACGTGCAGACGGAAACGGAAGCCTATGGCATGCAAGCCTTTCCTGATCACTAGCTCAGGTTTGGTATTCTTTCCCCGGATGCCGGACATCATCCGGCTTCTTACATCCGGTGGTACGATGTCAGCCATTCTCCGCGCGAGCCTGCTCCAAATGCGAGATGGCATCAAATCTCGGTGCACTGGCCTTCTGACTATTGATGGCGGCCATAAGGTACGGCTTCATCGAGTTCGCGATAAATTCCACTACAGGCACCACCACCGCGTTGCCAAACTGTCGATAGGCTTGTGTATCAGAAACCTTAATACGAAAAGGCTTTCCCGGTCGGTCAAATCCCATCAATCGAGCGCACTCTAGGGGGGTAAGGCGGCGTGGACGACTTCCCGGCTGGGCGATCAGGATTTCCGAACCATCCTTATAATATCGCGCCGACAGGGTGCGGGCGACATCATTCGGACCGAATAGGCTGTACCCGAAGCCATTGCCTGCAGACTGGTGTTTCTCTTTATAATTTTGGAGGTAGGTCCACAGGTGCTCGGTTAGGGTGTATTTCGAGTCTACTTCATCGTGTGGTAGTAGGATACTCTCCAGCTTTGGACCGGAGCCGGAAGGTGGTACGACGAGCTTCGATAGGTCGAACTCGCTGTGTTCCCGAAAGCCGACTATGAAAATGCGTTCCCGCTTTTGTGGCACCCAAGGCTCAGAGCTGATAACTCTTGCCTGAACATGATAATTCAGCCCCTGCTCAAGCACGCGCATGATCGTGCGGAAGGTTCGGCCTTGGTCGTGGCTTTCCAAGTTTTTCACGTTCTCAAGGACAAAGGCTGCAGGGCGATGATGTGCTATGATTTGGGCTGTGTCGAAGAACAATGTTCCCTGAGTCTCGTCCATGAAGCCATGACTGCGCCCGAGCGCGTTCTTCTTTGAGACTCCCGCAATTGAAAATGGTTGGCATGGAAACCCCGCTAAGAGCACGTCATGCTCGGGTATCTTGTCGGGGTCCTGTGAAAACTCCCGAATATCGCCACCGAGTTCATGATTGTCTGGGAAGTTGAGCGCGTAAGTTTCCCGCGAAAACCGATCCCATTCGGATGTGAATACACACCGTCCGCCGATTGATTGAAAGCCCAGCCGCAGCCCCCCGATACCTGCGAATAGATCGACGAAACGGAAGTCTACAGTCTCTTCGTCGTGCCCTCTGAAGCGCTCTTGGGCGACATCCTGCAAGATGCGGAGTGCAAGCTTCCTCGGCTCGCTTGTACCATCCTCATATCGGTAAACTGTTCGTCGAGTGACAGCGATAAGATCCGCCGTTTCTTCCGGGGTGAGGCCGGCCTGTTCGCGCAATCGAGTGAATTCAGTAGTTACAGTTGCGCGCATGCGTTCGTCTCGATTCTTTTCTGGGTCGTTTTCTGACACTCTGTCACCTAGATTCCCGTCTGGCAAGCAATTGTTCGCACTTTGTTCCGGTTGAGCGCGGTGATTTGTTTTTCAGATCACAACTAATTTCAACGATAGGTGCGTCAGTCCGATTTTCGTATCTACACCCTACCCTCTCCACCGGCACCACTGTCCGCAACTCCCGCCCCATCGCATTGATCAGCAGCACGATCCTGTCATCTCCAACGCTCTCCACCGTGCCGTTCTGCCCCGTGAACGCACCTTCGTGCAGCTTCAGCCTGTCGCCCGGTTTCACCGCGGCGCGGTCCATGCGCATCTGGTCGAACTCGCCGGCGTCCTGGGCGAGGCGGATGGCCTGTACGTCGGCGTCGCGGATGGCGATCGGGGCGCCGGCGCCGGCATAGGTCTGGCTGCGCAGCACGCGCGTCACATGCTGGCAGTCGAGCACGCGGGACCAGTGCTCGGATGCCAGCACCAGCAGGTAGCCCGGCCACAGCGGATAGTGCTGGCGGATCCATTTGCGGTAGCGGCGGTGGTGGAATTCCTTGCGGAAGGCGGGCAGGTAGACCGTCTGGCCAAGCGCGGCGATCTCGGCGCAGGCCTGGCGTTCCGATTGGGGATGGCAGCTGACGATGTACCAGCCGCCGTCCCCGCGATTGTCGCCGTAATTGTCATTCTGCGGCGCGCTCATTTGGCTGCTCCCTGTTCCCGGGCTTCTGCGGTTTCCTGGCGGCGGCCGCCGCGCTTCTTCAGCGCGTGCAGGATGGAGGTGTGATCGCGGTTGAAGATCCGGCCGATCTGCGGCAGCGACATATCCGGCCGGGCATCGGCCACCGCCTTGATGGCGTCGAACCTCGCCTGCACCAGCTTCTTCTCCAGCCGCGGCCCGGTGATCTCGGCAAGCGTGTAGCCATGCAGCGCGCCGACACGGCTGATGATCTCGCGCGCCGGCATTTTCGGCTCCAGCACGTCGATCGAGCGATAGGCGGCAACGGCAGGGTCCTGGCGGGTGGGCTGGGGTCCTGGTTTGCGCGGCTCGGGCTCGACACCTTTCGGCCTGGCGTTGCGCATGGTGTTTTCGTAACGGGCAATGAACATGGCTCAAGTGCTCCTGCGCCGGGCCATTTCCCGGCGCTTGATGAAGTTCTGGACGGAAGGGGATTGGCCGGCGGCAAGCGGCAGAGAATCTAAGACTCTTGTCTTGATTCTTTCCTCTGTATCAGTCGGCAGTCTTTGTCTGATTCCGTTGATAACACTGCGTTTTTCGGCGAGTTTCTGGCGGCCTTCCGCCGATTTCCCGTCGAGTCTCTCCCGGCTTATGATTTCTTCGGAGACCGCCTTGGAGGTGATGACATCACCGTCAAGGGTAAGCTTTCCGCGCCGGGTCAGCGTTTCGAAAGCCTTCCGAAAACTGCTTGGGCGCATGCCGCAGCGGCGCGCCAGAAGGGCGAGATCGGCACGGATGAGGATGCCGTCATGGTCGTAGAGCTCGCACAACAGCGTGATGTAGGCGGCGATCTCGTTGGGCGTCAGCCCGAAGGTGCCGTCGCGCCAGCGTTCGATGTAGAGCCGGAACCAGCGTTTCTTGCTCATGGCCGGCGCTCCACCGTCTGGCGGTGGCCGAAAGCCGCCTGTTGCAGAACGGCGAGCTCCCGGCGCTTCTGGAGCCCATGAAAGGAGCACTTCGCGGCCGGCAAGGCGGGCTTCTGCCGGACCTCCTGGTCGGCGCGCTTGCGGCGGCTGAAATCCGTGAGTTGCTTGCCATGCACCATGCGCTCCAGCGCATCGGCGATGTCGCGGGTGGGGATGCGTCTGTCTTGAGGCGTGCCGAGACCTTCGCTTGCGCGTTCCGTCATGGCGCAGCCACCAGGCGGATCGAGCGGGCGCGGCGGGGCGCATGGGTGAGGAAGCCGCGCTCTTCCAGTCCGGCGATCATGCGGTGGATGCCGGCCTTGCTGGCCAGCCCCAGCGCGCTTTTCATCTCCTCGAAGGAGGGCGCGAAGCCATATTGGTTTATGTAAGTCTTGACGAACATAAGCAGGTCGCGCTGGCGCGCGGTCATACCGCCGGTTCTGCCCGGAGGGTTTCCGTTTTTCACGGAACCGCGGAGGCACTCCGCCCCTTTGTTCTCGCGCTCGCGCGCCAGCTGCCGCACCACTTCGCGGGCCAGCCGCGGCTCGGCCGCGATCAGGGCGCGGGCCTTCATGCAAAGCGCCCCGGTCATAACGTCAGCACGCTCCAGGCGAAGCAGAAGAAGATGAAGCCGGTCAGCAGCGCCACGGCGGCGCCGAGCCCGGCCATGACCAGCAGATGCAATTTCTCTGAGGGCTCGGGGCCGCGCAGGTCGTCGTCGAAATCGTATTTCATCGGCGGAACTCCTCTTTGTTCGGGGCCGTTCGCTCAGAGGCAGCCGACGCCCGGGCGGCGGGAGGGGAGACCTGCCCAGGCGTCGGCCGTCCGCGACAGGGCCGCGGATGGGGAAGCGCCGGTGGTGCGGCGCATGACGGAAAGCTGCGTTGGGGCGCCCGGCTTTGGGTGGGATCACCGTCGCCGGGAGGCGCTGTTCATGATCCTGAATATCACGCTATGTGAACTAATTGCAAGCCCATATGCGTTAATTCTTTTCACGGCGTGAATATGGCAAAACAGGCCATGGCTGATGGCGGACGTTCCAATCAAGACATAGCGATGCGGCTGGCGGCGCTGCTTGCGGCGCTCAATCGCAACCAGACGTCCTTTGCCCAGCTGATCGGCATCAGCCAGCCGGCGCTCAACAATTATCTGAAAGGGCTCAGGCGCCCGGATCTCGACGTGGCCATCGCCATCCAGTCGAAGACCGGGGTCACTCTGGATTGGCTGTATCTTGGCGACCGGTCTGGATTACCCGCAAAGATGTTGGAGATTCTGCCCGACCTTTCCGATCGCCCGCAAAAGGCAGGATCGGCGCGGAGCGAGTGACCGCTTCCCAGTCCTCGCCCAGGCAGAAGATGATCTGGCGCACATAACGCAGCACCAGCAGCGCCTCGCGCTTGTCTTCCGGCAGCTGCGTGTAGAGTTGGCAGGCCACCCGTTTCAGATGGCCGTCGGCGTCCAGCTTTGCATCCATTCCACCCACCCGCTGCACTCCTGATTGGAGCCGGTATTAGGAACCAATTCCTGTGCTGCTTGTCAAGAACGAAACAAGAACTTATACTCATCTTGTGGAAGGCTGGAAAAGCTGATCATGTCGCGTCCGGGCCAAGCGCATGGGCTCGAAATCGGCGTCGATTCCGGGAAGAGTTCATGCGCCAGATCAAGGGGCGGGCATCCTTTGCGTGGCGGACACGCGGTGCTCCGGTGAGGGATTCGATGAAACCTTGGAAGATCGTTGTTGCTTTTCTGCTCGTCGTCGCCGCGTTTTCGGTGTCGGGCATCGTCTCGCGCTTCTCGAAGCCGCCGGCTCCCACTGTGGAGGGCGTGGCCGCCGAAGCCGAAAAATCGGGGCTGACCATCTTCACGGCGCTGCAGGAGGCGCTGCCCGCCGAGTACGATAAATTCATGGCCGGATACCTCGCTCTGGCCAAGGAGGGCCGCAGCGCCCAGGAGACGACTGCTTTCATCGGCAAGAACCTGGCTGATATCCGCCGGCGCCATGCGGATGCGCTGCGCAAGGCAGACCCTGCGCTGGTGCTGGCTGTGCTCCAGGCCAAGCTGGATATGCTCGAGCTGGTCAAGGCCAACGAAACGGCGCAGGATTGTGGCAGCTGGATCGTGACGGGCACCATGACCCCTGCCATGCAGGCGAAGAGCGCAACCTATGCCGCGCCTGCCGATCGCTTTGCCGCCGCCGTCATGCGGGCCATGGGGGCGGGCGAAAAGTCGGCGGTGGAAATCAGTGCCGTGACGGCGGATGACTGGCAAGCCATTGCAGCGCAGTTTGTCGCCAGCGGCGGCACCGCGGCGGAACTGAAGAGCCTGGCTGCCGGCGCGCAGGATCCTCGTGCCTGCGAAGTGAACCAGAAGTTCCTCAAGGTGCTGGCGGATGCGCCGGGTGTGTCCGGGCAACGGATGAGAGCCGAAACCGTGCGTGCGTTCGTTCTGACTGGATCCAGCTAAAGCAATTCCAGCAAAGTGCACAGCGGTTTTGCGTCCGGAATTGCGTCAAGCAACGAGAGCGTTGCGGGCGATTCTGCTGTCGCCGGAAATGCTCCGGGCGCGCTCCGCGCCAGGCGTTCTGTCGCGGCAGGTTCGCCGCCGTTGAAGCGTCGCAGCCGGCTTCAGGGTGACGGCCGGGCTGCCGCGACGGCGGGCCCGGCTTTCATGCGTCTCCGGCGGGCGGGCGCTGGTCCTGGTCTTGAGGGCTGATGTTCGGGCGGGATCAGCAGGAGCGCGCGCCATTGCCGCGCCGCGCCAGGCGGGCTGAAGCGCCGCCCGGGCGCTGTTGCAGATCCCCGGCGTTCCGCGGGTGGTGGCAAAGGCGAGCCGAGCGTCACATCCTGACGGTGCCCGCCTCGCGCGGGCTTTCTTTTTGCGGGCGCGCACCGTCTTCGGTCGGACGCAATCCCGGTTGATGATATTCACAAAGTGTGAATTTTGAGATTGATAACTTCACGCAATGTGATAATTGTATCCATGCTCAACAGGGGATGGATATGTCCAGCCACATCGATGCCACCGACGGTCTGGTGTTCCGCAAGACGGGTGAGAACCGCTGGCTGGTCACCATCGACGGCGTGCACGAGCGCACCGTCACCAAGGACGGTTCGTCCTTCATCGCCTGGATCGGCTGCCGCGATCGCCACTGGTCGTTCCAGCGCGCGCTCGACGCCTGCGCCGACCATGCCCGTTTCCATCATGAAGCCTGCGCCATCGCCAGGGCCAGGAACGAGACGGCGCAGGGCGCGCTTGCCGCGACCTCGCCCGGAGAGCGCCAGCACATGATCGACAGTCTCGAAGCCGAGCGCGACCTGCTCGACTATGCCGATGCCCATATGGACGTGCCGACCCGCAAGGCGGCCATCGACAGCCGGATCGCGGCGATACGGGCGGCGTGAGGAGCCCGCCGCTCGCGCGGCCGCTTGTCGGCCCTGGCGAAAGCGGCTTAGATCGCTGTGGCTGAAACGGCGGGATTACGGTTCGTTGCCATGAAAATCGCGATGCGGAAAATCCTGCGCATTGCCGGGCTGTTGCTGTTCATCCCCACGGTGGCGAGCGCAGTCGAATGCCGTTCGATCGAGGGGCGCTGGGGCAACATGCGGGTTAGCGCCGTGCGCCAGATCGAGGTGATCGGCAACAGGATCGCCGTGACCGGCACATTCAACGGCAAGCCGTCGGCGCCGAAAACGCTTGGCTGCGTGCCGGGCGACAACGGCGTCATCTGCGAGGCAAGGTTCGGCTCTCTGATCGTCCTCGTCATGAGCATCGGCACGCGCATGTTCGAGAGCGTGGTGGATGTGAGCATTGCCCGCGAGCAGGTCAGCCTCACCTACCAGTGCGATGGCGACATCCGGATGTGAGTGGCGCGCTGCTGTTGCGCTGCGGGGGGCGCCTGCGTTTTCACTGGCTGCGGCCATGCTGCAGGTCGTTCGCCTTGCAGCGTTGGACGGGAAATTGCTTTTGCTCTACTCTTGAGGCCCCGGAGAGAACCAATGGCAAAAGCTGCGGTCGACATGGAAGCCTATCGCCTGGAGGCGAAGAAAGAGGTGGCCCGGAACTATACCGCCTCGCTGATGTCCAATTCGAAGTGGCGCGCGCTTTTCGAGGCGCTGGATACAATCGAGGATGAGGTCAAGGGCGTTGCGGTGAAGTTCGTCGGTGAAGAGGCCCGTGAATATCCGCCGGTGTTTCCCGGCGTCTATCCGCCTCACGCATTCATCGATCTGTGGCCTTTGAACATTTACCCGCTCGTCGAGATCGAGTGGATCGAATTCAGGCGGATCGTGAAGTTCAAAAGGTCGAACAATCTACCGGATAGGCTTGTCGCCCAGGACATAGACGCCATCCGGGCGGCGATCGAAGCCACCGGCAAGCTTTACCCGATCGAGGAGACCGAACTGGGCTTTCGCGTCATCGGGCACCTGAAATGACCCGGCCGCGCGCGCTCCGGGGCAGCCTTCAGCCGTTGCCGTCCAGGATGGCCCGCAGTTCCAGCGTCACCCAGGCGGTGCGATAGGCCTCGATCGACTGCCGCAGCCGCTGCAGCGAGCCGAAGTCGCGCTCCAGCCGCGGCAGGAGGGCGGCGAGGTTGCCCTCCACGCGCAGCCGGAACGGAAATCTGCTTTCCGAAAGCGACGGCGGCTCGCCCATAACCAGCGGCCAAAGCGCGAAATTCAGATAATTGTCCTCTTTCGACCATTGCGAGCGCTGCAGGTTGACGAGCTGGACGACATCGTCCGTGCGCCGCACCCAGTTGCGCGGGCGGGTCTTGCGGAATCCCGCCGCAACCAGGTTCTCGCCAATCTCCCTTTCATCCCACATCCCGCACCCGTCTTTTGATGGCACGCAACCGGCCCGCCAGGCCATGATACGAAACTCAGGTCTTCCGTGTCAGCCGGTGGTCCAGCGCCTCGATGTCCCCGTCGGAAAACACCTCGATGCCGTGCTCGCGCAGCAGGGCGGCGGTCACGCCGGCGCCGGCATGTTTCTGTCCGCTGAAGCTGCCGTCATGGATGAAGCCGCTGCCGCAGGAAGGGCTGCCATCGATCAGCAGGGCAAACCGGCAATCGTGCTGGCGCGCCAGCGCCAGCGCTGCCTGCGCGCCGGCGACGAAGAGGCCGGTGACATCGCCGCCCGTCTGCTCGAACACCCTTGCGCTTCCGGCAAGAACGGCCTGGCCGTCCTTGCCCCCGGCAATCTCGGCAGGCGGGCGCGGCACGCTGAAGCCGGCGGTCAGTTCAGGACAGATCGCGACGACCCGCCCCTCCTGCCGCCATCGCTCCAGCGCGGGATGTTCGAGAGGCTTGGCCGAACCATTGTAGCGGACCGGTCGGCCGAGCAGGCAGGCGCTGACGAGGATCTTCTCCATCATGTCTGAAACCGGCCCTTGGCCATTTTCCTCCGCGTACGACATTCCACGCTACCGTTCGGCATCCAGCGGCGGCCGCACATGCCGCACGGCCCGCGTCGAACAGGCGCCGAACGCCGCGAAGTTCAACCTCGCCTGTTGCAGGGAGAGGTCGCCATTCGGGCCGCCGCGAACGGTGTCGCAATCGCTGTCGCCCTGGCCGTCATCCTCCCAGAGGCAGACGGGACAGATCTCGAACGCCCCATTTTCACCGAGCGTGCGGAAGCCGCAGCAGGGGCAGCGGGCGCCGGTCATGCCGCGCCGGTGTCGCCGCCGAACTGCTGGATGACCTCGATGTCGCCGACGATCGCGGCATTGAAGGCATCGAGTTCCTCGGCGGGCACCCAGTATTCGCTGTGCGCGCGCCCGCCCGCCTCCTGCACCGGATAGCGGTCGAGCACATCGCGGCGCACCGCGAACCGCGTGACATAGCCGACGCCGCTGCGCGGCACGTTCCAGTCGCGCGCGATCTTCACCGCATAGTCCTGCGTGGTCACGGGATAGAAGATCGGCTGGTCGGGCAGCCGGGGCGGGAAGGCCTTCATGCCGGCCTGGCGGATCAGTTCCAGCTCTTCCGGTCCCACCGGTCGCCAGAGCGTGACGAGCTCTTCAGTCATGCAAGTCTCCCGCGCCTGTCCCGATCCCGGCAGCGTGCCTTCGGGAAGCCGACTGCACTGGTAGCCTTTCCCGCCGGCAGGCTGCAATGGCAAAGCACGGCGCAGTCGCTCGCCCCCTGTTGGCGCAGATGGCGGGCAGCCGGGCTGCGAAAGTGTTGCACCCCGGTTTGTCGCGCATGCTCTCTGCCGACTGCCGAACTTTTTCGGAACCATCTCTCTTTTGAGCGGTTGCCCTTCCATGACGAATTTCAACCAGGAGGCTGTTTTGGGTCACGCACGCAATGAGCGTTACGCACGCATCCGGGCCCGGGCAGCCGAGATATGGCTGCGGGAAGGATGCCCCGGCGACCAGCAGGAGCATCATTGGCTGCTGGCCCTGCGCGAAATCGACCGCGAGGATGCGGCCCATGACGATACCCTGCGGAAGGATATCGGGCTGAAACGCAAGCGGGGCAGGGCGGCCACGCCGGTCAGGCTGGCCGGGCTTGCCGCGCCGGCGATCAGGCTGCCGGGCCAGCCGAAGGCGCGCGCCGCGCCGGCGCAGCGGTTGCGCTCCAGCCGCATCTAGAGCGTTTCCACGCAAACGCGGCAACGCTCCAGCCCTCTTTTTGCGCTGGAACCATCCATCTTCGCCGGACCGTGCTCGCGCGGTCCATGTTGAGGCCATCCCTGCAAGGAGGACCTGCCAATGGGTCGTGGCATTCTGTTGTGGCTGCTCGGCATTCCCATCCCGATCATCATCCTGATCCTTTTGTTCTGGCACTGACCCTCGGGGCCGGAACAAGGGTTGGATGATCGGGGCAGCGCGGCCGGCCGGCCGCGCGATGGCCGTGAAGGCCAATACCCAAGAATGCGGCCGGTGAGGCCGCAAACCGCAAACGGGCGATCCCCGCCCAATGGAGAAGAAACCATGGACTGGAACCGCATCGAAGGAAACTGGAAGCAGGCCAAGGGCAAGGTCAAGGAGCAGTGGGGCAAACTCACCGACGACGATCTCGACCAGATCGCCGGCCGCCGCGACCAGCTCGAAGGCAAGATCCAGGAGCGCTACGGCATCGCCAAGGATCGCGCCAGGAACGACGTCGACAGCTGGTTCAGCCGTCTGCCCTGAACCGCGCGGCGGCCATCCGCAAGGCCTCGCCCATCCGCAAGACTTCGCAAGGACGTGGCGCCGCCGGCCATGAAAGCATAGGTGGAGGAGGCAGGGATCCCGGCTTCGGCCGGGGTCCCTTCTTGCATCCCGTCGACGGCTCAACGGTCGGCGCATCGGCGCTCATCCGCCTCTTTGGGAGGGCGAACGTCCATCGCCCAGCGGGCGACACGGTTTTTGCGGCGCCTGGTGCCGGGACCCATAAAAAGCCGGCATCATCGTTCAGGAACCATTCAGCGTTCCGGCTGTTCAGTGACTCAGGGACGCTTTTTCTTGGAGGATACAATGGAACGACGGCAGTTTCTGATGTCGGCTCTCGGTCTCGC
Organism: Mesorhizobium sp. NPDC059025; assembly: GCF_042739655.1. Taxonomy (NCBI): domain Bacteria; kingdom Pseudomonadati; phylum Pseudomonadota; class Alphaproteobacteria; order Hyphomicrobiales; family Phyllobacteriaceae; genus Mesorhizobium; species Mesorhizobium sp. NPDC059025. The sequence goes on along the minus strand of NZ_JBHYIM010000016.1, from coordinate 9,142 downwards.
CGGAGCAGCAGTAGCGGTTTCCGCCATGCGGCCCGCCCAGGCCCTCGCGGGTGTCGCAGCCCCCGGGCCCGGCATCCTGGACGAACTGGACAGGGCGCAGCCCGCGGTTCTCGACGGCGACGCCGAGGCGCAGGTCGAGCAGGTCGACCATCGCGGCTGGCATCGCCGCGGCTGGGATGGCCGCCCCGGCTGGGACGGTCGCCCCGGCTGGCGCCGCCACCACTGGCGTGACGGGCCACGTTACGGCCGCGGCCCGCGCTGGCGCCGTGTCTGCCGCCGCGTCTATCGTCGTGGCGAATGGCGCGTGCGCTGCTGGCGTGAGCGCGTCTGGCGCGGCGGCTGGTAAAAGTCGCGCTCCAGCACAAATGATCTGACGGATCAGCCCACTGATCGCATCAGCGGGCTGATCCGGGCAATCATGCCGGGCCGACCCCTATGCCGCAGCAGCCGCGCGCGCGATCGCCGCATCCTGCTCCGGGGCGCCGCCCGATACGCCGACGGCGCCGATCAGCGTTCCATCGCTGTCGTGCAGCGGCACGCCGCCACCGATCAACAGCAGCCCGCCATGGTGGATATGGTCAAAATGCAGGGCCGGTTCGCCGATCTGCAGCGGCGCGTTCAGCGTTTCGGTCGGTGCCTGGAACATCACGGCAGTGCGCGCCTTGGCGATGGCCAGTTCATTCGACGCCAGCCAGGCGCCGTCCATGCGGGAGAAGGTCACCAGGTTGGCGCCCGTGTCGAGCACCGCGAACACCGCTTTCAGTCCGATCCCCCTGGCAGCGGTTTCACCCTGCGCCACCAGGCGCCGTGCGTGGTCGAGCGTCAACTCAGGCATTCTGGGTCCACTCCGTTTCCTGCCACTGCCTGGCGGTGGCGATGGTGCCGAGCGGACGCATCGTGCGGTAAAGGTGTTCCTCGGCCGGGATGATCTCGACCATCGCGTCGATCATCTCCTGCGGGTCGAATTGATCGGCGAGTGCGGCGCCGAAGTCCGGCATCGGAACGACAGCGCTTTTGGGGTCGTACCATTGCGTGTGGCTCTCGGCGCCGGTGTCGTTAAAGCCGGTGGCGAAGACGCCGGGGTTTACCGTAGCGACCTTGACGCCGTAAGGCGCGAGTTCCGCCCGCATGGACCCGGCGATGGCCTCGATGGCGTGCTTGGTGGCGCAGTACGCGCCGAGGAACGGGATGACCAGGATGCCGCCCATCGACGAGGTCCAGACCACCTTCCCCGCCTTGCGGGCGACCATCTTCGGCACGATGCCCTGTGCTAGCCTGATGTGACCGAAGACATTGATTTCGAAGGATTCGCGTATGCGTTGCAGCGGGATGTCGAGCACCGATCCGCTTTCCATGACACCGGCGTTGAGCACGAGGATGTCGGGGTCATAAGTCGCGGCGTGCGCGATATCGATATCGTCGAGCAGGTTGAGTTTGATCACCTCCAGCGAGACGCCGGCATCGGTTGCATCGGCGCGCAGGCTGCGAACTTGCGGCCAGGTCTCGGCGGTGGCGACGACCTTGTGCCCGCGCCGGGCGAGCTCGATCGCCGCGCCGCGGCCAAAACCGGAGCTGGCTCCGGTGATCAGGATTGTCTTTGACATGGTTGTCCTCGTTTTTCAGTCCGATAGGCCATCCCCTCTGCGCGACCGCGACGTCGCCCAGAGGGGACCTGCTGAAAACTAGGCAACCTTGACTGTCGCAACAATCTCGCCAATCCTTGGTGGTGTGATGAACAATGCTCATCAATCGACCGATCTTTTCGCGCTCAACGTGTTTCTCGCGGTGGCCAACCATCGCAGTTTCCGCGCGGCGTCGATCGAACTGAATGTCACCGGTTCCGCCGTCAGCCATTCCGTCCGCAGCCTCGAGCAGCGCCTGGGCGTACGCCTGTTCAACCGCACCACGCGCAGTGTTTCGCTGACCGAGGCGGGACAACGCCTTGCAGCCAGGCTGCGCCCCGCCGTGACCTCGATCGCGGAGGCGCTGCAGGAGGCCAACGATTTCCGCGAAGTGCCGAGCGGCACGGTGCGTATCAATGCCAGCGATGCGGCGATACGGATGATCCTGCGCCCGCTTCTAGCGCGGTTCCTCGGTCAGTACTCGCAGATCCATCTCGACATCGTCACCGATGGCAGGCTGAGCGATATCGTCGCCGCCGGTTTCGACGCCGGCATTCGCCTTGCCGAAGCCGTGCCACAGGACATGATCGCGGTGCGTCTCACCGAAACGGTGCAGTTCGCCGCTGTCGCTTCCCCCGATTACGTCCGGCGTCGCGGCCGTCCTGCCGTCCCGCAGGATCTCCATCAGCACGATTGCATCCGCTTCCGCTTCGAAAGCGGCGCGCTCTACCGCTGGGAGTTTGAGCGCCACGGCATTGCAGAAACCATCACCGTCAGCGGCCCGCTCACGCTCACCGATCAGGCGTTGATGGTGGATGCGGCCATCGATGGCATCGGCATCGCCTTCGTGCCCGATTTCCTGGTTCGGGACGCGCTTGCGGCAGGCAGCCTCGAGCGCTTTCTCGTCGACTGGTGCCCGGTCTTCCCGGGCGTGTGCCTCTATTACCCCGGCCGCCGCCATGTTTCGAGCAGCCTGCGCGCGCTGATCGACACGATCCAGAACGAGCGCAGGTCCGGCGCGTCGGCAGGCTAGGTTCGTGGGGTAATGATGCGGCCGGACAAGCGGATGGTCATTGGCGATCGCGAAGAGCCGGCTGGACTGGGTGCCGCAAGCCCCTGCCGGCGCCATCCGGGCTTCGCCTAAAGTCCACTGTTGCCGGACCGGCCGGCAATTGTCCGACTCACCGTTTGCTGGCAAACTTCAATCTGCTGACGAGGGGTAAGTCAGTGGGCTGAGGCCCGATTTTGCTTCGGCATGCTCCCAGATCGGGCCTCGCCCTCCCCTTGTTTCCTGCCATGCGCCGGGCGCTGGCTGCAGGGGCCGTTGACCGTATCGGCCCGGTTTTCTCTTCATCTCCAGTTTTTCTTCTTCGTCAGCGTGTTGGTCTTGCCGGTGGTGGAAGGCCGCATCTCCTGCGCCACATCTCGACGATTCCTCGACCATGTCTCGATTTTCGTCGCCTTCCATCGGGCGATCCGCAACAGGGGCCGCTCATGGTTTCGTCGATCTCGTTCGCGCCGCCGCGTCCGATCTTCCCCGGCTTCGGCCAGCTGGCCGAAGCCGCGCTCAAGCGACAGATCGCCGCCAGGCAAGCCGAGATCCAGGCCGCCACCGACAAGGCCGAGGCCGCCAGGCTGGCGGGGGAAGTCGAGGCGCTGAAGGCGAAGCTCGCCGTCCTGGAGCGGAAGAAGGCGCCGCAGGGTAGCGCCCCGGCGCAGCGATAAGGCAACCGCGGCAACGATCGTTGCCGGCCATCCGCCACTGCTTGCTTGCGACAGTGCGCGTTCAGCCGCCGCTAACCATCTTTCCCGCCTTTCCGCCGATCTACGGCATCTGCCGTATGTCGCCGTTTCCTCCGCCGCGGCATGGTCCGGGCCGCAATGCATCAAACAGGAGGGATGAGATGAAAATGATGATCGTGGCCGCTGCCGCCGTCTTCATGCTGACCGGCGCGGCTTCCGCCGGCGTTCCGGCAAAGGCGGTGATAGTCAAGGACGCCAGGCCGGCCGAGGCGATGCTCGTCCACAACAAGCCGGGGTCAGGCCGCGGTGGAGGTGGCTCGTTCAAGGTCTGCACGCCATTCGGCTGCAAGACGGTGGGCAGCGGCTGGGGAAGCTAGCTCGTGTTCTGCCCGCCCGGCTCAGGCCGGGCGAGCAGGGAACGGAACGCGATCCATTCCGCTCCCTGCTCCGGCAAGTGATCCGAGGCGTTGGCTGAATTCGGGATCTAGCCGCTGAGCCCGGCCGGGTTGTCGGCGCCGACCGCATAGGTGCCGTCGCCACGCACCACCTTGCCGTCCTCGAAGCGCAGCACTTCGCTGACGCTGGCGCCTTTCTGGTTGCGGTACTGGATCACCAGCGTGTCGATGCCGCCGAAAATGCGTTCGATGGTGAAATGCAGGTCGGGGATGCGGCTCAGCCCCAGCTGCCAATAGGCGCGCAACGCCGCCTTGCCGACCAGCCTGCCGCCGCTGTGCGGCAACAGGCCTGCGGCGATCGGCGAGGTGAAGACGACGTCTTCGGCGAAATGCGACAGGATCCGCTCGAGATCGTGCGCATTCCAGTCAGCGCACCAGCGCTCGGCAAAGGCGTTCCAGTCCATGGGCGGGGTCATGGGCATCTCCATCGGTGTCGCGCCGGATTATCGCCCTGGCTGGCAGGCATTCAACGACCTCGGCCGCCACGCTTTTGGGCCAGGGTGGCGGGCGGCCCTCAAAACCTTCCGCCATCGGCGCCGCGGCAAAATAGCGGCCGGCCGGGTGTCGATATACGGCATCTGCCGTATTTTTCGGCCGCCTTCCTTGTGGTCGAACTGCGCTTTGGTTTCCGGCAGGCGGCCGGCGAGGGGAAATCATGATCCGACCAGCCCGTCCTTCCGGCGGCAGCGACACGCGCATGCAAGGGGCGACATATCCCGCGGGCACTGCGGCGACGAGCTGCCGGCATGCCGGCCTGCGCAGGACGGCGCTGGCCAGCACATCGGCCCTGGCGCTCCTGATCGGCGCGCTTTCTGCCGCGCAGGCCGGTGGACCCATCACCGTTGGCGGCGGGGCTGGCGGCGGCGGCGGAGACCGTGCCGGCGCGATCGTTCCGGGTGGAGCCGGCGGCATCGGCGGCGGCGGTGGTGGTGGGGGCGCCAGCTCGTCCGCAGCTCCAGGGCATATGGGCGGAGCGGGCGGCGACGGTGGGCAATCCGGTCAGGACAGCGGTGTCGCCAACAACGGTACCCCTGGAAAAGGCGCCGCCGGCAGCGGCAACGTATGGGACGGCGGCGGTGGCGGCGGCTCGGCCCCGCTCAATTCCCAACACGGACCGGGTGTTGGCGGCACAGGCGGCGCCGGCGGAAAGGGCAATTACTGGCCATCCGGCTGGCAGCAATATCCATGGGCTCTCCGCACCCGGGGCGAAGCGGGAGCGAGCGGCGGGCCCAACAGCATCAACTGGGGTTGGGGCGGCGGAGCCGGCGGCGGCGGAGCCGGGGTCTATCTCCCCCACACCTCGTCCTTTTCGCTTTCCCAGGGCTTTGACATCCTTGGCGGCAAGGGCGGAGAATTCACCTTCGGCGGCGGTGGCGGCGGCGTCGGTCTCGTCCTGCAGTATTTCTCGGAAACCTTCACCAATGACGGTGCCACCCTCGCGGGCGGCGACGGCGGCATGGGCTCCCATGGCGGTGGCGGTGGCGCCGGCCTGTTTCTCGTCGACGGCGGCGACCTCAACAATCGCGCGGGCTCGATCAGCGGCGGGGCCGGGGGTGGCGCGTTGCAGTTCGCAATGGACCCCGGCACCGGTGGCGCCGGCGGCGCCGGTGTGCTGGCCAATGGCGGCTACCATCGCAACCAGGCCACGATCGTCGGCGGGGCGGGCGGCAGCGGCCTGTTTGCAAGCGGCGAGGGTGGCGCCGGCATCCGCCTCTATGGTGATTCCGGCTGGAACCGGACGACCGGCATCAGCAATGAAGGCACGATCACCGGCGGTGACGGCGGCATGCTGAGTTATGGCGGCCTCCCCGCCAAGGTCGCGGCCCACGGAGGCGACGGCATCGTGTTCGAGAAAAATCCGGGCGTTGCCACGATCACCAATTCCGGCGTCATCAGCGGCGGCAAAGGCGGACTTTATGAAATCGATGATGGCACAGAGAGCCCATCGCATGGCGTCGGCGGCGTTGGCGTGCGCATCCTGGCGGATGGTGCGGAACTGAGCAATTCCGGCACGATCTCGGGAGGTCTTTATGGCGACGGCACCACCCGTGCCAATGCCGTCGAGCTGATCGGCAACAACAACACGCTCGCCGTCACCAAGGGGGCGGTCTTCAATGGCGGTCTGGTGGCGCAAGGCACCGGCAACAAGTTTGTCCTTACGGGTTCGGAATCCGCTACGTTCGACCTTGCCAGCCCCATCCAGGGTTTCGAGCGCCTGGAGAAGCAGGGCAGTGGCACCTGGACGTTGAACGGCGGCGCAACGCAGGGATGGACGGTCAGCGACGGCACGCTGCGGGCCGGCAATGCGGGTGCTTTCGGCACCGGCCTGGCCTACAGCGTCAATGGCGGCATGCTCGATCTCGGCGGCCTCGACCTTTCCATCTCGTCGCTTTCCGGCAATGGCGGCAGGGTGGATCTGGGAACCGCCCTTCTCACCGTCGATCAGAACGCCAGCACCCAGTATCAGGGAACGCTGACCGGTTCGGGCGCGCTGACCAAGCTCGGCACCGGCACGCTGACGCTTTCGGGCAGCAGCAGCCATACCGGCGAAACCTCGGTCATCAACGGCACGCTGGCGCTCTCCGGCAACGGCAGCATCGCCAGCTCCAGCAGCGTCAATCTCGGTCCCTCCGGCACCTTCGATATCTCGGCCGCGAACGCCGGTGCCACCATAACCCGCCTTGCCGGCGCTGGCACCGTTCGGCTCGGCAGCCAACGGCTGGAGCTGACCAATGCCGGCGGCTCGTTTGCCGGCAGCATGGAAGGGTTCGGTGGCAGCCTGCTGATCTCCGGCGGCAGCCAGACGCTCACCGGGCTCAGCAGTTTCGGCGGCGGCACCTCGCTGAACGGCGGCACCCTGAAGCTTGGCGCGCCGCTGGTGTTCCTGAATCCTATGGACTTTCAGGTCAATGGCGGCAGGCTCGATCTCGACGGCAACAACCTGGCCGTGGCATCGCTGTCGGGAGCCGGCGGCACCGTTGCGCTCGGCAGCGGCCGGCTGAGCGTCGGTCAGTCCGGCAGCACCAGCTATGGCGGCCTGATCACGGGAAGCGGCGGCCTGACCAAGTCCGGCACCGGAACGCTGACACTGTACGGATCGAACGTTACGGCAAACCAGTTCACCGGCACGGCAACCGTTGCACAGGGCGTGCTGCGCGTCGAAGGCGTGTTCGGCGACACCGCCGGCAAAGCCGCGACCGTCAATGTGACCGGCGGGACATTGCAGGGCAGCGGCACCATCGCCGGTGATGTCGCGGTGAAGAACAATGGCGTGCTGGCGCCGGGCGCCAGCCCTGGAACCCTGACGATCGCCGGCAGCCTGATTCTGGAGGCCGGCGCGACGACACGGTTCGAACTCGGCACCCCGGGCATGACCGGCGGGGCGACGAACGACCTGGTCAAGGTCGGCGGCACACTCGTGCTCGGCGGCAGGCTGGAGGCACAGCTCGCTTCGGCCGGGTATTACAAGCTGTTCGAATACGGAGCGCTGGCCCTCGGCAACACATTCGATGGCGTGACGGTGGCGTCGACCAATGCCGGTTTCACCGTCGCCAACCACATCGTCGGCCTCGATGTCCCGGGACAGGTCTATCTGATCGCGCGCGGCGCCGGGCAGACCGTGCAGTTCTGGGACGGCGGTAACACCGCGCAAAACGGCAATGTCGACGGCGGCTCCGGCACCTGGGATGTCATCGGTTCAAACTGGACAGGCGTCGACGGGGCGACGAACCAGCCCTGGCTGCGGTCCGTCGGCGTGTTCACCGGCGCTGCCGGCACCGTCACCGTCGCCGGCACGCAGAACTTCGACACGCTGCAGTTCCTCACCGACGGTTATCGTGTCGAGGGCGGCAGCCTGACCTTCGATCCGGCTGCCGGGTCGGCCGGCACCATCTTTGTCGATGGCGGCGCCACTGCCTTCGTCGGCAGCAGGCTTGTCGACGGGCCGGCCGCCACCAGCCTCGCCAAGACCGGCAACGGCACGCTGGTGCTGACCGGAGCAAACAGCTATTCCGGGCCGACGTCGATCCTCGACGGCGTTCTCCGCGTTGCCGGCACTGATGCCAGACCGCTCGGCACGGGCGAGGTCATCGTCGACGGCGGCGTTCTCGACTTTGCCCGCGCCGCTGACTTCACCCTGGCGAACAAGCTGTCGGTCGGACCGCATGGCGCAGTCATCCGCAGCAGCATCCGCGACACCTTCCTGACCGGCGATGTCGAGGGTTCCGGCCCGCTCGGCTTCGACAGCGGCAGCCATGCCGTCTTCCTGACCGGCTCAGGGACTGGCCAGTTCACAGGACCGGTCACGATCAACTCCGGCTATCTGCAACTCGGCAGGAAAGGGCAGGCCGTGCTTGCCGGCCCCGTCCTTGTCCGGGAACAGGGTGTGCTGACGCTGCTGCAGGACGAGCAGCTCGCCGCCAATGCGGCGCTGACCGTCAACGGCCGGTTGGATTTCTACAGCAATGGCGGCGCCGGGCCTAAGCCGATCACCCAGACGATCGGCAGCCTGAACGGCTCCGGCTTCGTGGTGAATTATCTGGTGCCAGACGCATCCCTGCGGGTCGGCGAAGGCCGGTTTTCCGGCATCATCGGCCCCTCCGGTTTCTCGACGATCTCGCTGGAGAAGATCGGCACCGGCACGCTGATGCTGACCGGCGCAAACGGCTACGCCGGCGGCACGACGATCAGCGCCGGCACCTTGCAGCTCGGCGATGGTGGCACCACCGGCTCGATCATCGGCGACGTCGTCAACAACGCCACGCTGGCCTTCGACCGCAGCGATGTGATGACGTTCGACAGCGCGGTCTCGGGCAGCGGCACGATCCGTCAGATCGGATCGGGCACGCTGAAGCTCGGCGGTGACAGTTCGGCCTTCACCGGCCAGACCTTTGTCCAGAACGGCATCCTGTCGGTTGACGGCAAGCTTGGCGGCGCGGTGACGGCGCTGGATGGCGGCCGCCTGCAAGGCAGGGGCACCATAGGCAGCCTGGCCGTCACCGGCGACGGCATCGTCGCGCCCGGCAATTCGATCGGCACGCTGAACATCGCCGGTGATTTCTCGATGGCCGCCGGTTCGACCTATGAGGTCGAGATCGCCGGCAATGGCGTGAGCGACCGCATCGCGGCTGGCGGCAAGGCGACGATCGGGGGCGGCACCGTGGCAGTGACGGCACTCGACGCGCAGACCAGCTACCAGGACGGCCAGACCTACACCATCCTGACGGCGGCCGGCGGTGTCACCGGCGGCTTCGATCCGGCCGTGCTGGCCCGCTCGGCCTTCCTCGAAGCGACGCTTGCCCAGAGCACCAATGCCGTCGACCT
>NZ_JBHYIM010000015.1:0-132370 GCF_042739655.1 Mesorhizobium sp. NPDC059025 | reverse complement strand
GGGGCACGGCTCATCGATTCCACGCCGCCGGCGATCATCAGTTCGGCCTCGCCGGCCTTGATGGCGCGGGCGGCGATGGCCACCGCATCCATGCCGGAGCCGCACAGCCTGTTGACGGTCGAACCCGGCACCGAGACCGGCAGGCCGGCCAGGAGCGCTGCCATGCGGGCGACGTTGCGGTTGTCCTCGCCGGCCTGGTTGGCGCAGCCATAATAGACGTCGTCGACCGCTTCCCAGTCGATACCGGCATTGCGCGCCACCAGTGCCCTGATCGGCTCGGCACCGAGATCATCCGCACGAACTGAGGCAAGAACCCCGCCGAACCGGCCGATCGGCGTGCGAACATAATCGCAGATATACGCTTCGCTCATGTCGTGATTCCTTCCCTCGCCCGCGCGGTCGGCGCGGACCATCCGATAGAGCATTTTGTAGCCAAGTGGAATCACTTGGCGTTACAAAAATGCGGCGAAAACAAAAACTTAGAGCGTTTCCGTGAAAAACGGAAACGCTCTAGCGTCGGATTTCTTGATTTCAGCTCGCCAGGCGGCGGGCAGCGGTTTCGGCCATGGCCTCGGCAAGGCTCATCGACCACTGCGCGCGACAATAGGCGCGGAAATCGAAACAGGGCAAGCCGGGGCAGACCTCGAATTCGATCAGATGAACCGTACCGTCCGCATCGACGCGCAGATCGATGGAAAAGACATCGCGCAGACCAAGACCGGCCATCAGCCTGGAGGCGATGCGGCGGATCTCGGCATCCGCCGCGGGCTGCGAGGCGGCGAGCGCAACAAGTTCAGGCTCGGCATAGACACCGGTTGCCCTGGCCGCGGCGCCGGTGTCGCCGTAAAGCGCCAGGCTGTCGGCCATGGTCTGGAAATCGCCTCCGGAATCGACCAGGAAAACTCCCAGCGACGAGATGTCGGCATGTCCTGTCACGTCGAGGAAGCTCGCGCGCACATTGCGGCCGGCGACATAGGGCTGCACCACCACATCGTCGCGGTAATGCGAGAAGACGCGGCGGCTGAGCTCCAATGCCTGGCTTAAGTCGCGACAATGCGAATCCGGCCAGATGCCTATCTTGGCGCCGAGCCGGTTCGGTTTCACGAACCAGCCGTTTTGGCTGGCAGGTGGTTCGGCCAGCCAGTGGCCGTCACGGGCAAGGCCAGCCTGTGGCACCGGCAGTCCGAGAGCGGAAAGCACGGCACCCGAGCGGAACTTGTCCTGGCAGAGCGCAAAGAGGGAATCGTCCGCGCCGACCGCCTTCAGCCCTGCCAGCCTAGCCAAGGCAGGGGCTGTGCCGCCGCGGAAATAGGCGATGCCGTCCGTCAGCGTCCAAACGAGTGAGTTGGCAGGGTCTGCACCGGCGATCGCAGCGGTTGCTTCATCCAGCTCCAGCGGCGTGAAGGTTATGCCCCGCTTGCTCGCTTCGCGCCAGATCTCGGCAAATTCGGGCGCGAGATCGGTCGACTGGGCGAGGTAGGACGAAATTTCGGCCGCACGCTCTCGAGGATGGCCCTGGTTCACAAGCCTGTCGAGACAGGCTTTCTCCGGTTCATAGACAAGGAAAAGGCGTGGCTGCGGCATAACGGCTGGACCCATGGAATTGGAACCAGTCTCGCTATTGGTCGGTCTCTCGGTTCCGACGAAACCGACCTGCGCGGCAACGCCAGCGACCAGAACAATGCTGGCCGTTCAGATCAGCACGCGTGGCTCAAACCGGCCCCGGACCGGAAAATCGATCACGAACGTCTTGCCGGCATCGGGATCGGCGGCCCGCTGCGCTTCGTCCTGGTCGGCCCATGCCGACGTCACGGCCAGCCGATCCGCGCTTGCGCCGACGAAAGCCGGACAGGACGGCTGGGTGACGGGCATGCGGATGGAACGCACCAGCTTGCCGTCCGGCGCATAGGCATTGACGGCAGCAGCACCCCAGCACGCATTCCACAGGATGCCGTCGCGATCGACGACCGAGCCGTCGACATCGCCGACACTCTGCCGATGGTCGCCGAACAGCCTGGGTTCGCCCACCGGCAGTCCGGTCTTCGGATCGCAGTCGACCCGCATCAGTAGTTTTTCATTGCTGTCGACATAGTAGGCGACGGTACCATCTTCGCTGAAGGCGATGGAATTGGGGATGGTGATGCCGTCGTAGAGCTTGCGCAGCTCGCCCTTGAAGAACCAGTAGATGGCGCCTGCCTTCTTTTCATGGGTCTTGCTCATGGTGCCGAGCCAGAAGGCGCCGCATGGGTGTACGCGCGCATCATTGGAGCGGGTGCTCTTGTTTTCAGCTTCGATCGAGGTGTGAAGCGTGAGTTTGCCGGTCGCGGCGTCGCGCAGATGCAGGCCGGTCTCGGTGAAAACCAGCTGCCGCTTGTCATCGACGATGGCGATTGCGCTCGCCATCTGGCCGAGGTCGTGCGCTTTGGTGGCGCCGCTGCGGCCGCGCTCCAGCAACTGGCCATGGACGATGTTGAACCAGAAGAGCTTGCCCGTTGTCGGATCATAGCTCGGGCCTTCGCCGAGTTCGCAGACATAGTCGGACAGGATCGAAACGATGCCGGTCATGCTTGTTCTCCAAAAACCTGATCCCAGACGGTAACGGCAGCTTCGGCGCGCGCGGTTACATCGGCTACCGTCATGCCCGGCTTGAACAGGCTGGAGCCCAGCCCGAAGACGCTGACGCCGGCCGTCTTGTAGCCGGCGAAGTCCTTTTCCGAAACGCCGCCCACAGCCCCCACCAGAGTGGCTGCCGGCAGGACTGCGCGCATGGCGGCGATGCCTCCCGCACCGAGCACGCTTGCCGGAAAGAACTTCAGTGCCGAGGCGCCAAGGCGAATTGCCTGGAAGGCTTCGGTAGGGGTGAGGACGCCGGGCATGGTGACCAGGCCGTGGTGCGCGGCACGGCGCATGACATCCGCGTCGATATTCGGGCTGACCAGAAGCCGCCCCCCGGCAAGCTTCAAGGCGTCGACATCGTCAGCGGTCAGCACGGTGCCGGCACCGACCAGCGCCTTTTCCGGCAGCGCCTTCACGATCGCCGCAATGGACGTGAATGGATCAGGCGAATTCAGCGGCACTTCGATGGCTTCTATGCCGGCGCGGTAAATCGCTTCGGTTACAGCCACCGCTTCATTCGGATGCAGGCCGCGCAGGATGGCAACGAGACCACGCTTCAGTTTCGGGAACGACGCGGTTGGGTTCATGCTGTGTCTTCCTTGCGGGCAATCATGCCGTTTTCTCGTGCGGCTGCAAACAGCCCGGCGCGCACGGCGGCATCGGCGTCGACGGATCGAACCTGAAGGCCGGATAAAACCAGCGCCTCGGCGTAGAGTGCAGCGAGCGCGCCCGAGCCTACCAGCACCACCGGCCCGCCGGCGCTTCCGTAGCGCCGTCTGGCCGAAGCGATTTCGCCGCCGATGAGCAGGCCGGAGAGACGGGCGGCGGCCTCGGCGGGTTTCAGATCCTGCAGCAGTCCGGCAGCGCGAATGGCGAACAGGCGCGACGAGATATCGCCGCCGTCTTCGAGGGCTTCCCGGCACCAGTACCGAAAACCTTCATTGCCTGCGATGACCGCTGCCGGCTGTTCACCAAGCGAATGGCGCAGGATCGAATGGGTCGCCAGCACGGAAAACAATTCGCCCGTCGGCCAGGTGCCGAAACCGGTCACCGCGCCATCTTCCACCACCACCCATTTCGAATGGGTTCCGGGCATGCAGACAAGATGCTGTCCCCTGGCCGGGAGATCCGCGCCGGCCAGTTGCGTTTCCTCGCCGCGCATCACATCCGGCGTATCCGCCCGCCGCTGGGCCAGGCCGGGGACGATGCGCACGTCGCGCGCCGTATCGGGCACGCGGATAGCGCCTTGCAGGATGGCATTGATCGGCGCCGGCACATCGACGTACGACGCCTCGATCCAGCCCTGGCGCGAGCCGGCCATGCCGCAGATGACCACGGGCAAGGTTGCCGGTGCGTCCATTGCCGCGAGGTGCCGCTCGAGCACGTTTGCAAAGCCGGCTTCGCGCGCCGTGATCAGGCCGTCGTCGCCTCGCCGCTCGGCCAGCACCTTGCCGTCGCCGGCAAGCAGCCAGGCGCGCAGCCGGGTCGTGCCCCAGTCGATAGCGGCGATCGCAGGTGTGGCGTTCACAGCAGTCCTCCGTCGACGATCAGCGTCTGTGCCGTCAGCATGGCTGAGGCATCCGATGCCAGGAACAGGCATGGCCCGACCATGTCATCGGGATGCATCTCACGCGGGATGGCCTGTCGTGCGATATGGGCCTCGACCTTGCCAGGGGCAGCCCAGAGCTGGCGCTGGCGTTCGGTGATGACCCAGCCGGGCGCAATTGCATTCACGCGAATGCCGTCCTTGCCATAGCGGCCGGCCAGGCCCTTGGTCAGGCCGATGATGCCCGCCTTGGCGGCCGTATAGGCCGGCATGTCACCGATGTTCAGCATGAAGGATGTCGAGGTGAAATTGACGATGGCGCCGCGGCCCAGCTTCTTCATTCCGGGCACGACGGCCTGAATGGTGAAGAAATGCGGCCTGAGGTTGATCGAAAGATTGTCATCCCATTCGTCGACGGTCACCGTCTCGGCGGTGTGACGGATGTCGTTGGCGGCGTTGTTGACCAGGACACTGATCGGTCCATGTGCCTGGTCGGCTGTCTGCACCGCCTGCCGCAACGCCTCGATGTCGCGCAGGTCGGCATTGAGGAACAGCGGTTTGTTGCCGGTCAGGCCCGCGACTTCATCGCAAAGTGCCTGGCTCGGTGTTTCGGCGATATCGACAAAAGCGACTTTGGCTCCCTGCCGGGCGAAGCCTTCCGTCAGCCTGGCGCCGATGCCGGTACCTCCGCCGGTGATCAGCACCGACGCGCCTTCCAGATCGGCAAACCGCGCCGATGGCATCATTATGCGTTCCTCCACTCGCGCATCGGCCCGAAAATCGGAACCGATTTTCGGAAAGCACGATGCGCCCTTCAAAAATGCTAGAGCGTCCTTTGCGCGTCCGAGAGGACGTGCGGCGCTCTGGTCTGACGGCGCCGCATCCTAGCCAGCGGCTTGGACGGAGCAAGCGCGAAAGTGCCTATAGCATCATTTTGTCGGACAAATGGGAAACGGGAAGAAAAACCGCCAATCCGTGAGGACCGGCGGTCTGGCAACGTTTCAGATTTCAGATCGCCTTGGCGCGCAAGGCGCCGCGAAAGGAATCCCGCAGATAACCGAGCGTCGCATCGGCATTGGCCGGCTTGCCGAACAGATAGCCCTGACCGCCGGCGCAGCCGAACTGCACGAGCCGGTCGGCCTGCGCCTCCTGCTCGATGCCTTCGGCCACGACATCCATGCCGAGCCCTTCGCACATGGCCAGAATGGCCCGGATGATGTGTTCGGACGGACGATCCTCCAGGATGGACGATACGAAGGCGCGGTCGATCTTGAGCTTGTCGAAGTTGAATTCGCGCAGGCGGCCGAGCGACGATTGGCCGGTGCCGAAATCGTCGAGCGAGACACGGATGCCGACGCGGCGCAGATCTTCGACGATCTTCTCGGCCGAAATCGGATCGTTCATCAGGCCGGTCTCGGTGATCTCGATCTCCAGCCGGCGCGGATCGAAACCGGTACGGTCAAGGATCGACAGGATGTGCAGCCCGGTGTTCTGGTCGACGAGTTGCGACGGTGACAGGTTGAAGGACAGGAACAGATCGCCGGGCCAGCCGCGTGCTGCCTCCGTTGCCTTGCGCAGCACCAGCTGCGACAGCGGGCCGATGATGCCTCGCTCTTCGGCGATCGGAATAAAGACGGCGGGAGAGACCGGGCCGAGGTCTGGATCCGACCAGCGCGCCAGAGCCTCGAAGCCGATGGTGCGGCGGGTGCCGAGATCGACGATCGGCTGGAAATGCGGCTCGACCTCGCCGGCTGAAACCGCGCGTCGCAGGGCTTGTTCGATGCGGGTGACGCGCTTGGCCGCCTCTTCCATCTCGCGAGTATAGACGACGACCTTGCCGCGGCCGGAGCGCTTGGCGTGGTAAAGCGCCGTCTCCGCCTTGTTGATGAGGATCTCGGTCGTCTCCTCGCCGGAATAGAACAGCGAGCAGCCGGTGGAGGCCGAAAGCCTGGCGGTGCGCTCGCCGACATCATAGGGCGCCGACAGGATCTCGATCAGCATGCGCGCCCGCTCGGTGGCGGCTTCTTCGCTGAACACCATCGGGTAGAGAAAGGCGAACTCATCCGCGCCGATACGACAGACCGTGGAATGGCTGTCCATGGAAGCGCGCAGGCGCATCGCCACCTGGATCAGGATGTCGTCCCCGGCCTTGTGGCCGAACAGATCGTTGATCGGCTTGAAACCGTCGAGGTCGAGAATGCCGACGGCAAAAGGGGCCGGATCGTCCGAACGGTCCGCAATCAAGCGTTCCACCTTGTCGAAGAAACGACGGTGGTTTCCGAGGCCGGTCAACGGATCGGTGAAGGCCAGATCCGTATTCTCCCTATTCGTCTGCCCGGTGCCAAACGAGGTTTGCATCGGCGTCCCTGTTCTTATTCTGGAATTTCTTATCAGAGTGACAGCAAACCGTTTAAGAAAGGTATCTCGAATATAAGCCGGCGCTTTCTCAGCGAACGACGCCGGCAGGCTGAAGCTTAGTCGGGTTTGACGCGATAAAGCTCGAGCGGCTGGCCTGCCGTGCCGGGCACGGGTTCCAGCCAGGCTGGCAATTGGCCTTCGAGGAGTTCGGCCAGGAAACCGTTCGGCGCCGCGTCGACGAGATTGCCGGCTTCGGGATCGGAGCGGCAGAGCGCGACCAGTCCGATATGCTGGTTTCGAACGACTGTCCGAGCCATTGCAGCCTGACCGGTGAAGGCGTCCAGAACGAGAAGGTTGCCTTCGACATTGCGGTGATAAGGGCCGGCCAACACGCGATGGTCGGTGTAGGCAAGGATCGGTGAGCCGAGATTGGAGACTGCCAGCACCGTGGTTGCGGGCATGCCGGCCAGCACGGCGTAGTCGAGTGAGCCCTTGCATCCGCTCGCGCTGCTTTCAGCGGCGCTCTCTCGCGCGGTGTTGGTCAACATCGTCGTCGACCGGGCCGCCGTGCTCCATGTCACGTTGAGCGAGATCAGCCAGGCCAGCACCATTGCCACAGACGTACGCAACGACGGCGATCTTGCTGCGCGTTCGCGCCACATCGCCACCCAGGCTGCGAGTGGAATGACCGCCAGGGTGACTGAAAATACCATGCCCCGGACCTGCCAGATGCTGACGGCAAAGGCCATGAGCAGCAGCGCGGTCATGACGTAGACCACGCGGCGACGGTCCCCACGAATCAGACGGAAGGCGAGAAGGACCAGTGCAATCAGCGGCGTGACATAGCAGCCGACGACCGACGCGCGATCGTGTTTCATCAGCTGGAACAGCGACTGTGCTTCCTCGACGTTGTTCAGCCAGAGTGTGTGCAGGCGGGGGTCGAGATTGGCGAACGGCGCCTGCAGGCACTGTGGAAACAGCAGGATTACGACGACGGCGACAATGCCTGCCAACAGAACGAGGGCCAGTAGCCTACGCGAAACGCTGGCATTGAACCGGTCGACTGAAGCGGCGGCGGCGAGCCCGATTCCGCAAATGAAGGCAACGGCAAATTGGACCGCTGAGAAAGCATCGCAGGTCGCCGTTCCCCAGTTTGAAGGGGCAACCGTCAACACAAGGACCAATAGCGAAACGCCGGCGAAACCAAGCCCGAAACCGGCCGCAGTGGGCGCTTCCTGCCTTCCGGAGAAGAGAAACAAACCCGCCACACACGAACCGATTGCCGCAACCAACGGCGCGGTTTCCATACCGATTGCCAGGCTCAGGGCAGCGCAGGTTCCTGACAGCATGGCCGCTGGGCGCCAGTCGGGCGCGGCGAGCAGGAAATTGACGGCAGCCATGACGAGCAGGAGCTGGATATTGTGATGGTCGATGTCGCCGGGTGCGAAAATACCCATGAAGTACAGCGCGGCACCGGTGATGATCATCGCCGGGAGGCCCACCGCATCACCGCCAAGGCGTCGCGCGGCCCGAACGACAAAGAAAGCGGTCAGCCAGTACATCAGCGTCGGCCAAGCCACCTTGGCGAAGCTTTCGGCAAGCCATGTGGGCGCGCCGAAAGCCTTTGCAACCAGGATCAAAGCACTGAGCAATACGTCGACCAGCCGTGACCAGTGCATGACGAATCCACCTTCCGGACCCATCCTGTACTGATGCAGGTCGAACCAGCCTTGGCCGGCCATGAAATCGCGCACTTCTACGAGTCTGAGCAGGCTGTCATTGTCGCCATTGCTGTTGCTCATCGTCTTGAAGCCGCCGATGGCACTGATTGTCAGCACCACCAGCGCGACGACAAGCGTCCAGGCAAGATCACGCCGCCAGCCCGAGGCCCTATTTTCGGCCGCGCCCATCGAAAAGCCCCCAAACCCAGATGTGTCTAAACCTAGCCTTAACGGCTTCAATAAATAGTAAAGTCAGCCTCCAGCGCTCGGTCGCCGGGGTCCAGCGAGAAACAGCGATGGTACACGAAGTCCGCTATGAACCGACGATTGCGGTCTTGCTGCCCTGCTACAATGAGGAGCTGACCATCGCCGATGTCGTGCGGCGGTTTCGCGAGGCGCTGCCCGTCGCGACGATCTACGTCTATGACAACAATTCGAAAGACCTTACGGCGCTGAAGGCACGCGCTGCCGGCGCCGTCGTCGTGCGCGAGCCAAGACAGGGCAAGGGCAATGTCGTGCGGCGCATGTTTGCCGACATCGATGCCGATATCTACCTGATGGCCGATGGTGACGGCACCTACGCGCCAGAGGACGCACCTCTGCTCATCAATACGCTGCTTACCGAGCGCTGCGACATGGTTGTCGGCACCAGGCGCGGCGTCACGAACGATGCCGGGCGGCAAGGCCACGCTTTCGGCAATCGCCTGTTCAACAGCCTGTACAAGCGCCTGTTCGGACGCGATTTCACGGATATCTTCTCCGGCTACCGCGTCTTCAGCCGGCGTTTCGTCAAGAGTTTCCCGGCGGTGTCGGGCGGCTTCGAAATCGAGACGGAGATGTCGGTACACGCTTCGCAGCTCAAGCTGCCGGTCAGCGAGATCGCACTCGACTATGGCCGTCGCGTCGAGGGATCGTCTTCAAAACTGTCAACGTTCCAGGATGGCGCCAGGATTCTCTGGATGTTCACCATGCTGATGAAGGAGACGCAGCCGCTGCGCTTCTTTGGGGCGATTTCCATTTTGCTGCTGACTGCCAGCGCGGTCCTGGGCGTGCCGGTGTTTGTCGAGTTCGCCGAAACGGGTCTCGTGCCGCGCATTCCCACCTGGGTGCTTTCGGTCGGACTGCTGCTTCTGTCGATGCTGATGCTGGCAACCGGACTGGTCCTCGATTCCGTCTCGCGGGGCCGGGCAGAGCAGAAGCGCATTTTTTATCTCAGCATGCCGGGTCGCCAGAACAGTACCGCCTCCACGCCAGATGCGTCGAACAGGGCGGCTTGACAGCAATCGTTTTGGAGAAATCTCCTTGAACCGCGAAACCACCAATCGCATCCGCTTTGTACTCGAAGATGTCCTGCCGCCGGTCATCCGCGACTCGCGGCTGTTCCGCTCTGTCGCCAGCCTGGCCTGGGGCGACCATATCGCGCGGCTGGCTTCCTTTCGCGAACGTGCTCCCTTCCTGACCGCGGAGGAGTACGAGACGCTCTATCGCGACCATCCACGGGTTCATGAGGGCACGGACAACTCGCAGGCCTGCATAGAGAAGATCATCGCCTCGACGGTCGGTCAGTCGGTCTGCGATGTTGGCTGTGGCACCGGCATTCTGCTGAAACGTATTCGCGCGGCGCGCGAAGGCGGCCGCTATGTCGGTGTCGACTTCGTTGTCGAGGATGCGGCCGCCATCGACGGCATCGACTATGTCGCCGCGCGCATCGAGGATCTGCCTTTCGAGGATGGCGCCTTCGACACCGTGGTCTGCACCCATGTCATCGAGCACGTCCTCGAATATCGGCAGGCGATTGCCGAGTTGCGGCGGATTGCCCGCAAACGCCTGATCATCGTCGTCCCGCGCGAGCGGGAATACCGTTATTCCTTCAATCCGCATTTCAACTTCTTCCCCTACACGCACTCGTTCCTGCGTGCGATGCATCCGGTGCCGACCAGCCATGTCTGTGTCGATGTCGGACGCGACATCTTCTACTGCGAAGACCGGCCCGGGGCTTGATCGTGGTCGGCGCGCTGCCTTTTCCTGTGCTGGCGGGTCTGGTGCTGACGCCGCTGATGATTTCGGCAGGTCAGGTCCTCTTCAAGCTCACAAGCGCGCGCGCCGGCGCGGCCGACCTGGCTGGCCTGATCGCAACCATCCTGGATCCTTACCTGCTCGCCGCCTTTGCCATCTACGGCATCGGCACGATCGTCTGGGTCTATGTGCTGAAATCCGTACCGCTCACCGTCGCCTATCCGTTCATGGCGATGACCTTCTGCGTCGTGCCGCTCCTTGCCTGGGGCCTGCTTGGTGAGGCCCTTACGGCGCGATATATGCTGGGCACGGCATTGATCGTCGGCGGTCTGATCGTCATCAACGCCTGAGGTCGATGCTCTTGCGCCTTCCACCGCTGGTGTCACCGGTTAGGCGGTTGCGGCGCTTGACAGGTTGAGGCGCGTCGCTTCATGTCCTGCTCGTTGGAGCGTTGCCGCTTTTCGCGGAAACGCGGGACGCTCTAACTCTTTGTTATCGTGCAATTCCGAACGCAGAACCGCTGCGTACTCTTGCTGGAATTGCTCCAGATTGGAGACCCTGCATGTCCCTCGAAGTCGCCGTCCAGATGGACCATGTCTCGACCGTCAACATCGCCGGCGACACCTCCTTCGCGCTCTCCCTGGAAGCTCAGCGGCGTGGTCACAGATTGTATCACTACACACCGGACCGGCTGTCATTGCGGGATGGCAAGGTCTTCGCTCGCATCGAGGCGATGCAGGTGCGCGACGTCAAGGGCGACCACTTCACGCTCGGCGAGGCTGTGCGTACGGATCTCGCCGAGATGGACGTGATCCTGCTGCGCCAGGACCCGCCCTTCGACATGAACTACATCACCACCACGCATATTCTTGAACGCATCCATCCGAAGACGCTGGTGGTGAACGACCCGGCCTGGGTGCGCAACAGCCCCGAGAAGATCTTCGTCACCGAATTCGCCGACCTGATGCCGGAGACGCTGATCACCAAGGATCCGCAGGAAGTGGCCGCTTTCCGCAAGGAGTTCGGCGACATCATCGTCAAGCCGCTCTACGGCAATGGCGGCGCCGGCATCTTCCATCTGCAGGAGGCCGACCGCAATCTGGCCTCGCTGCTGGAGATGTTCGGCCAGCTGTTCCGCGAACCCTACATTGTCCAGCGTTACCTGAAGGACGTGCGCAAGGGCGACAAGCGCATCATCCTGATCGACGGCGAACCGGTCGGCGCTATCAATCGCGTGCCCGCCGAATTCGAGTCGCGCTCCAACATGCATGTCGGCGGCCGGGCGGAGAAGACGGACCTGACCGCGCGGGAGCGCGAGATCTGTGCCCGTATCGGTCCGTCGCTGAAGCAACGCGGTTTCATCCTCGTCGGCATCGACGTGATCGGCGACTACATGACCGAGATCAACGTCACCTCGCCGACCGGCATCCGCGAAGTGAAGCGCTTCGGTGGCGCGGACATCGCCGCCCTGTTCTGGGATGCGGTGGAAGCCAAGCGCGGCTGACCTTCCCGCGGCCGTTCCGTTGCTTCGCCGATGCGGCAACGCGACGACATTCTGCAAGTGTGTTTGTTCATGTATTGTTCTTGATCTGATCGGGAAACCATGCTTTTCTTGACCTCGTGGCCGTTGCGGCCATGCGGGTAGGCTGCCCGCCTGGGGGCTCGGATGGTTTCTCGCGTTCGCACGGTGGCGTTCCAGGGCATCGAGGCCGTGCCGGTCGACGTGCAGGTGATGATCGCGCCGGGCAAGGTCGGCATGTCCATCGTCGGCCTGCCGGACAAGGCGGTGGCCGAGAGCCGCGAACGCGTCCAGGCGGCGCTTCACGCCTCCGGCCTGTCGATGCCGGCGCGCAAGGTGACGGTCAATCTGGCACCGGCGGATCTGCCGAAGGAAGGCAGCCACTACGATCTGCCCATCGCGCTTGGCCTGATGGCTGCACTCGGCGCCATACCGGGCGACATGCTCGCCTCCTATGTCGTGCTGGGCGAGCTTTCGCTGGATGGCACGATCGCGGCGGTGGCGGGTGCGCTGCCGGCGGCGGTCGGCGCCAATGCCGAAGGGCGCGGGCTGATCTGTCCGCACGCCTGTGGCCCAGAAGCGGCCTGGGCCGGCCCCGACATCGATATCGTCGCGCCACGCAGCCTGATCGCGATGGCCAACCATTTCCGCGGCACGCAGGTGTTGTCACGCCCGGAACCCGGCGTGCATCAGAGCGCACGCAACCTGCCGGACCTCGCCGATGTCAAAGGCCAGGAAAGTGCCAAGCGTGCGCTGGAGGTGACGGCCGCTGGCGGCCACAATCTGCTGATGGTCGGCCCGCCCGGGTCCGGCAAGTCGATGCTGGCACAGCGTCTTCCCTCGATCCTGCCGCCGCTGGCACCGAAGGAATTGCTGGAAGTCTCGATGATCGCCTCGGTTGCCGGGGAACTCGCCGGTGGCAAGCTGACCGACCGGCGGCCATTTCGTGCGCCCCATCACTCGGCTTCGATGGCGGCAATGGTTGGCGGTGGCGTGAGAGCACGTCCCGGAGAGGTGTCGCTTGCCCACAATGGCGTACTCTTCCTCGATGAATTCCCGGAATTTTCGCCGCAGACGCTCGATGCGCTGCGCCAGCCCTTGGAAACCGGCGACTGTGTGATTGCGCGCGCCAATCATCGCGTTGCATATCCGGCGCGCATCCAGCTGGTCGCGGCGATGAACCCGTGCCGTTGCGGCATGGCCGGCGAACCCGGTTATCGCTGCCTGCGCGGCGATCGTTGCCGGACCGACTATCAGGCCCGCATTTCAGGACCGCTGCTCGACCGCATTGACCTCAGGGTCGATGTGCCGGCCGTTTCGGCCAGCGATCTGATCCGCCCGGATCAGGCGGAGCCGAGCGCGGTTGTGGCAGAGCGGGTGGCGCGGGCGCGCGCGACCCAGCGCCGGCGTTTCGAGGCTCAAGGCATGACCGGCGTTGCGCTCAATGCCCATTGTTCGCCAGCCATGATCGAGGCGATCGCGGCGCCGGATACGGCTGGCCTTGCCCTGCTCAGCGAAGCCAGCGAAAAGCTCGGCTTTTCCGCTCGCGCCTACCACCGCGTGCTGAAAGTCGCGCGCACCCTGGCCGACCTCGATGATTGCGAAACGGTCGGGCGCATCCATCTGGCCGAGGCGATTTCGTATCGCATGGCTCCGGAGCGTTTGTCGCAAGCCGCTTGAGGAGCAGTCCATCGGCCGTATTGCCACGCGCGGCGACTCACTCTCGAATGACGATCCCAGCCGAACCAGGGTCCCGTCTTGATCGAAATTCTTCAGCCCTCTCCCTTCGCACCTCTGCCGGAACCGGAACCCGGCTGGTTCGACGTTTCCTATGCCATCACGGGCGACGGACTTCTGGCATTGCTCAGATCCACCTGCGATGTCACGGGAAACTGGTATCGCAACGTAAAAACCAAAGGTGCTGCCCGGCCGCTGCTGACCAAGGACGCGATGGCCAGGCTGTCGATCTTCGACGGCATGACGGAGTACGGGACGATCGAATTTCCCCTGGAGACGGCGTTTCCGGTCTTTGACACCCATCAGGACGGCGGCTGGATCGTCGCCAGTGCCCGCTGCAGGCCGACCGACGCGAACGCGATGCTGTTCAACGACAAAGGGGGCGTCGCCAACCGATTTTGTCTCGGCGACGGAATCGAGCATCTGCAATGCGATGATCGCGGCAACATCTGGGTTGGCTATTTCGACGAAGGCGTATTCGGCAACGATGGCTGGAAGCTGCCGGGAACCAAGGCGCCCATCAGCATGGCGGGCCTGGTTCAGTTCGATCCATCGGGCAACGTCCTCTGGCGGCTTGACGATCCATCCATGGCCGACTGCTATGCCCTGAACGTCAGTCGCGGTACGGCGTGGGCCTACTACTATACCGATTTTCCAATCGTCGAAATCGCGACAGCGACCAGCCGCACCAGGATCCGCCAGACGACGGTCACGGGCGGGCATTCGCTGGCCTGCGACTCGGAAGGCGCCATGATCGTCGGCGGTTACTCCCCTCACAAGGATCGTGTCACCTTGCTGGAGTTTCGAGACGCAGTCCAAAACGTGGCTCGTTTTCGCCATGCATTGCAAAGCACGTTTTCCGAACGTGCCTCGCTCTGTCAGGCACGCGGGAATACGTTGCACATCGTGCAGGACGGCTTCTGGAATAGATTGACGCTCGACGACGTCCGCCTGGCCGCAGCGCAGCGTATGGCGAAAAGAAACCGCTACTGAACAGCGCCCACCAGCACCTGCTGGCCTTCGCGGATCGAGACCCAGCGACCGGTGTTGTCGATGGCCTGGCGCTTCAGGAAGCGATAGCCGCTCTGATCCCAGGGCTTGACCTTGTCGGTCAGGTTGTCGAGCACGAAATCGCCCTTGTCGGTGCGCACGGTGAGCACCGCATGGCCTTCGCCATCCGGCTTGCGCACGACCGTCACCAGCAGGTTCGCGAGGGAAATACCTTGCCTGGCCAGCCGGCGACGCTTTTCGAGCACATAGTCCTCGCAGTCGCCGACGCCCTTGTCCGGGTAGGCCCAGACCTCATCCTTGCCGTAGATCTCCAGGTCGCTGAGCGGCTTGACCGCGGCGTTGACCGAAGCGGTGACGCGGGTCAGCTTGCCCCACAGCGCGGACGTCAGCCTGGCCGGCGCCAGATCCTTCGGACGAACCGAGCATTCGGCTGGACGCGTCTTGCAGAATTCGTAGTGGCCGATGGGCTGGGTGGTCGGGCCGCCGGTTGCCATGGCTCCCGCCGCGGAGGCTGAGGGCACCGCCCAGACCGCAGCAGCGATCCCGATCGCCGCAGCCGCAAAGACACGCAAACCTTGCGTCGCTGGTGAGGAATTCATCGTCCCCCGCTCGCCCCTGTTATTAACGAAACGTTAATGAGGATTTACATGGCGTGTCAATTCGTCCCTGTGGCGGATTCACCGAAAGGGTTAACCGCGCCGTCGTCATTGCGCTGATTGCGCAACACCCGGCGATGCCGATTTCACGCGAAATCCGGTCCAGTCAGGAAAATAACGATGCGGCGGCAGGGTTCTGCGAACCATCCGCACGCAAAATGGCGGCAACATACCGCCCTATTCACAAATACGTGATCAAGCCTGAGCCGGCTTGCTGGCCTTCCGCTTCACGGCGACCCTGTTGCTGCGGCCGTAGCTGGTGATGAAGTCAACGATGCGCGGCACGATCTCCGAGCGGAAGCGCGAGCCGTTGAACACGCCGTAGTGGCCAACGGCAGGTTGCATGTAGTGTGCCTTCATGTCGGCAGGGACGTTCGCGCACAGGCTGTGCGCCGCCTCTGTCTGGCCAAGGCCGGAGATATCGTCATTCTCGCCCTCGACCGTGAACAGCGCGACGTTGCGGATGGCGCTCGGGTCGACCCTGGTGCCGCGATGCTTCATCTCGCCTTTCGGCAGGGCATGGCGCACGAACACGGTTTCCACGGTCTGCAGATAGAACTCGGCTGTCAGGTCCATCACCGCCAGATATTCGTCGTAGAATTCGCGGTGCTTCTCGGCGTTGTCGCCATCGTTCTTCACAAGGTGCATGAAAAAGTCCTTGTGGGCGATGATGTGCCGGTCGAGGTTCATGCTCATGAAGCCGGAAAGCTGCAGGAAGCCCGGATAGACCTCGCGGCCGAAGCCAGGCACCGGCCATGGCGCCGGCATGACGACATTGTCGCGGAACCAGTCGATGCCCTTTTCCTCGGCCAGCAGATTGACCGCGGTGGGGTTGCGCCGCGTGTCGATCGGGCCGCCCATCAGGGTCATGGTGGACGGCGCGAAACGATCGCCGCGCGCTTCCATCAGCGCCACCGCCGCAAGCACGGGCACCGAGGGCTGACACACCGCCATCACATGGGTGTCGGGCCCAAGCTCGTGCAGTATGTCGATGACATAGTCGATGTAGTCGTCGAGGTCGAAATGGCCAGCGGAGAGCGGGACCATACGCGCGTCGACCCAGTCGGTGATGTAGACCTCGGCATGAGGCAGCATCGCCTCCACCGTGCCACGCAGCAGCGTCGCGTAATGCCCGGACATCGGTGCCACGATCAGCAGCTTCGGGTCGCTGCGACGACCCGCCGGCAGCTGGCGCTGGAAATGGATGAGGTTGCAGAACGGCTTCGACCAGACGACGCGCTCCGTCACCGGCACGGGCTTCCAGTCGACCACGGTCTTGTCGAGGCCGAACGCCGGCTTACCGTAACGGCGCGTGGTGCGCTCGAACAATTCCGCCGTTGCGGCGACCGAGCGGCCCCATGGCGTGTGCGAAAACGGGTTGAGTGGATTGGTGTAGAGAACCCGCACCGCCTCGGCATAAGCACGTGCCGGCTGCAAGGCAGCATGGTTCATCTCATAGAACTGGTAGAACATCTAAAACGGTCTCCGCTGCCCTTGGAACGAAGGGCGACAAGCGGCCCAGCCGCTTCACTCTGTCGCAACGAAGTTAACAAGAAATTGTTGCGGCGCAATAGATCACGTTGGGTGAGTTATCCCCATACTTTAGGCCAAAGCCTTGGAAAAAGCCGGGCGGGAGGCCCAGCCGGCTATGGGTGCAGGTGCGAAGACACTGCTTGGACGTGAGAAGAGGGGGCGCCGCGCCATTGGTCGAATCAAAGAAAAAGCGCCGCTACGGGGCGGCGCTTTTTCTTTTGCTTTCAGGCAATGGCCGGATCAGACCCTGGCCATGCAGACGGCGGCGTGGCCGGAGCTGACGAAGCCCAGCTGGCTGGCAGCACCGCGCGACAGATCGAGCACCCGACCCTTGATGAACGGGCCACGGTCGTTGATGCGCACGACGACGCTCTTGCCGTTGTTCTTGTTGGTAACCTTGAGCCGGGTGCCGAAAGGCAGGCTGCGATGAGCGGCAGTCAGGGCTGAAGGGTTCATGCGCTCGCCCGATGCAGTCTTCGAGTGCAGGGCATACCAGGAGGCGCGGCCGCATTGCGCAGCGGCGGAGGAGGTGGACGCGCCGGCGGCAAGGCCGACTGCGACGGTGACCGCGGCAAGGGCGGCCTTCTTCTTGTTGATAGTCATCCCGAGGGAACGGCTCCGTTAATCGTTCGGAGGCCGTAGGGTGAAATGCGGCGGCAAATCCGGCGCGTTTCGGGCGATTCCGTGGCAGGTGCACACGTTTTGAAACACCAGGAAACAGTCTGTCAGACTATTGTCCGACGATTGGGCAGTGCAGATTGCGAATCGCGGCACCCGAAGACAGGATCCCAGTAGCGCGCACGAGTCTGATCTCCAAGTACAATTCCAGAACTCTTCCATGAAATCTGAGTTGTCGCTGGATCGTTCTGCCGTTGCCACACAGCGGATTATCCTGCGGCTCAAAACCGGCCTGGTTCTTCCATCGCCGGACAAAATCATCTGTCGAGTGTGGGAAACCTGCAGGTCGGCGTGTTGCAGGGACCGGAAATGAAAAAGCCCGGCATGGCCGGGCTTTTTGCAAATGCTAGCGGCTTCGTGTCGAAGCAGCTGCGGAAACTTGGTGCCCAGAAGAGGACTCGAACCTCCACGCCTCGCGGCACACGGACCTGAACCGTGCGCGTCTACCAATTCCGCCATCTGGGCTGGTGGGCGCTCATGTAAGCGGGCAGACGGACCCTGTCAACGCGCTTTTTTCATGCAATGCGAAGGCAGCGCACAAATGCCGGCCGATGGCGCCGGCAAATTGTCACAACGCGGCCGCCCCGCCCAGAACCGGAGCCTGTTTCAGGCCAGGACTTCCTTCGAGGCCACGGTCGAATCGGCGTTGAGCTGATAGATGACCGGCACGCCGGTGCCGAGTTCCAGCTTGACGATCTCTTCGCCCGTCAGGCCGTCCAGCGCCATGATCAGTGCCCGCAGCGAATTGCCGTGGGCCGCGACCAGAACGGTGCCGCCGGAGAGCACATGCGGTTGCAGCGTATGCAGGTAATAGGGCCACACGCGCGCGCCGGTGTCTTTCAGGCTTTCGCCGCCGGGCGGCGGCACATCATAGGAGCGGCGCCAGACATGCACCTGGTCTTCACCCCATTTCTGGCGGGCGTCATCCTTGTTCAGGCCCGACAGCTCGCCATAGTCACGCTCGTTGAGAGCTTGGTCGCGTACTGTCTTCAGGTCGCTCTGGCCGACGGCGTCGAGAATGTGCTGGCAGGTCTTCTGCGCGCGTTGCAGCGCCGAGGTGAAGGCGATGTCGAACTTCAGCCCGCGTGCCTTCAGCTTGGCGCCGGCGGCCTTGGCCTCGGCGTGGCCCTGTTCGGTCAGGTCGACATCGCGCCAGCCGGTGAACAGGTTCTTCAGGTTCCAATCGCTCTGGCCGTGGCGCACGAGCACGAGAGTTCGCGACATGTTTTCTCCTTTGCGAATATTCTTCAGGCGTTCCGGCCAAGGCCGAGCACGTCCCGCATGGAATAGAGGCCGGGCTTGCGGCCGTGCGCCCAGAGCGCCGCCTTGACGGCACCACGGGCGAAGATGGCGCGGTCCTCGGCGTGGTGGCTGAGCGTGATGCGCTCACCCGGACCGGCAAGGAACACCGAATGTTCGCCGACCACCGAGCCGCCGCGCAGCGTTGCAAAGCCAATGGTCTTCGCCTTGCGCGCGCCGGTATGGCCGTCGCGCGTGCGCACGCTGTTTTCAGCCAGCGCGATCTCGCGACCGGCCGCGGCCGCCTCGCCGAGCAGAAGGGCGGTTCCCGAGGGAGCATCGACCTTCTGGCGATGGTGCATTTCGAGGATCTCGATATCGAAATCCTCCGGGTCGAGCGCCTTGGCCGCCTGCTCGACCAGGACGGCGAGCAGATTGACCCCGAGGCTCATATTGCCCGATTTCACGATCGTGGCGTGGCGCGCGGCGGCGGCGATCGCCGCATCGTCTTCGTCCGAGCATCCGGTGGTGCCGATGATGTGGGCGATGCGCGCCTGGGCGGCATAGCCGGCGAACTCGACGGTGGCGGCGGGCGAGGTGAAGTCGAGCACGCCGTCGGCCTTGGCGAAGGCCGGCAGCGGATCGTCACCGATCGCCACGCCGATCGGGCCGATGCCGGCGATCTGGCCGATGTCCTTGCCAACGTGAGGGGAGCCCCTGCGCTCGACGGCGGCGGCAACGGTCGCCCCGGGTATCGTGGCGATGGCGCGGACCAGAGCCTGGCCCATGCGGCCCGCGGCACCCACCACCACCAGCTTCATCTCGCTCATGCGTTATCCCCCGGTCGTTCCATCGGCCCTGTCTGCGATCGCTTCGACCTTGCCGTCATCGACCAGGCCAAGCCCCTGCCCGCCTTGCAGGTTGTAGAAATGGGCATAGGCACCGTTCGGCCTGGCAAGCAACTCGCTGTGCGTGCCTTGCTCGACCAGCTGACCTTGCTCGAGCACGACGATATGATCGGCATTGACCACCGTTGACAGCCGGTGCGCGATGACGATGGTCGTGCAGTCCCGCATGATGGCGGCCAGCGCTTGCTGGACGCGGGCTTCCGATTCATTGTCGAGCGCCGATGTGGCCTCGTCGAGAAGCAGGATCGGTGCCTGGCGGATGATGGCGCGTGCGATTGACAGGCGCTGGCGCTGCCCGCCTGAAAGTGTGACGCCATTTTCGCCGACCGGCGTGTCATAGCCTTGCGGCTGCTGGCGGATGAATTCGTCCGCGGCGGCCTGTTGCGCGGCGAACGCGATTTCCTTGTCACCGGCATCCGGACGGCCGTAGCGGATGTTGTCGCTGATCGTGCCTTCGAACAAATAGGGTTGCTGCGAGACGAAGGCGATCGACTCGCGCAGCGACCGCTTGGTGACCTTGGAAATATCCTGGCCGTCGATTTCGATCAGGCCGCCATCGACGTCGTAGAAGCGCTGCAGCAGGGCGACGAGGGTTGACTTGCCGGCGCCGGATGCCCCGACGATCGCGGTGGTCTTGCCAGCCGCGGCGGTGAAGCTGAGATTGCGAATGACAGGTTGGTCAGCCGAATAGCCAAAGGTCACGTTGTTGAAGCGGATCTCGCCCTTTTCGACCTTGGCCTCTTTCGCTCCCTCGGCATCGCCTTGCCGGGGTTCGATGTCGAGCAATTCGTAGATCATGCGCGCATTGACCATGGCGCGCTCGACATTGACCTGGGTGCGGGCAAGGCGCCGGACCGGATCATAGGCCAGCATGAATGCGGTGATGAACGACATGATATTGCCGGGCGGCTGGCTGCTGTAAGCCGAACGATACACCGAATAGGCGACGACGCCGGCGATGGCGAAACCGGCCAGCATTTCCGTGACCGGCGCCAGCCGCTCCGAAACACGCGCGATCTTGTTGTAGCGGGACTCCGCCCGGTCGACGAGGTCGCCGATCTTGTGGGTGAGCTGCTCTTCCATGGTGAAGGCCTTCACCACCGCGATACCTTGCACCGATTCCTGCATGGCGCCGATCAGATGCGAATTGATCTCGACCGATTCCCGCGTGACACGGCGCACGCGGCGCATGATGTAGCTGACCGCCCAGACCAGCGGCGGCCCGATCAGGAAGATGCTGGCTGCCAGGAAGGGCGCCTGATAGACCATGACCGTCACCAGGCCGATCAGGGCAACGAGGTCGCCGGCGATCGATTTCAGCGTCATCGAGAACAGATCGCGGATACCGGCGACGTTTTCGTTGATGCGCGCCGCCAGCTGGCCCGACCGTGTCTCGGTGTAGAAGTCGATGCCCAGCTTCATGAGGTGGCCGAAGACGCGCTTCTGATAGTAGGCGACGATGCTGTTGCCGATCTTGGCGAGCGTCACGGCGGAGCCATAGGTGGCAAGACCGCGGACCAGGAAGATGCCGATGATGGCGCCGCAGATCCACGGCACCTTGTCGTACTGGTGCTTGTAGAAGAGGTCGTCGATCATGGGCTGCATGATCCAGGCCGCGCCACCGGTGGTCGCGGCCAGGGCGATCAGGCAGAATGCCGCCAGCCAGTAGGATTTCAGGTGCCCGCGACCGGCCTCTTGGTAGATGCGGCGTAACACAGCGAAGACTTCGCTGGGGTCAGCCCTTCTTTTTGGTTCGTTGGAAGCCAAATTTCAGTCCGCGCGCTGTATTCGTCGGGTCGCCCTGCGGCGTCGGGCATCCTATTAGCCTCATCGGCCGTCCTTGCCTATGGCCAAT
This sequence comes from Mesorhizobium sp. NPDC059025, assembly GCF_042739655.1. Classification (NCBI taxonomy): domain Bacteria; kingdom Pseudomonadati; phylum Pseudomonadota; class Alphaproteobacteria; order Hyphomicrobiales; family Phyllobacteriaceae; genus Mesorhizobium; species Mesorhizobium sp. NPDC059025. Next base: position 110,977 of record NZ_JBHYIM010000015.1, on the reverse strand, counting down.
GGGCAACGCGCGCAAAATGCTTTGGCGGCAGGTTCCGCGAGGTGGCTGTGGTTTTGCGATCAGAACCAACAGGCTGGCTTGCGGCTCAGGCGCTCCAGCGCCGCCCGTCGGTCTCGACGCCAAACAGGGATGGTGCCCGCGCATAGGCTGCGAGCCCGGCCAGCGCGGCCAGCGGATGCGTGATGACATAGACAGGCATGGACCGCATCATCTCGCTGTGCGGCGCCTTGTCCTCGAAGGCGGCGCGGAAATTCCCCGCTTTCAGCGCCGGCACGATCTTCTGGGCAATGCCGCCGGTGAGGAAGACGCCGCCGCGGCTCTTGAACACCAGCGCCAGATCGCCCGCCGTTCGGCCGAGGCAGGTCACGAACAGCGACAATGCTTCTTCTGCGACAGGGTCGGATTTTGCCAGCGCTGCCGCGGTGATCTCGGCCGGTTTGGTAAAGGGAGCGGTCTTGCCGTCGGCTGCAGCGACCGCGCGATAGACATTGACCAGTCCGCGCCCGCACAGGATCTGCTCACCGGAAATGCGGCCTTCGATCTTCTCGATATGTGGAAACACCTGGAAATCGCGCGGCGTACGCGGGCCGATGTCCATATGTCCACCTTCGCCCGGCACCGGAATCCAGTGCCCGAGCGCGTGGATCAGTCCGGCAACGCCGAGACCGGTACCCGGACCCAGCACGACCCGACCGGCATTGGGTTCGGGTTCGCCGCCGCCGATCTTTTCCATGTGTTCGTCGCCGAGTGCCACCACGGCGAGCGCCTGCGCCTCGAAATCGTTCAAGACAACGACATCGCTGAAGCCGAGATCGCGCAGCATCACCTTGGGCCGGATCACCCATGGGCAGTTGGTGAGCGGAATCTCATCGCCGTCGACCGGCCCGGCAATCGCCAGCACCGCCGAATTCGGCCGTACCGAGGAGTGGTCAAGCACGGCGGCCTGAATGGCGGCATCGATCGTCTCGAAATCGGCGGTCTGGACGATGTGCGGCTCGCCGGCCTCGGCATTGGCGTCGAGCACGACGGAGAAGCGCGCATTGGTGCCGCCGATGTCGCCGATCAGGATCGGGAATCTCAGCCCGCCGATTGCGTCAGTCATTCCCATCCCCGGTTCGATGCGGCGATGGCTCGCCTTGCGTTCGCAATTGTCAGCCTTGTTGCAAGTCTTCATGCCGATTCGGCCGGCTGCAACCGCCTCAATCGATTGAATGCTATAAACAAACAAAAACGCCCGGGAAAGGGCGCTTTCGTCTGTTCCAGGCGATGGGATGTCAGTTGCCGGGACGTGGACGCGGCAACGGGATGCCGATCTTCGGCGTCGGCGCGAAGGCATTGGCCGTCACCGGGGTCAGCGGCGCCTCGCCGATCGTGCCCGACGGTGGCGGTGCAGGCTCTGGCGATGCGGCCACGGCGACCAGCGGCCGGCCATTGCCGTAGTAGGTCGCTGCTTCCGCCGACACCGGCCCAGGCGCCTGCAACACCAGGCGGCATTCCTTCGGCAGGCTTGCCATGGTCATGATGTCACGTGCCTTGGGAGCGTCCGGGTTCTTGTTCGGGCGCCATGGTTCCTCGGTGAACCACCAGGCCAGTGACTTGTCGCAGCCGTCGCCTGCCGCTGTCGCCGCCTGCTCCTTGCAGCCATGCGATCCCGGCTGGCAGCCGATGCGGACATGGAAATGATAGTCGTGGCCCCAGAACGGCCGGATCTTGCGCAGCCAGCCGCGGTCACCCGTCACCGTATCGCAGAGTTTCTTCTTGATGCCTGGATTGACCAGGATGCGCTCGACTTCCGGATAGCTGGCGGCGCGCTTGAGCAGTTGCGTGTGCTGGGCCGTCCATAGCCGATCGTAGACGCGATGCGTCTTTGGATCGACCATCAGCATCGCGCTCTTGTTCTCGCGCTCGGCGATGGTCAGGTCCCGCCGCGGCTTCGGTGTCAGCCAGATGTCGGCATCGAGGCCGATCTGGTGCGAGGCGTGACCGGTGAGCATCGGCCCACCGCGTGGCTGCGAGATATCGCCGAGCAGGAGGCCCGGCCAGCCGTCAGCTTCGGCGTCGCGCGAGAATTTCTCGAGCAGCGCGATCATCGCCGGATGGCCCCAGCGCCGGTTGCGAGAAGGACGCATCACCGTCCAGGTGTCACCCTCCAGCGGGATCGCGACACCGCCCGTGAAACAGCCCTTGGAATAGAAGCCGAAGGACTGCGGCTCGGTTGCCGCCGGCAGTTTTTCAGCGCCGAACAGGTCCTTGGCCAGTTCCTCGGCCATGACCGGACGCGTCTCTAATTCGAAAGCGCCAGCGAATGCCGCCACGCCCGCCAATGCCAGGATTGTCTTGCGTGCAATGGTTCGCAGCCGTTCTGTCACTTGCCCACTCCCTGCTCGCGCAGTCCCTTCACTGCAGCTGTCGCAATCCGAATCATACCACGGAGCGACCGTTGCATGCGATCACCAGAGCGCCGCGCGTCCTTTTCGACGCGCAAAGGTCGCTCCAGCATTTTGAACTGACGCATGACGGGTGGCGCATGCCACCCTTCCTTTCCGAAAATCGATTCCGATTTTCGGAGTCATGCGCTAGCGCTTCATCGCGCTGCGTGCCGCTCCCTTGTCCCAGTCTCCGCTCGCCCACATGTGGTCGAATGCGGCGTGGTAGTCGGGGAAGCGGAATGTATAGCCCGCTGCCTTGACCGCCGCGTTGGAGACACGCTTGTTCTCGCCATAAAAGGACCGCGCCATGGGCGAAAGTTGGGCGGTGGCGAAATCGGTTTCCGGTGGCGGCGGCACGCTCATCAGGGTTGCGGCGTAGGTCACCACGTCCTGTGGCGGTGCGGGCAGGTCGTCGGTGACATTGAAGACACCGCCTGTACCATGCCCTGCAAGATGGCGCAGAGTGCCGGAAATGTCGTCGCGATGAATGCGGTTGAAGACCTGGCCCGGCTTGATCAGTCGCTTGGCGGTACCGTCCTTCAGATTGACGAAAGCGTTGCGGCCGGGGCCATAGATGCCGGAAAGGCGCAGCACGGCGACCGGCCTGCCGATCTCGTTGCCAAGGCTTTGCCAGGCCTGTTCCGCCTGCAGTCGCAAGGTGGAGCGATCAGACACCGGCCGGCATTCGGCGCTTTCGTCGACCCAGCCGCCGCCATGATCGCCATAGACGCCGACCGTCGACAGGTAGCCGATCCAGCGCAGCGCCGGCATGCTGGTTGCGATCACGCCGCGCGCCGCCTGCAGCACGGGTTCGCCCGCCATCTCCGGCGCAATCGAGATCACCAGATGCGTGGTTTCCGCGAGTGCGGTTTCAATGTCCGATGTGAGTGTTCCATCGAAGATCAAGGGCTCGATGTTGGTCTGCCGAAGGGTGTCGAACTTGCCCTGCGACCGCGTCGTGCCGACAAAGCGCCCGAAATCCGGGTTCTGGGCGGCGAATGCCTGGGCGGAATAGCCGGCGCCGAAAATGAAGATCCTGTTGCCGGTCATGCTGCCCTTCCGTCGTTGTCGGTCACGCCCAGAGCCAATCGCCATTCGTCCTGGACAGCGCTGTCGTTTTCGTCCTGCAATGCTGCCGTTGCCAGCTCGCGCACTGTATCGCCAGCCGCCAGCCGCGACAGTGCCCACACCGCCGCACCCCGAACCAGCGGCGATTGATCGGCAAGCAGTTCCCGCGCCGGCGCGACAAGGCTCTGGTCATCGGAGTTGCCAGCGGCAATCAGCACATTGCGGAGGAAACGGTCGCGGCCGATGCGCTTGACCGGCGAACCGGAGAACAGTGTGCGGAAGCCGGCATCGTCGAGCTTGAGCAGATCGGCGAGCGCCGGTTCGCGCAGATCGGCCCTTGCAACGAGCTTTGCCTCGGAGGCTGCCTGGGCGAACTTGTTCCAGGGGCAGGCCGCAAGGCAATCGTCGCAGCCATAGATGCGGTTGCCGATGGCGCCCCGGAATTCGGGCGGGATCGGCCCTTTGTTCTCGATGGTGAGGTAGGAGATGCAACGGCGTGCATCGAGCTTGTAGGGCGCCGGGAACGCATCGGTCGGGCAGGCATCGAGACAGGCGCGACAGGAGCCGCAATGGTCTTCCTCCGCCCTGTCCGGTTCGAGTTCCGCCGTCGTGAAGATCGAGCCGAGAAACAGCCACGATCCATGCGCGCGGCTGACAAGATTGGTATGCTTGCCTTGCCAGCCCAGCCCCGCTGCTTCGGCCAGCGGCTTTTCCATCACCGGGGCGGTGTCGACGAATACCTTCACATCGCCGCCCGCCGCCGCGACGATCTTGCCGGCGAGTTCCTTCAGACGACCCTTGATGACGTCGTGATAGTCGCGGTTGCGGGCATAGACGGAGATCGCGCCGCGATCGGGCAGCTGCTGAAGCGCTCGCGGGTCGTGATCGGGGCCATAGTTCATCGCCAGCACGATGATGGAGCGGACATCAGGCCACAGGACGGACGGATCGGCCCGGCGCTCGAGTGTTTCGGCAATCCAGCCCATCGAGCCGTGATAGCCGGCCGCCACGAAGTCGGCCAGCCGCGCCGGTGCCTGCGGGATGGCACCCGGCGTGGTGATGGCGACGGCATCGAAGCCGGCACGCCGCGCTTCACGGTCGATCAGTTTACGCAGCTTGGCCTGGTCAGAAATCGAGGTCCGCATAGTGCGACACCGGCGACAGGCCGCGGACGCGATCGGCCAGAAGCGGACGGAAGGAAGGGCGCGACTTCACGCGTGTGTACCACTCGCGCGCTGCGCCGTGTTCGCGCCAGTCGATCTCGCCCAGATAGTCGAGGACGGAAAGGGTCGCCGCGGCAGCCAGGTCCGCATAGGTGATGCGACTGCCGGCCAGCCAATGCCGCGTTCCGGCCAGCCAGTTGGTGTATTTCATATGCTGGCGGATGTTGGCGCGCGCCGCGCGGATGGCGGTCGAATCCGGCGAACCACCGCCGGCATCCGCCGGCATGTGCGGCTTCAGCACCCGCTCGCGCACCAGATGGCGTGTCACTTCGCTCTCTGCCTTGACGAGGTACCAGTCCGTAAGCCGGCGGATTTCCGCCCGCTCCATCGGCCCTTCCACGAAGAGGCGCTTCTCGCGCTTCAGCACGCCGCGCGTCTCGTCGAGATATTCGGCGATCACGCCGGCGCCGATGATCGGCACGTCGCCTTCGGCAAGCAGGATCGGCAGCGTGCCGGCCGGGTTGAGCGCCAGGAACTCCTTGCGCCGCGTCCAGGGTTTTTCCTCGATCAGTGCAAGCTCCTCGCCATACTCGCCGAAAGCGAGGCGTACGAAGCGGCAACTGGCGAACATGGGGTGGTGGAAAAGCGTCAGCATCGTCCGAATGATTATATGCGCTGGCGAATCGCTGGCCGCGCCGATAAGTCTTTATTGCCCGAATACACGGGTTGTCAGGGTGCTGCGAGCTATAGGAGCAGTTGGGCACGCTGACAAGCAAGCCCCGACGCTGCATTCGTCACAGTTTTGCAACTTTGGCAGTGTTCTAAGCGCCTGTTCTACAGATTCGAGCGCGAGCGGACGCAAAGACCGGGTCCCGCTTTGCCGATCGCGCCGCCCGCGAGGTACTTTATGAATTTCCAGACTTTGGTGGAAGCACTGCTGCTCGGCCTGCTTGAAGGGCTGACCGAATTCCTTCCCGTTTCCTCGACCGGCCACATCCTGCTGGCCGGCCATTTCCTTGGCTTCGAGTCCACCGGCAAGGTTTTCGAGGTGCTGATCCAGCTTGGCGCCATTCTCGCCATACTCAGCCTCTATGCCGGCAAGATCTGGGCGTTCCTGCGCCGGCCGGGCGCGTTCGGCCGGCTGGTCGAGGCAGCAATAGGCTCGATCGCTTCGATCATATGGCTGGGCGGCTGCGCTTTCGAACTGGTTGCAGCAACCGTCAGGCGCCGTCGCGTCAACATGTTCGTGCCGCCGGAAATCTCGAGCGACCACAGCGTGCGCCTGCTGGTGGGCGTGTTCCTGGCCTTCCTGCCGGCGGCCGTCATCGGCGTCCTGGCGCATGATTTCATCAAGACGGTGCTGTTCGAAACGCCGAAGCTGATCTGCATCATGCTGATCCTGGGCGGCATCGTGCTCCTGTGGATCGACCGGCTGGATCTGAAGCCGAAATATCACAACGCCTCGGAGCTGCCTCTGTCGATGTGCCTGAAGATCGGCCTGTTCCAATGCCTGGCGATGATCCCGGGCACCTCGCGCTCGGGTGCCACGATCGTCGGTTCGCTCCTGATGGGCGTCGACAAGCGGGCGGCGGCTGAATTCTCCTTCTTCCTCGCCATTCCGACCATGCTCGGCGCCTTCACGCTCGACCTGATCAAGAACCGCCACCTGCTGACGAGCGGCGATTTCCCGATCATCGCGGTCGGCTTCATCGCGGCCTTCATCACCGCGGTCATCGTCGTGCGCAGCCTGCTCGGCTACGTCTCGCGGCACGGCTACTCGCTGTTCGGCTGGTGGCGGCTGATCGTCGGCGGCGTCGGGCTCGTTGCCCTGTTCATCTGGGGCTGAGCGCAAAGAGCAATTCCAGGAGTTGCCCAAAGAAGAAGGCCGGAGCGATCCGGCCTTTTTTGATGCTTGCGAAGTTGGAAAGATCAGGCTGCGGGCTTGCGTTGATCGAACTGTCCGGTGGCACGGAAACGCCAGAGATAACTTGGCAGGATCGCCCCGATCGTGCGCGGCGTGATGCCCATCGCGGCGAAGGTACGGCCTTGCCGGATCGCTTCTTCGGAAACGACATTGTCCGACATCAGCTGTGTGACCTGATCATTGGTGAGCAGCGGCTTCGGCAGCAGTTCCAGGATCGAAGCCTGGAGCCTGGCCGCCCACCACGGCACCGACACCAGCAGGCGCTTGCGCTCGATCACTGCCAGCATCTCCTGCATGCACTCCTTGAAGGTCAGTACCTTCGGCCCGCCAAGCTCATAGATCTTGCCACCCTCGACGGCGCCGTCGACCGAGCGTGCGATCGCCTCGGCGACATCGCCGACATAGACCGGCTGCAGACGGGTTGCGCCGCCACCGAGCAGCGGCAGGACAGGCGAGAACCGCGCCATGGCGGCGAAGCGGTTGAAGAAACCGTCCTCCGGTCCGAAATTGATCGATGGCCGGTAGATCACGGCATCCGGTATGGTCTCGAGAACGGCTTTTTCACCGAGTGCCTTGGTGCGGGCATAGTCGGATTCGGAATCGACGCTGGCACCGAGCGCCGAGACATGGGTCATGCCGGCGCCCACCGAACGGGCGGCCTCGGCGATGGCGCGCGCGCCGAAATCCTGCACGGCACCGAAACGCTGGCGGCCGCCTTCGTAAAGGATGCCGACGAGGTTGACGACATGGTCGGCGCCCTGGACGGCGTGGTCCACAGACCAGCGCACGCGCACATTGGCCTGGATGGGCTGGATCTGGCCGACATTGCCAAGCGGCTGCAGATGGCCGGCGAGGTCGGGACGGCGGCAGGCGACCCGGATGCGATAGCCGCGCATGGCCAGCGCGCGCACCACATGCCGCCCGACGAAGCCTGAGCCGCCGAAAACGACGACGAGCTTGGGGGTTTGCAGGATTTCGGTCATGGCTGGCTCCGGCGCACGAAAGCTTGGCTAGCGCATCGGCCCGAAAATCGACATCGATTTTCGGAAAGCGCGATGCGTAGGTTCAAAGTCCTAGAGCGTCCTCTGCGCGTCCACGGACGCGCGGCGCTCCAATGCCGTTTCATAATGGGTTTCTCGCCAAAGGCAAAGGGCGACAGGAGGTCGCCGCCATTGGTTTTATGGACGCGTGTCGGCGTTGACCGTCGACCGCCGAGAAGCTCCCGCTTCAGCGTTTGTGCCGCTCGGCGAAATCGGCGATGCGCTCGACGATTTCCTTGGAAACGGTGATGCCGCGCGCCGCGGCTTTTTCCGTCGCGGCGGCTTTCGAAAGACCGGGAATGTGAACGCCGTAACGGCGGTCCAGCCGGTTGATCTGGTCCTTCATGCGCTTCTCGAAATCGGGATCGAGCAGCTTGGGCTCGATCGCCAGCACGAACAGCCCGGTGCCGGGGCTGTCCGGGCCGCCGCTGAACCACGGTGCGTCGAGCGACCAGTTCGCGCCGGATAGACCGGCCGCCAGAACCTCGACCATCAGGGCGATGTTGGCGCCGCGTGCCCCGCCGAAGGCCAGCAGCGCGCCCTTCATGGCGGAGGTGGCGTCGGTCGTCGGATTGCCGCCGGCATCCAGCGCCCAGCCTTCCGGGATCGCCTTGCCGTCGGCTGCGGCCTTGCGGATGTTGACGAAAGCGGTTGCGCTCGACGACTGGTCGATGATCAGCGGCGCGCCGTCGGCTTGCGGGCAGGCGAATGACATCGGGTTGGTGCAGTAGACCGGCTTCGTCGAACCGGAGCCCGCTAGCACGGCCGGACCGTTGGTGGCGGCGAAGGAGATCAGCCCCTGCGCGGCGAGGCGTCCGGTGAAATAACCGAGCGCACCGGCGGTATAGGCATTTTTCTGCGAGAAGATCGTGACGCCGAACAGCTTGGCCGCCTTGGCCAGGTCGTCGAAAACACGGTCGAAGCCGGTATGGGCCGCGCCACCGTTTGCGTCCGAGAGATAGACGGCGAGTGCCGGCCGGGTGATCACCGGCTCGGCCTTGCCGCGGATGCGTCCGGCCTCAAGCGCCTCCAGATAGTCGATGTAGTGGGAGAGGCCAACGGCCTTGTTGCCTTCGGCCTCGGCGGCGATCGCGGCGGCGGCAATCGAACGGGCGGTTTCATCGCTGGCGCCGGCACCGAGTGCCGCCATGCGGCAAAGTGCTGTGGCCTGTTCGAGACTGAGCTGCATGCCTTCCACCCCCGGAGCATTTCCGTTTTCACGGAAACACTCTATCTCCTTGTTTTGACGCATGATCTTATCCGAAAAGTCTGCAACTTTTCGGGACCATGCTCAAGCTGCGTCCGTAGCTTGCACCCAAACCGTAATCCGGGCCGTAATTCGGCTAGCCGAGTCTTGCCGGAATGCGCGCTTCGATCTTGCGGAACGCAAAGACGATAACCCCGGTAATGGCCATATAGACCAGCGCGAGCAGCAGCAAGGGTTCATAGGTGACGAAGGTCTCCTGTCGAACTCGCGAGGCGACGGAATAGATATCGACCATGGTGATGGTCGCCACCAGGGGTGTCGCTTTCAGCTGCAACACGGTTTCGCCGGCCAGCGTCGGCAGGGCTCGCCGCAGCGCCTGCGGCAGCCAGATGCGTCGGAAGGCGGTCCAGCGCCGCATGCCGAAAGCGCGGGCCGCTTCGAGTTGCCCCTTCGGCACGCCGGCGAAGGCGCCGCGCATGACCTCTCCCTCATATCCGGCGTAGGAAAGGGTGAGTGCCAGCACGCCGTATGGCCAGGCCTGCCTGAGATATGGCCACAGGAACGAATCGCGGATCCAGGGAAACTGCGGGAACAGCGAGCCGAGCCCGTAGTAGAGCAGCCACAGCTGCAACAGCAGCGGCGTGCCGCGGATGATCGTGCAGAACAGCCGGGCCGGCACCGCCAGGAATGCCGGGCCGGCGGCCTGCGCGAAACCGATCGGGATTGCCAGCAGGATGCCCAGCGTAGCGGTGACCGCGAGCAGCCAGATGGTGCGCCATATGCCTTGCAGGGCAAGCGGCAGATAGGCCGGCAGCCAGTCCCATCGCATGGTGAACGCGCAGGCAAGCACGATCGCCGCCGCAAGGATGATGAGGATGATGCGGTGCGGCTGCAGCCACTCCGAGGTACGCGCGATCGTGGTTGTGGTGGTGCTCATCAGCGCGTCTCCGCCACGGAAGGCATGCCGCGCCGCGAGTAGCGTTCGAAGCGGGAAATGATCACATTGGAGACCAGCGTCAGCGCGAGATAAAGCACGCCGGCAGCGATGAAGAAGGTGAAATACGCCTTGGTGGCGCCGGCGGCCAGCCGGGTCGTCTGCGTCAGCTCGTTGAAGCCGACGACAGCGAGCAGCGCCGTATCCTTGGTGGCGATCAGCCAGAGATTGGCGAGGCCGGGGATCGCATAGGGTGCCATCGCCGGCAAGGTGATGCGCCTGAGCTGCAGCGACGGCGACATGCCATAGGCGCGCGCCGCCTCCATCTGTCCCTGCGGGATGGCGAGGATGGCGCCGCGCAGCACTTCCGTCGAATACGCGCCCTGGACGACGCCGAGCACGCAGATGCCGGCGATCAGGCCGTTGATGTCGACCGGCGCGTAGCCGAGCAGGGTGAGCAGCCTGTTCACCAGATCGGTGCCGGCGAAGTAGAGCAGCAGGATCAGCACCAGCTCAGGCACTGCGCGCACGATGGTGGTGTAGAGGCCGAACAGATCGCGCACCACCGGACTGCCATAGAGCTTGCCATAGGCGCCACAGATACCGATCAGCAGGCCGAGGCCGAACGAGCCGCAGGCAATGCCGACCGAGGCCAGCAGGCCACGCAGCAGATTGCCGCCCCATCCGGGTGGATCGAATGCCAGAAGTTCGGCAAGGCTGGCCGCCGAGGCCGAAAGGAAAATGTCTGTCAGTGCCGTCACTCCGACTGAGGCGATTTCGAAGAATTATTGCCTTCCGCTGAGCGCGACTTTTGGTTCAAAATCGATGCAATAATTCTTCGAAATCGCCTTGAACGGCGCCGCATGCCGCCGTTGGAGGATCTCGAATGAGCCGGCGCGCCCCCCGACGTGCCGGCTCATGACCCAGCCTGGCGCGAACGCCGGCCGGATGGCGCGTCGTCTCTCGGGAACGACGCGCGGAACCTCGGGGTGCTAGTTCGACTGCACGGCGTCGCCATAGACGTCGAAGTCGAAGTACTTCTTGGTGATCTCGGCATACTTGCCGTTGGCGCGGATGCCCTTGATGGCGGCGTTGATCTTGTCCTTGAGTTCGGTGTCGCCCTTGCGAACGCCGGCGCCGACGCCCGGTCCGAGCACTTCGAGATCGGGCGCGACGTTGCCCTTCATGTCGCAGCAGGCCTTGCCCTGGTCGGATTTCAGGAAGGCGTCCAGCGCGATCTGGTCGGCCTGCGTGGCGTCGATGCGGCCGGCGGCGAGATCCTGGTTGGCCTCATCCTGCGTCTGGTATTCCTTGATCTCGGCCGCGGTCGAAGCGAAGTGCTTCTTGGCGTAGGCGGCATGGATGGTCGAGACCTGCACGCCGATAACCTTGCCCTTGAGGCCTTCCGGCGAGGCGTCGAATTTCTGGTCCTTGGCACCGGCGATCGAAGTCGGGGTGTTGTAGTACTTGTCGGAGAAGTCGATCTCCTTCTGGCGCTCCGCGGTGATCGACATCGAGTTCATGATGGTGTCGATCTTCTTGGTCTTGAGGCCCGGGATCAGGCCATCCCACGGGATCGGCGTCAGCACGCAGTCGAGCTTTGCTTCGGCGCAGATCGCCATGGCGATGTCGACTTCCCAGCCGCCCCACTTGCCGGACGAGTCCTGCGAGTAGAAAGGCGGATACGCTTCCGGCGAGAAGCCGACCTTCACCTGCTCGGCGCTGGCCGCGAAGGTCCCCGCCAACGCGATCGCGGCAGCGGCAACCGCCGTCTTCAGAAATGTTTTCATGCCCTGTTCTCCCGTGTTTTTGAGTGTTCCCGTTGTCTTTTCTTGTCGTCGCCCGACCCCTCAGGGGTCAGCCGACGTTGCGCAGAAACTGCTTCAGCCGCTCGGACTTCGGCGCGCCGAACACCTGTTCCGGCGCTCCTTCCTCCTCGACCAGCCCGTTGTGGAGGTAGACGACATGCGTCGCGACCTCGCGGGCAAACTTCATTTCGTGGGTGACCAGCACCATGGTGCGTCCTTCGCGCGCGAGGTCTGCGATCACCCGCAGCACTTCGCCGACCAGTTCCGGATCGAGCGCCGAGGTCGGCTCGTCGAACAGCATGACCCTCGGCTGGATGGCCAACGCCCTGGCGATCGCCGCGCGCTGTTGCTGTCCGCCGGACAGGAAGTGTGGATAGACGTCGCGTTTTTCGGCAAGCCCGACACGCACCAGCAGCTTTTCGGCGGTGGCGATCGCTTCATCTCGCTTCACGCCAAGAACATGCACCGGCACTTCGATGACGTTTTGCAGAAGCGTCATGTGGCTCCACAGGTTGAAGCTCTGGAACACCATGCCCAGCCGCGAGCGGATGCGTTCGATCTGGCGGCGGTCTGCCGGCACGGTATGGCCGTGGCTGTCCGCCTTGAGCTTGATCTCCTCGCCATTGACGCGAATGATGCCGCTGGTCGGGTTCTCAAGACAGTTGATGCAACGCAGCAGCGTCGACTTGCCGGAGCCGCTGCCGCCGATGATGGCCACGACCTCACCGTCGCGCGCCGACAGCGACACGCCCTTGAGAACATGAAGCTCGCCGAATTTCTTATGCAGGTTCTCGACATGGATGGCTTCGGCGGCGCCATTCTGCGCCTTGCCGGATGGGATCGTGGCGGCACTCGCCGCGTTCACAGTGTGATCTCCGTACGATCGACGGCAGTTCGTCGAACGACTATCCGGCTAATCAACATACGCTGTACTGTCCCGCTCCAGACTTCAGCATGGACCCGGCAGCGCGAGCCCGTCAATCCCGCTCATTACGGCACTTGCGGCCTTGTTGCGCAAGTGTATAAATAGCCTTCGATGAAATTTTGTCGACTTTTTTCAGCTTAAAAGGGCATCGATGAGCGCTTTCGGATCACAGTCCATGGCGGCGCCGCTGCGGCGCGTGCTGATGCGGTCGGCGACCAATGCCATGCGGGCCGCCGACCGGGCCGCCTGGCACTATGGGCCGGGCTTCGATCCGGCGAAAGCGGCGGTACAGCACAAGGCCCTCGCCGATCTTGTGGCAGCTGCCGGGGCCGAGATCGACTGGATCGAGGACAGGGCCGACGGGCTGTCGGATTCGGTGTTCACACACGATCCGTCGCTGATGACGGACCGTGGCGCGCTGATCCTGTCCATGGGCAAGCCGCTGCGCGCCAGGGAGCCATCCCTGCACGAGGAAACCTACAAGAGACTGGGCATTCCGATCCTGGGTCGTGTCGAGGCGCCAGGGCAGGTCGAAGGTGGCGATTGCGTGTGGGTGGACGCTCGCACGCTGGCGATCGGGCGTGGTGTCCGCTCCAACCAGGAAGGCATCCAGCAGGTCTCCAACCTGCTGACGCCGCTCGGTATTTCCGTCTACGGCTTCGACCTGCCGCTGTGGCAGGGCGAAGAGGCCTGCCTGCATCTGATGTCGGTGATCAGCCCGCTGGCTGACGATCTTGCTCTGGTCTACTCGCCGCTTCTGCCGGCGCCTTTCTACCAGATGCTGAAGGCGCGCGGGATCAGGCTGGTCGAAGGTGATGCCGAAGAGTTCGCCGCTTCCAACGGCCTCAGCCTGAATGTGCTGCCGACCAGCCCGCACAAGGTCATTGCTGTTGCCGGTTTCCCCAGGACCAAGGCTGTGATGGAAGCAGCCGGCTGCACCGTCGAAATCTTCGAGGCGGATGCGCTCTGCATCGCCTGCGAAGGCGGGCCGACATGCCTGACGCGGCCGATCCTGCGGCAATGAATGCGCCGTCCCGGCGCAAGTTCCGTCGCGAAGGCGAGGAGCGGCGGCGACAGGATCTGATCGAGGCGACCCTGGACAGCGTGGCCGAGCGTGGCCTGCAGGGCGCCACCCTGCGCACCATCGCGTTGCGTGCCGGCGTTACCGCCGGGCTGATCCGGCACTATTTCCCCGGCAAGGAAGAGCTGCTGCAGGAAGCTTATACGACGCTGGTCGGCCGCATGACGGAGCAGGCCAAGGCTGCACTTGTTGCAGAGGGCGCGTCGCCGCGTCAGCGTCTTGCGGCTTTCGTCGCCGCCAACCTCGGCGCGCCGATCATCGATGCGCGGGTGTTTTCGCTCTGGGCGACCTTTATCGGCCGGGCATCCGCGGATCCTGCTCTGGCCCACGCCCATCGTGAAGGCTATCTCGCCTTTCGCAACGAGGTGGAAGCGGTCGTCGCCGAAGTGCTTGCCGCCGAACAGCGCAAGCCGGACGCAAGCCAGCTGCGCCACCATGCCATCGCGATCAACGCAATCATCGACGGACTCTGGATCGAAGGCTGCCTGGCCGGCGAGATGTTCTCGCCCGGCGAACTGGCGGCGATCGGCATCAGGGCTGTCGAAGCCCAGCTGAATCTTGCGCCGCTGGAGCATGATTCCGAGAACCAGCGGAGTTTTCGGAAGAGAATCATGCCCCTTGCTCAAAATGGAGAAAGCCAATGACCACCGTCGGCGAAGCGTTGATAGCGCTGCTCGAGGCGCATGGCGTGGACACCGTCTTCGGCATTCCCGGCGTCCATACGGTCGAACTCTATCGCGGCCTTGCCGGTTCGCGCATCCGCCACGTCACGCCGCGCCACGAGCAGGGCGCCGGTTTCATGGCCGACGGCTATGCGCGCGCCAGCGGAAAACCGGGCGTTGCCTTCGTCATCACCGGACCCGGCCTCACCAACACCATCACGGCCATGGGCCAGGCGCGGGCCGATTCGGTACCCATGCTCGTGATCTCCGGCGTCAATGCAACGGCAACGCTGGGGCGCGGCCTGGGCTATCTGCACGAACTGCCGGATCAGCAGGGCATGATGGCCAAGGTGGCGGCGTTTTCGGAGCGCATCACCGACGCGGCCCGATTGCCTGCCGTTCTCGGTCGCGCCTTCGATCTTTTTCGTACCGCCCGCCCCGGTCCCGTGCACATCGAAATCCCGCTCGACGTCATGGGCCTGCCTGCCGAAGCGATGAAGCCGGTGCGCTCCGATGCCCGCCCCAATATGCCGGATGCCGTCGCGATCGGGAACGCCGCGGCGCTTCTAGGCCGCGCTCGTCGACCTCTTGTCCTCGCCGGCGGTGGCGCCCGCCATGCCGAGGCCGCGCTGCGCCTGCTCGCCGAATGCCTCGACGCCCCGGTTGTCCAGACCGCCAACGCCCGCGGCCTGATGCATGGCCATGCACTGGCTGTCCCCGCCAGTCCGAGCCTCAAGGCCGTGCGGGCGCTGATGGCCGACAGCGACGTCGTGCTGGCGGCCGGTACCGAGTTCGGACCGACCGACTATGACATGTATGGCGATGGCGGTTTCGTGGTGCCGGGCCAGCTGGTGCGTATCGATATCGACGCGGGCCAGCTCCAGCGGCATCCGGCAACGGTCGCCATCGAAGCCGATTGTGGAGCCGCGCTCGAAGCGCTGGCAGCGGCAATCGATCGTCCGAAGGCTTCGGCGAGCGGCCCTGAGCGGGCCGCCGCGGCACGTTCGGCCGCGTTTGCCGAGATCGGTCCTGCCATGCAGGCCCAGGTGGCGGCCGTCGAGACTATTCGGACGAGCCTGCCCGGGGCCATCATCGTCGGCGATTCGACGCAGCCGATCTATGCCGCCAATCTCTATTACGATCATGATCGGCCAGCCGGCTGGTTCAACGCGGCTACCGGTTTTGGTGCCCTGGGCTACGGTCCGCCGGCGGCGATCGGTGCGGCCTTGGCTGTTCCGGGTGCGCCGGTGGTGTGCCTCACCGGCGATGGCGGGTTCCAGTTCACGCTGCCGGAGATCGCAGCGGCACTCGATTTGCAGGCGCCGGTTATCTTCATCGTCTGGAACAATCGCGGCTATCGGGAAATCGAAACCTCCATGCGCGATGTCGGTGTTGAGCCGGTCGGCGTCTCGCCTGCACCGCCGGATTTCTGCAAATTGGCGGATGCTTATGGCATTGGTTCCCAGAGATTGGAGGGGCCTGCCGGGCTTGGGCAGGCCCTCGGCAGGGCGCGAGCGACAAAAAAGCCTTTCCTCATAGAGATTTCGGTTGAGTGAGAGCGCGAAAGGCGCGATTTTCGGAAATCCATCAAATGACTGAGCAGGAGTTGTCGCGGATGGCGGCTACGCTGGACCAAAAACATGTTGTCGTCACCGGCGGAACGGGTGCGCTGGGCAGTGCCGTGGTGGCGCAGCTCCTGCAGGAAGGCGCCATCTGCCACGTGCCGAACAGCCATGCCGCGGCGCCGGCGCATTTCCCGTTCAGCAAACACGATCGCGTGCATCTGGTGAACAACGTCTATCTCGAGGACACGGAAGCCGTCACCGCCTTCTACGCCGGTGTTCCGGACCTATGGGCCTCGATCCACCTGGCCGGCGGTTTCGCCATGGCACCGGTCGAGAAGACCGAATCGGCTGCCTACAACGAGATGATGGACACCAATGCGCGCACCGCCTTCCTGTGCAGCCGGGCCGCGGTGCGCGCCATGCTCGCTTCCGGAACGCGCGGCCGCATTGTCAACGTTTCGGCTCGCGCTGGGCTCGAACCGAGACGCGGCGCCGGCATGGTCGCCTATGCGGCAAGCAAGGCTGCGGTGGCGGCGATGACGGTTGCGCTGGCCGAGGAGCTGAAAGGCAAGGGTATCCTGGTCAACGCCATTGCTCCTTCCACGCTCGACACACCCGCCAATCGCGCCGACATGCCGGATGCCGATTTCTCGAAATGGGTAAGCCCGGACGCCGCGGC
Source organism: Mesorhizobium sp. NPDC059025 (assembly GCF_042739655.1). Lineage (NCBI taxonomy): Bacteria > Pseudomonadati > Pseudomonadota > Alphaproteobacteria > Hyphomicrobiales > Phyllobacteriaceae > Mesorhizobium > Mesorhizobium sp. NPDC059025. The sequence goes on along the minus strand of NZ_JBHYIM010000015.1, from coordinate 94,492 downwards.
CGAAACGATCGTCTATCTCGCTTCACCGCGCAACGAGGCGATGAGCGGAACACTGGTCCCGCTCTACGGGCGCGCCTGAGCGGCGAACTCGAACTCATAGGTTCGCAAGGGCGACCGCCCGTCGGCCGTCCGGCCGCCCCATCGGAGCCGTGAGCGAAGCGAGCTGGCGTGAGATCAGCCCGAACCCGTGGGTTCGCAAGGGCGACCGCCCGTCGGCCGTCCGGCCGCCCCATCGGAGCCGTGAGCGAAGCGAACTGGCGTGAGATCAGGAAAATGGCGCGTCGATCATGGCTTCGATGTTGTAGCCGTTCGGGTCGATCACGAAGGCAGCATAGTAGTTCGGCGTATAGGCCGGGCGCGGCCCCGGCGCGCCGTTGTCGGTTGCTCCGGCGGCCAGTGCGGCCTGATAGAAGGCATCCACCTCGGCATGGCTTTTCGCGCGGAAGGCGACATGCAGACGCGTCAGCGGTCCAGGGGTTGCCGACTGCATGATCTCGAACAGGCCGTCACCGATGTCGAAGGCCCAGAACACGCCTTCCTCTCCGAATGAAAGCTGGTAGCCGAGCGGCACGAAGGCCGTCTCGTAGAACAGCTTGCTCGCGGCAAGGTCGCTGACGGCGACGGTGACGTGGTCGATCATTGCAGAACTGCCTCCCGGACAACACCAGCACCAATGCTGGCGGAGGCACTGTCCTCGGCTGCCTGCCGGCTTGCAAGGCGGTCTCTTCGTCGCAGCCATAACAAAAAACCCGCCGGATCGCTCCGGCGGGTCTTGTCGATTTTGCACTGCCGCGAAGGCAGTGCCGGAGGCTGGCTTAGTTGCCGCCCTGCTTCTTCAGCGCGGCACCCAGGATGTCGCCCAGCGAAGCGCCGGAGTCGGTCGAGCCGTACTGAGCAACGGCTTCCTTCTCTTCGGCGATTTCCAGCGCCTTGATCGAGACCTGCAGCTTGCGGGTCTTCTTGTCGAAGGCGATGACGCGGGCGTCGACCTTCTGGCCAACGGTGAAGCGTTCCGGACGCTGCTCGTCGCGGTCACGCGACAGGTCGGAGCGCTTGATGAAGGTGTCGATGCCGCTTTCGACCAGCCGCACGTCCAGACCGCCATCCTTCACACCGGTGACTTCGCAGGTGACGACGGCGTTCTTGCGCAGTTCGCCCGAAGCGGCGGCATCGCCGGCCGTATCGCGCTCAAGCTGCTTGACGCCGAGCGAGATGCGCTCCTTGTCGATGTCAACATCGAGAACCTGGGCACGCACCATCTGGCCGCGCTGGTACTCTTCGATGACCTGCTCGCCCGGACGGTTCCAGTCGAGATCCGACAGGTGCACCATGCCGTCCACGTCGCCGTCGAGGCCGATGAACAGACCGAACTCGGTCTTGTTCTTGACTTCGCCTTCCACGGTCGAGCCGACCGGGTGGTTGGCGGCGAAGGCGTGCCACGGGTTCTCCAGCGTCTGCTTGAGACCCAGCGAGATGCGGCGCTTGGCCGGATCGACTTCCAGCACGACCACGTCGACCTGCTGCGAGGTGGACAGGATCTTGCCCGGATGCACGTTCTTCTTCGTCCACGACATTTCCGAAACGTGGATCAGGCCCTCGATGCCCGGCTCCAGCTCGACGAACGCGCCGTAGTCGGTGATGTTGGTGACCGTACCGGTGATCTTCTTGCCGATCGGGAACTTGGTGCCGATATCCGACCACGGATCGCTCTCGAGCTGCTTCATGCCGAGCGAGATACGATGGGTTTCCTGGTTGATGCGGATGATCTGCACCTTGACCGTCTGACCGATGTTGAGGATCTCGGTCGGATGGTTGACGCGGCGCCAGGCCATGTCGGTGACGTGCAGCAGGCCGTCGATGCCGCCGAGGTCGACGAACGCACCGTAGTCGGTGATGTTCTTGACCACGCCTTCGACCACCTGACCCTCTTCGAGGTTCTGGACGATCTCGGAACGCTGCTCGGCACGGCTCTCTTCAAGCACGGTGCGGCGCGAAACGACGATGTTGCCGCGACGGCGATCCATCTTGAGGATCTCGAACGGCTGCGGGTTGTGCATGAGCGGGGTGACGTCGCGGATCGGACGGATGTCGACCTGCGAACGCGGCAGGAAGGCCACGGCGCCGTCCAGATCGACGGTGAAGCCGCCCTTGACCTGGTTGAAGATGACGCCTTCGACGCGCTCGCCCTTGGCGAACTTCTCTTCCAGCTTGACCCAGCTTTCCTCGCGGCGCGCCTTGTCGCGCGAGAGCATGGCTTCGCCCAGCGCGTTTTCGATGCGCTCGACATAAACTTCGACGGTATCACCCGGCTTGAGGCTGCCGTCCTTGCCCTTGGCGCCGAATTCCTTCAGTGCCACGCGGCCTTCGACCTTGAGGCCGACGTCGATGATGGCCATGTCCTTTTCAATCGCGGTGACGATACCGCGAACGACCTGGCCTTCGCCCGAATGACCGTCCGAGAACGATTCTTCGAGCATGCTCGCGAAATCGTCGCGAGTCGGAATGGATTGAGACATACTTTCTCCTGAAAGCCTCGCCTGGAGGCTGGCGCCGTGGGTTAGCGTTGCGATGACCTGCCGGTATTCCGGGTCAAGACCCTGTGCCGCGTTGAAGCGGCGGTTCGGCGCAAAGAATGCTGGCAGGCCGGGTTCTATTCATTGTTTGTCGCATGACCTCTCAGAGATCATGCTCCCGCCCGATATGGGTATTTTCACAAAGCTCGCAACAGCGAGCGGCGAAAACGCCGGATCAGGCCTTGTCTCCTTTGACCAGAACGTCGTCAACGATCGTCTTGGCCGCCAGAAACGCGGCTTCTATAGACATTTGCGACGTATCAAGCAAGTGCGCGTCGCCGGCGGGCCTGAGCGGGGAGTCGGCCCGGCCCATGTCGCGCTCGTCGCGGCGCGTGATGTCGGCGAGAATGGTGGCGAAATCACCGGTGCCGTCATTGGCCTCGATTTCCGCCAGCCGGCGCCGCGCCCGCACCTCCGCGCTGGCGGTCACATAGAGCTTTACCATCGCGCCAGGGCACACGACCGTGCCGATGTCGCGGCCGTCGAGAACCGCGCCGCCAGGTTGTGCCGCGAAGGCGCGCTGCTTTTCGACCAGGATGCGGCGCACTTCCGGGATGACGGCGACTTTGGAGGCGGCCTCGCCAACGGCATGCGCCGACAGCACCGAGCGATCGAGATCGCCGAGATCGATCAGGCGGGCGGCTTCCACGGCATGCGGCTCGTCGCCAAGCGGCCAGCCCTTGGCAAGCAGCATATGCGCCACGGCGCGGTAGGTGAGGCCGGTGTCGAGATGCGGCAGGTGGTAGTAGTCTGCCAGCCGCCGGGCCAGGGTTCCCTTGCCGGCGCCCGCCGGACCGTCGATGGCTATGGTGAGAGTGTGAGGCATGGCCATGCTTCAAGCGGAGACGCCGATGGAAAGCAAGTCTGTTCCTGACCAAACCCGCTTCCGATCGACAGAATGACGGACCGGCGGAATTTGTGCAGGCGGTGCGCCGTTGTTATCCTTGCTGCATTCTTTCCAGCATGCGTTTCCCGCGATGGAGGGCCGAATGAGGAAAGTCATCGTCACCGAATTCATCAGCGCCGACGGTATAGCCGAGGTCGAAAAGCTGACGGGCATTGCCTGGAATGCCGAGATGGACAGGTTCAAGGAAGAGGAGCTTGCCGACAGCGGCGCCATGTTGCTGGGTCGCGTGACCTACCAGATCTTCGCGGCATCCTGGCCGCACGAGACGGGGGATTTCGCCGACAGGTTCAACGCGCTGCCGAAACATGTCGCGTCGACCACGGTGAGGCAGCTCGACTGGAAGCCTGCTCAAAGGCTGGAGGGGCCTTTGCCCGAGGCCGTCAGGGAGCTGAAAAAAGCCGCCGGCGGCAATATCTATGTCCACGGCAGCATCAGCCTGGCCCAGCAACTGCTGCACCACGGTCTCGTCGACCGCATCCGGCTGCTCAGCTATCCTCTTGCGGTCGGCCAGGGGAAACCGTTTTTCGCGCCCGGAGAACAGCAGAAATTCGCGCTGATTTCGGCCGCGCCGTTCAGCAACGGCGTCGTGGCGCTGGAATATGCGCCGGCATAGGCGCGGTTCCGCTTTTCACGGAAGCCGCTGCGCACTTCAACGTCAGCCTTGAGACCGCCAGTCTGCGCTTCCTATCCGCGCAGGCCCGGTGCTTCATGCCCCGTGCGCTCGACATATTCGGTGTAGCCGCCGCCATAGGCGTGCATGCCGTTTTCCGTCAGCTCCAGCACGCGGTTGGACAGCGCCGCCAGGAAATGGCGGTCGTGGCTGACGAACAGCATCGCTCCTTCATAGCGCGACAGCGCCTCGATCAGCATCTGCTTGGTGGCGATGTCGAGGTGGTTGGTCGGCTCGTCCAGAACCAGGAAGTTCGGTGGATCGAACAGCATCTTGGCCATCACCAGCCGGGCTTTTTCACCACCCGACAGCACCCGGCACTTCTTCTCGACTTCATCGCCGGTGAAGCCGAAGCAGCCGGCGAGTGCGCGCAATGGTGCCTGGCCGGCCTGCGGGAAAGAATCCTCCAGCGATTCCAGCACTGTGCGCTCGCCCTCGAGCAGCTCCATCGCATGCTGCGCGAAATAGCCCATCTTGACGCTGGGACCGCGTGAGACCGTGCCGTCGTCCGGCTCCGAAGCGCCGGCCACCAGCTTCAGCAGCGTCGACTTGCCGGCGCCGTTGACGCCCATCACGCACCAGCGTTCGCGCCGGCGCACCTGGAAATCGAGCCCGTCATAGATGGTGCGGCTGCCGTAGCTTTTGGAGACATTCTTCAGCGTCGCCACGTCCTCGCCCGAGCGCGGTGCCGGCTGGAATTCGAAACGCACGGTCTGCTGGCGCTTGGGCGGTTCGACCTTGTCGATCTTCTCCAGCTTCTTGACGCGGCTCTGCACCTGCGCGGCATGCGAGGCGCGCGCCTTGAACCGTTCGATGAAGGCGATTTCCTTGGCCAGCATCGCCTGCTGCCGCTCGAACTGCGCCTGCTGCTGCACTTCGGCGACGGCGCGCTGCTGGCGGTAGAATTCGTAGTCGCCGGAATAGCTGGTTAGCGCACCGCCATCGATCTCGACGATCTTGCCGACGATCCGGTTCATGAATTCGCGGTCGTGTGACGTCATCAGGATGGCGCCGTCATATCCTTTCAGGAAGTTCTCCAGCCAGATCAGGCTTTCGAGATCGAGATGGTTGCTCGGCTCGTCGAGCAGCATGGCGTCTGGCCGCATCAAAAGGATCTTGGCGAGCGCGACGCGCATCTTCCAGCCGCCCGACAGCTTGCCGACGTCGCCGCTCATCATCTCCTGGCTGAAACCCAGCCCGTCGAGCACCTCACGGGCGCGGCCGTCCAGCGCATAGCCGTCCAGCTCGTCGAAACGGCCCTGCACCTCGCCGTAGCGGGTGATGATCTCGTCCATGTTGTCGGCTTGGTCCGGATCGCCCATGGCGGCTTCCAGTTCGGCCATTTCGGCCGCCAGCGCACTGACCGGGCCGACGCCGTCCATCACCTCGGCAACTGCGCTCCGACCGGCCATATCGCCGACGTCCTGGTTGAAATAGCCGATCCGCACGCCGCGATCGATCGCGACCTGCCCCTCGTCGGGCAGTTCCTCGCCGGTGATCATGCGGAACAGCGTGGTCTTGCCGGCGCCGTTCGGGCCGACAAGCCCTACCTTCTCGCCGCGCTGGATCGTGGCCGAGGCCTCGATGAAGACGATCTGCTTGCCGTTCTGCTTGCCGATATTTTCGAGGCGGATCATGGTTCAGGCTCTGAGCGTTCTTCAAGAGTGCCGGCTGCAGCCGCAGGTCCCGGCAGGGAATAGGAGGGCATGGACCGAGCTTGTATCACCCGGTCCATGACAAGATGGAGGCGCTGCGGTCAGTCGATCTCGGCGCCCAGACGCGTCATCAGCCCCATGAATTCCGGGAAGCTGGTGGCGATCATGGCGCGGTCGTCTACCGTGACCGGCTTTTCGCTGGCAAGCCCCATGATCAGGAAGCTCATCGCGATGCGGTGGTCGAGATGCGTTTTCACCGCCTCGCCTTTTGTCTCGCAGCCCAGGCCCTTGCCGCCCGGCACGCCGCGCACGCTGAGCGAAGCCTCGCCTTCCGTGCAGTCGACGCCATTGAGCTTGAGGCCGTTGGCGACGGCGGCGAGCCGGTCGCTTTCCTTCACCCGCAGCTCTTCCAGTCCCTGCATCAGCGTTTCGCCCTCGGCGAACGCGGCCGCGACCGCCAGAACCGGATACTCGTCGATCATCGAGGGTGCGCGTTCGGACGGAACGGTGACGCCCTTGAGTTCCGATGAACGCACGCGCAGGTCGGCGACATCTTCGCCGCCGGCGTTGCGCGGGTTGAGGACATCGATCTGGCCACCCATCTCCTGCAGCGTCAGCAGCAGGCCGGTGCGGGTGGGGTTCATCAGCACGTTCTCGATGATGATGTCGGAGCCGGGCACGATCAGCGCGGCCACCAGCGGGAAGCCGGCGGAAGACGGGTCGCCTGGAACAGCGATGACCTGGCCGCTGAGTTTGCCCTGGCCTTCGATGAAGATGTGGCGCACGCCGCGCTCGTCGGTTTCGACCGTGAGATTGGCGCCGAAGCCTTTCAGCATCTTTTCGGTGTGGTCACGCGTCATCACCGGTTCGATCACGGTGGTGATGCCCGGCGTGTTGAGGCCGGCCAGCAGCACGGCGGATTTCACCTGCGCCGAAGCCATCGGCACGCGATAGGTGATGGGTGCGGCATGTTTCGGTCCCCGCAAGGTGATCGGCATGCGATCTCCCGGTGCGGCCTGCAGCACCTGCACGCCCATCTGGCGCAGCGGCTCCAGCACACGGCCCATCGGGCGGCTGGACAGCGAGGCGTCGCCGATGAAGGTGGTTTCCATGTCATAGGTGCCGACGAGGCCCATGGTAAGGCGTGAGCCGGTGCCGGCATTGCCGAAGTCGAGCGGCGCCTCGGGCTGCAGCAACGCGCCGTTGCCGGTGCCGCGGATCACCCATTCGTCGCCATGTTTCTCGATATGAGCACCCATCGCCTTCATGGCCTGTCCGGTGCGCATCACGTCCTCGCCCTCGAGCAGGCCGGTGATGCGGGTTTCGCCGGAAGCCAGGCCGCCGAACATGAAGGAGCGGTGCGAGATCGATTTGTCGCCGGGCACACGTGCCGTGCCGGAAAGCGGCGGCGAGCGCCGCGCGGTCGCAGGTTGTGGTGTGGCGTCATGCGCCATGTCGGATGTCCTGGATTTGTCGGGCCGAGCCTGGCTCAAGGCCTTGGGGTGGTCATTTTTGCAGGGAAGTTCCTAACACGCCCGTTTCGTGCCGTCATCCCGAAAAAGGCGGCAAAACGGCTCATGCGAAGGCAGTGGCATTAGGCTTTGACAGCGCCGCAAACTGCGATTAAGGGGACCAATCTTTTTGTACGAGGCTTGCCGTGGCAAAACCCGAACTTGGCACAAAACGCGTTGACCCCGAAACGGGCCGCAAATTCTATGATCTGAACAAGGATCCGATCGTCTCTCCCTATACGGGCAAGAGCTATCCCCTTTCCTATTTCCAGGACAGCAAGGCTGCCGTGCTCGAAGAAGAGGACGAGGCTGAGGACAAGGAAGTCGAAAACGAGGACGAAGGCGCCGAGATCGTATCGCTCGAGGATGCCGACGATGAGGCGAAGGGCGGCGACGACCTGCCTGACATGGGCGACGACGATGACGACGTCGACCTGGGCGACGATGACGACGACACCTTCCTTGAAGACGAGGAAGAAGAAGACGACGACGTTTCCGACATGATCGGCGTCGGCGACGACGACGACGACGTCTGATATTTTGGCGGACGCAGAGCGTCCGCCAATTTTCGAGCCGGCTTTGCGAAAAAAGCTGTTTCGAAAGACTTGCTATTGCGGCAAGGCGGCGCTAGAAGCCGCCCTGCACTGACCGGCGGGGTCCCAACCTTGCCGGAATATCCCGCCGGAAACGGCGGCCGGCAGAAGCCGGAGTGGGGCCATAGCTCAGTTGGGAGAGCGCTTGAATGGCATTCAAGAGGTCGTCGGTTCGATTCCGATTGGCTCCACCATTTTTCAGATATCCGGCGGTTCGTTTCGCTCATGCCTCCGACGGGGGCGGGCAAAAGCCAGGCTGCAGTCGCGGCCTTGTTCCGGTTCCAGGTTCTCCTCTCACCTCCCCCCAATTTTCTCCATAACGGATCGAGCGGCGCCAGTCCTGTTTGTCCTGAACGTGGCTGCCAGATTCCCTGAAGTGTCTGAAAAGCGGTTGCCATAGCCCGACCGCATCTTGCGCGTCACCCGGCCGTCACGCTTTGCTGGCGACACGCGAATCGGAGGCAGGCGATGGATACGGTCACCTTCAAGGCCAGGGGCATTTCGGTTTCGGTCGACACCGCCGTCGGCCATATCGCGGACCTCACCATCGAGGCGGACGGGCGCCTGCTCAAGCCGCTGCACCGGGCACCCTGGATCGACGAGCCGCGCGAAACCATGCCGCAGGGCCTGCCTGACGGCGTGACACGGCTTTCCGGCGATTTCCTCTGTGCGCCGTTTTCGCGCAGCAACATCGAGGAGGCGCCGCTGCATGGCTGGCCCGCAAACAGCCCATGGGATTTGATCGACAGTTCGGCGACGGCGGACGGCTGGCGAGCAACGTTCCGTCTCCAGCGCGCCGTGATGGGTGCCACCGTCGAGAAGATCCTCACGCTTCGCGACGGTCATCCGTTCCTGTATCAGGAGCATGCCTTCATCGGTGGCGACGGCGCGATTTCCGTTGCGCATCACCCCATGACGGCGATGCGCGAAGGCGGACATCTTGCTTTTTCACCGAAGCGTGTCGCCGTGACGGATGGCGATCCGCTGGAGCCCGATCCGGCACGTGGCAGCTACCTGCTCGCCTATCCGGCCCGCAGCGAGGACCTGCGCCATTTTCCCGGCAAGGATGGCGCGACCGTCGACCTCACCGATTACCGCATGGACAGGCGCCATGAGGACTTCGTCACGCTGGTCGAGGCGGAGCACGGTGGCCCCGGCTGGACAGCGGTTACGCGCACCGCGGAAAAGGATGTCGTGCTGATCCTGAAGAAACCGGCTGAACTGCCGATCACCATGCTGTGGATCTCGAATGGCGGGCGCGATTACGCACCCTGGAACGGCCGTCATCGCGGTGTGCTCGGCGTCGAGGACGGCCGTACCGCGGTCGGCCATGCCGCTTCGCTGGGCGACAACTGGCTGAAGCGGGAAGGGGTGACGACGGCCTTCGAGCTCGGTCCGGACCGGCGCGTTGCCTTCCGCCATGTCATCGGTGCCGTTCCGGCGGCAACGGGGAAGGCGGTGCACGATGTTTCCGCCGCCACGGGCCAATTGCGGGTTACGACCACTGCCGGCGCCGTGCTGGATGTCCCTTACGATGCGCAATTCCTGCGCATCGACAGCAGCGGCTGAGCCGGACATCCTCCCACCACGGGAGATTTGAAAGTTTCGCGGATGGCCGGCAAGATGCCGCCACTGGAGCAGGGAACGGCCTATGTCCGAGATTGCCACCATTGCCGCCGCCATCTTCAAGCGTGCGGCCAAGGCGAAACGCTTCGTTGTTGCCATTGCCGGTCCCCCCGGGGCCGGCAAGTCAACGCTCTCCGCGGCCCTGCACGACGTGTTGCCGGATGGAACGGCGGAAGTGGTGCCGATGGACGGGTTCCACTATGACGACATCATCCTCGACAGGCGTGGTCTGCGCGCCCGCAAGGGCGCACCGGAAACCTTTGACTTCGCGGGTTTCGAGGTGCTGCTGAAGCGCATACGCGCGGTCGAGCCGGACATCGCCATCCCGGTCTTCGACCGCAGCATCGAACTGTCGCGGGCGGCGGCTGGCGTTGTCAGCAGCGACACCCGCTTCATCCTGGTGGAAGGCAATTACCTGCTTCTGGACGAAGAGCCCTGGTCTCGATTGGCGCCGCTGTTCGACTTTACCATCTTTGTCGAGGTGACCCGCGGCGAGCTCGAGCGGCGGCTACGCCAGCGCTGGCATGAGCATGGCCGCAGCGACGAGGACGCCATCGCCTGGATCGCGTCCAACGATACGCCCAACATCGAACGCGTGCTGGCCCGCCGCCGGTCGGCGGACCTGGTCATCCGGCAGGGCTGACCGCCGAGAGCGTTTCCGTTTTTCACGGAAACGCTTATTTGTTTTAGTCAATTCCGGGCCGGAAACCGCTGCGCACTTTTCCCGGGATGCTCTGGAGCGTCAGGGCTTGGCCGGGATGTTGAGGCCGCGCTGGACGGCAGGCCGAGCTAGGCCACGCTCCAGCCAGGCCGCGACATTGCTGAAATCGGCGAAGCCGACCAGTTCGCCTGCTTCATAGAAGCCGATGAGGTTGCGCACCCAGCCCAGCAGCGAAATATCGGCAATGGTGTAGTCGTCGCCCATGATCCATTTGCGACCTTCGAGGCGCTTCTCAAGCACGCCAAGCAGGCGACGCGATTCGTTGCGGTAACGCTCGAGCGGGCGCTTGTCCGAAATCTCGCGGCCGGCGAATTTGTGGAAGAAACCGAGCTGGCCGAACATCGGGCCGACGGATGCCATCTGGAAGAACACCCACTGGATGGTTTCGTAGCGCAGCGCCGCATCGCCCGGCAGCAGCTTGCCGGTCTTCTCGGCCAGATAAATCAGGATGGCACCGGATTCGAACAGCGGCAGCGGCTTGCCGTCCGGGCCATTGGGATCGATGATCGCGGGAATCTTGCCGTTCGGGTTGAGCGACAGGAATTCGGGAGTCCAGCTCTCATCCTGGCCGATATTCACGTAATGCGGCTCGTAAGACAGGCCGATCTCTTCCAGCATGATCGACACCTTCACGCCATTGGGCGTTGCCGTCGAATAAAGCTGCAGACGGTCAGGGTGTTGTGCAGGCCAGCGCGCATTGATCGGGAAGGCGGAAAGATCGGTCATTGTTGCCTCGGGGAAAGGGCGGCGCGAACGCCCCGCCTGGGTGGGTGTGCAAAAATTAGACCTGCCTGCGCCGCATTCAAGAGGCGCCAGAGCATATCAGTGAAATCCGCAACCGTTTTGCGTTCGGAATTGTATGAAAACAAGGAGCTGGAGCATCCCCGCGGAAAACGGAAACGCTCCAGGATCAAACCGCCTTGAACGCCAGCACGGCGTTGGTGCCGCCAAAGGCGAAGGCGTTGCTCAGCGCCGCGCGAACAGGGCGTTCCTTCGCAACATTCGGCGTGATGTCGAGATCGCAGTCCGGATCCGCTTCGCGATAGTTGGCTGTCGGCGGCACGATACCGTCACGGATGGCCATGACGCAGGCGATCATCTCCAGCGCTCCGGATGCACCCAGCGCATGACCGTGCATCGACTTGGTCGACGACACGGAGAGCTTGTAGGCGTGATCGCCGAAGGCGCGCTTGATCGCGGCGGTCTCGATCTGGTCGTTGGCCTTGGTGCCTGTGCCGTGTGCGTTGAGATAATCGACGTCTTCCGGGTTGAAACCAGCATCGGCGAGACAGAAGCGCATGGCCGCCTCGGGGCCCTCGACCGTCGGCGCGACGATATCCGACGCATCCGCCGAAATGCCGACGCCGGCGATCTCGCCGAGGATGGTCGCGCCCCGCGCCATGGCATGTTCATAGCTTTCCAGCACGGCCATGCCGGCGCCTTCGCCCATCACCAGCCCTTGCCGGTCAGCGGAGAACGGACGGCATGTGTCTGGCGAAAGGACACGCAAGGCTTCCCAGGCCTTCATGATACCCCACACCAGCGGAGCATCCGCGCCTCCGGCCAGCATGACGTCCGCCCTGCCGAGCCGGATCTGATCGACGGCCGAGGCAATGGCATGGTTGGCGGAAGCGCAGGCCGAGGTGACACCGAAGACGGGACCGCGCAGGCCGAATTGCATGCTGATCTGGCCAGCTGCCGCACCCGGCATGACCTTGGGCACGGAAAAGATATCGGCTCTGCTTCGGCCATTCAGCAGCAGCGCTCGGTAATTTTCCTCGACCGTTTCCCAGCCGCAGACGCCGACGCCGACGGTTGCGCCGATGCGATAGGTGTTCTCGGCACCGACAATGAGGCCAGACTGCTGCATGGCTTCGCTGGCGGCGATGATCGCAAGAAGGCTGAAGCGGTCGAGCGTGACCAGCCGCTTGCGCTCCAGGCCATGTTCCGGAAGCGTCCTGATCTCGCTGCCGACCTGCACCTTCAGCTGATGCAGATCCGCGCCGACCACCTGCCCGATCGCCGGGCGGCCTGCCTTCATCTCGTTCCAGATGGAGATGGCATCGGAGCCAAGCCCGCAGATGCCGCCGATACCGGTAATAACGACGCGTGTACGCATGGAGCCTCGGTCAGGCTTTCTTCGCAATCAGCGCGCGAACGGCCTCAACCATGTCACCGACATTCTTGAGGTTGCTCCAGGCATCGACCGTGTTCATCTCGATTTCGATGTTATAGGCTTCCTCGAGATCGAAGATGATTTCGGTAAGCTCGAGCGAATGGATGCCGAGTGCCGTCAGCTCGGTATTGGTCGTGATCTCCTCGCCACCAGGCTCGGCATGAGCCTTGATCTTAGCGATGATCTCGTTTGCCAATTCGTCAGCCATTCGAAGTCCTTCCCCCAAATCCGCATTTCGTGCCTGGGAGGCGTCTCGACGCCCCTGTTCTCGTTGCTCCTGACGGATGCATGACGCGTAGAGCCGCCCGTTGTGGCGGCATCAAGGCCGCCTCCTCTATAGGAACCGAAACCCGGCGAGGCAACAACCGATATGGACAAAGCTGCTCGATACTTAACTTGCGGGATCGCTAACTTTCCACGACAAAGGGGAAAGACTGGCTTCAGTCGCCGATATCCGACGAATGGGAGAACGAAATGCTCGAACTACGCCCCGGATGCGAATGCTGCGACAAGAATCTGCCGCCCGATGCCACCGACGCGATGATCTGCACCTTCGAATGCACCTTCTGCGCGGATTGCGTCGAGTCGGTGCTGAAGGGTGTCTGCCCGAACTGCGGCGGCAATTTCTCGGCGCGGCCGATCCGGCCGGCGGCACTCCTGCAGAAGTACCCGGCATCGACCAGGCGCGTGTTCAAAGCCGAAGGCTGTGCGCCACACGCCGAAGCCGCCTGAGCAGATTCGGCATAAGCGCTCCACGGTTTGCGAAGAAAAGCTGCGACTGACGAAACCAAGGACGGACAAACGCGAGGGATTTCACATGGCGATGAAGACGTACCATGGCAGCTGTCACTGCGGCGCCGTGACATATGAGGCGACAGTCGACCTCGACCACACGGTATCCTGCAACTGTTCACGCTGCGGCAGGTTGGGCAGTATCCTGACTTTCGCCCCGGCAGAGAATTTCACCCTGCTTTCGGGTGAGGATGTGCTGACCGATTACCTCTTCAACAAGCATGTCATCCATCATCTGTTCTGCCGGGTCTGCGGCATCGAATCCTTCGCCCGCGGAACCAAGCCAGACGGTACGGCATCGGTTGCCATCAATGCACGCTGCCTCGAAGGGGTCGAACCCGACGCACTGACGCCGCAGAAGTTCAACGGGCGCGACCGTTGACGCGCTGCAGAGGGTGAACCGTGATGGAGCAGCCTTTATCCCAGGCGCATGACGTTTTCCCACATCTGCGCATCGTCATGGGCATGGTGATCGGTCTCGGCGTGACGCGGCTTTTGTCCGGGGTTGCCCGTATCATCCAGCATCCCAAGGCCTACAAGCTCTATCCGGTGCATCTTGCCTGGGTCGCCTCGCTGCTGCTGACGCTGGTGCATTTCTGGTGGTGGCAGTTCGGCCTCTTTGAAGTCGCCAATTGGACCTTCGGCAAATATCTCTTCATCATCAGCTATTCGGTGACACTCTATTTGCTGTGCGCCTTCCTGTTTCCCGATTCGATGCAGGATTACAAAAGCTACGAGGATTACTTCTTTGCGCGCCGGAACTGGTTTTTCGGCCTGCTGGCGGCGACCTACCTGCTCGATGTCGTCGACACTCTGCTGAAGGGCGAGGCGCATTTCGCGCGTTTCGGCCACGAATACCTGATCCGCACGCCGCTGTTCGTCATCCTGTGCGGTATCGCCATCTATACGACGAGCCGGCGCTTCCACATCGCTTTCATCATCTTCACAATGATCTATCAGGCCTGGTGGATCCTGCGGCTCTTCGACACCATCGTTTGAGCCTGCTTGGGTAGATGATCACGATGGTCTAGAAACGCGATGCACGGAGGTAGCGGCATGTACAAGGCTGTCGGATCGCGCGGATCGCGGGTTTCCCGCGTGACGTGGATGCTTGAAGAGCTCGGCGAACCCTATGAGTTCGTTCCGGTGAAACTGCGCTCGTCGGAGGCCTATGCGCTGAACCCGTCTGGCAAGGTGCCGATCCTGGTCGACGACGGTCTGACTGTTACCGACTCCGCAGCGATCTGTGTCTATCTGGCCGACAAGCATGCGGACAAGGGCATGGGCGCCAATGCGGGCGTAGCCGGACGCGCCGAGATGGATTCCTGGATGCATTTCGCGCAGTCGGAGTTCGAAGCGCCGCTGTGGAACAAGCTGCGCCACCGTTTCATCCTGCCAAGCGAGGTACGCGTCGATGTGGGGCCGGCCGCGGCGTATGATTTTGCCTCGGAGGTGAAGGCGCTGGACCGTCGCCTGGGTGAAAAACAATTCGCGCTGGGCGATCGGTTTTCAGCAGTCGACGTGCTGCTGGGCGACATGGGCGCCTGGGCGCGCGCCGGCAAGTTCCCGATCGCATCCGACAGCGTCAACGCCTACATGGATCGCGTGCTGGGGCGGCCGGCCCGGACGCGGTCGCAAGCCGTTTGCGGCCCGCAATAGCCAGCCGGCTCAGTTCATCGCCCCATTCGAGCACACTGTTCATGATCGTCCTTGCCTTCGCGCTTTCCGCAATCCTGCTCGTGATCACCTCGCTGCACGTCTATTGGGGTATCGGCGGTATCTGGCCCGGCCATGATGCCGCCTCGTGTGCCCGGGCTGTTGTCGGAACGCGTGGCGTCACCGAGATGCCTTCGACCTTCGCCTGTTTCGCCGTTGCGGCCTGCCTGGTTCTGGCGACCCTGTGGCCGCTGGCGCTCATGGGCGTTTTCGCGACGCCGTTTCCGCAGCAGGGCCTTGCCGCCACATCGGTGATGATCGCGCTGGTTTTCCTTGGTCGTGGTGTGCTCGGCTTCACGCCGTGGTGGCGACATCAGACGCCGGAGCAGCCGTTCGCTCGGCTTGACCGGAGCTTCTATTCGCCGCTCTGCCTGCTGATCGGTGCCGGCTTCGTGCTCCTGGGAGTCTCGCAGTTCCCGACGTAAAATCTGGATCAGCCGTTTCCAGTTGCCGTGACGTCGGGCGCGCGTCATGCTCCTCTTGAAATCGAGGAGAAGACCATGACCCTGGCACGCCTGCAGAAGGAATCGCTGAGCAACCTGCCTTTCTACGACGAGCGGGTCGATCTCGCCTGCGCCTTCCGTTGGACCGCGCGCCTCAACATGCACGAAGCGGTGGCCAATCATTTCTCATTGGCGGTGAACGAGGACGGCACGCGCTTCCTGATGAACCCGAACCAGGTGCACTTCTCGCGCGTCAAGGCGAGCGACCTCATCCTGATCGACGCCAACGACCCGGAGACCCTGAAGGGCCCCAATGCGCCGGATCCGACCGCCTGGGGCCTGCATGGCGCCATCCATCGCAATGTCGCGCACGCACGCTGCGTCATGCATGTGCATTCGATCCATGCCACCGTGCTGGCATCGCTGGCCGACTCCACCTTGCCGCCGATCGACCAGAATTCTGCTGCCTTCTTCAATCGCACCGTCGTCGACGGGCACTATGGCGGGCTTGCCTTCGAGGAGGAGGGCGAGCGCTGTTCGCAACTGCTGGCCAATCCCAGGCACAAGGTGATGATCATGGGCAATCACGGCGTGCTGGTCATCGGCGACAGCGTGGCGGACGCCTTCAACCGCATGTTCTATTTCGAGCGCGCGGCCGAAACCTACATCAAGGCTCTGTGGACCGGCCGGCCGCTGCGCGTGCTCTCGGACGAGATCGCCGAAAAGACGGCATCGGAGATGGACGACTATCCCGGCCAGGCGGAACGGCATCTGGCCGAGTTGAAGGCGATCCTCGACGAGCAGGAACCCGTCTATCGCAGCTGACGGATACGTCCCGGCTCTGCCGGGATCGCTCTAAAGCCCGAGTTCGGCGCGCAGTTCGTCCGCGGTGTCGATGACGACCGCGCCGTCAGGGCCTGGCATCGGCCTCTCCGGCCAGAAGATCGTCTTCATGCCGGCGGCCAGGCCGGACATCGCACCCGTGACACTGTCGTCGATCGCTACCGCCTCGCCGGGGTCGACACCGAACAGCCAGGCCGCGCGCAGGAATGGCTCGGGATGCGGTTTGCCTTCGCGCACGTCATTGCGGCTCACCGTCTTCATGCCGGCATGCGAAAGACCGACCGCGCCGAGATTGGCGTCGACGATCAGCCGGTCGGAATTCGAAACCACTGCCTGAGGCACGCCGAGCGCCCGCAGCTCCTGATAGATTTCGATTGCGCCCGGTCGCGGCTGCAGGCCGGCGACATTGGCCATATAGTAATCATATTTGAGCGCGATCCATTCATCGAACGGCAGCGTCAGGCCGAATTCATCGCGCATCATGTCGTAGACGAAAGCGGCGGTCTTGCCGAGCACACGCTCATGCAGGTCGGCAGGCGCCTCAAGGCCGACGCTGCGCATGGCCGAAACCAGGGCGGCATCGTGCAGCGGCTCGCTGTCGACGAGCGTCCCATCCATGTCCCAGAAAACGGCTTTTGGCGTCATCGGTTATCCTTTCGCCGTTCTTTTTATAGGTTTGAGGCGACGTGACAATGTCGCCCAGTGCGCTCTAAGGCCTTCACCGGAAGAAGACAAATCCGGCGATGAGGAAAGTCGGGATCAGCACTGCCCCCGACCATAACATATAGCCGAAGAATCCCGGCATCCTGACGCCTTGATGACGCGCAATGGCATAGACCATGAAATTGGGTGCGTTGCCGATATAGGTGTTGGCTCCCATGAAGACGGCACCCGCCGAGATCGCGGCGAGCGTCGTCGCGAGCTCCGCCATCAGGTGGCGCGCGTTGCCGCCGGCCAGTTCGAAGAAGACGAGATAGGTCGGCGCATTGTCGAGGAACGAAGACAGCGCACCGGTCAACCAGAAATAGGCGAGATCGTTGGGCGTTCCGTCGGCCGCCGTCACCAGGGCAACCAGGGGCGCCAGGGCACCATCGTTGCCGGCCTTCAGGATGGCGATCACCGGCACGATGCAGATGAAGATCGCGGCAAAGAGTTTTGCCACCTCGGCGATCGGGCCCCAGGCAAAGCCATTGGCCCTGCGGTATTCGCTGCGCGACACCGCCAGCGAGACGAAGGCGAGCGCCAGGATGATGGCGTCGCGCACAAGGTTCTGCAATTCCAGCATCACGCCGAACACCGGGATCTCGATGCCGGGCTTCCATGACGCCGAAATGAGGATCGCGGCGATCACACCCACGAGCAGCGGCAGGTTCGGCAGGCCACGCAGGCGCACCCTGGAATCCGGCGTCGGGTCCTTGATCTTCGGCTGGCCGGCCTCGCGCCAGTGCAGCGCGAAGTCCAGCACCAGGAATGCAGCCAGCACCAGGGCGGTGACGAACAGCGTTTCGCGCCACAGGTTCGCCGTCGTCCAGAAGAAGTCGACGCCGCGCAGGAAGCCGACGAACAGTGGCGGGTCGCCGAGCGGCGTCAGCGAACCACCGATGTTGGACACCAGGAAGATGAAGAAGACGACGACATGCGCATTGAACGGCCGGTTGTCGTTTGCGCGGATGACGGGCCGGATCATGATCATCGAGGCGCCGGTGGTGCCGACCACCGAGGCAAGGATCGCCCCGACCAGCAGCAGGCCGGCATTCGTCCACG
Organism: Mesorhizobium sp. NPDC059025; assembly: GCF_042739655.1. NCBI lineage: Bacteria > Pseudomonadati > Pseudomonadota > Alphaproteobacteria > Hyphomicrobiales > Phyllobacteriaceae > Mesorhizobium > Mesorhizobium sp. NPDC059025. Next base: position 76,502 of record NZ_JBHYIM010000015.1, on the reverse strand, counting down.
GCGTGCCGTGGATGTTGCCGGCAACGAGAATGCCGCCCGCGATGGTGAACAGGGCGAACAGCAGGATGATGAACGACATGTATTCGGTGAGCAGCGCGTGCAGGACGGCGCCGAGAGAAAGGTCGACCCCGAAAGCCAGCGCCAGCGGGCCGACAACCAGCGCGGCCCAGCCTGCCGCGATCTTGCCGTAGTGGTGTTCCCAGAGGTGCGGAAACAGTAGCGGGCCGCTGGCGATCGACAGCAGCAGCCCGGCGAAGGGCAGTGCCCACCAGAGCGGCATGGTCGCGCCGGGCAATCCCTCCGAAGCGAAAGCGGGAACCGCGCTCCCGCAAAGCAACGCAATGGCCGCCAGAAATTTCCTGAAATGCACTCTGCCCCTCAAATGCCCAAAGCGTGATCCCGGAAAGCCGGAGCCGGTTCTCGGAAAGGACCACGCCCCAACATACTTAAGCCAGCACCACGCCGGCGTCGCGCATACGGCCCAGCATCGCGTCGAGCGAGCCGTTCAGATCGATACCCCGACAGGCATCCAGACGCACCGTCGTCGCGAAACCCTGTCGGATGGCGTCGAGTGCCGAAAAAGCCACGCAGAAATCCGTTGCCAGACCGACCAGTGTGATGGCGCCGATGCCGCGCTCACGCAGGTAGCCGGCAAGGCCGGTCGGCGTCGTGTGATCGTTTTCGAAGAATGCCGAATAGCTGTCGATCCCTGGGCGAAAGCCTTTTCGGATGATCAATTCGGCTTTGCTCCAGGCAAGCCCGGAATGGAAATCGGAGCCGAGGCTGCCCTGGATGCAGTGATCCGGCCACAGGGTCTGCGGGCCATAAGGCATCTCGATCAGCTCGAAAGGCTGCTTGCCTGGATGGCTCGATGCAAAGCTGGAATGACCGGCCGGATGCCAGTCCTGCGTCATCACCACGTGCTCGGCGTTGCGGATCAGGTCGTTGACCAGCGGCACGATCTCGTCGCCGCCGGTCACGGCAAGCGCGCCGCCCGGGCAGAAATCGTTCTGCAAATCGACAACGATCAGTGCTTCGTCGGCCATCGCGTTCCCTTTCGGCTTACAGGAGACCGTCGCCTCGGGTGTGTTGAGGACACATCCTGGACGACCGGGGTGGAGAACCTCAATCAGATGGTCGCCCGCGTCAACCGTCTAAAGCGCGAGACTGTCGAAGTCGGCCCGGAAACGCCGTCCGCTTTGACAAAGCCGGTGCGACTGATATCATTTGCATACGAATGAATTTGCCGGCGATGCACCGGTTGATCGTCAGGGGAGAAAACCTCCTTCGGGAGGAACCGGGAAGGCAGGCGTGATCCGTTACGCGAAACCCGCCACGCTCGACGAAGCGCTCACGCTGCTCGACGAAACATCGTGGCGCGTGCTTGCCGGCGGCACCGACTTCTACCCCGCCCAGGGCAGCCGGCCCATTCGCGAGAACATCCTCGACATAAACGGCATCGGCACGCTGCGCGGCGTTGTCGAGGAAGATACACACTGGTCGATCGGCGCCCGCACGACCTGGACGGACATCATCCGCCAGCCTCTGCCTTCCGCCTTCGACGGGCTGAAACAGGCCGCAAGCGAAGTCGGCTCGCCGCAGATCCAGAATGTCGCGTCGGTTGCCGGCAACCTCTGCAACGCGTCGCCCGCCGCGGACGGCGTACCCGCGCTGCTGGTGCTGGATGCCGAGGTGGAACTGCGCTCGACCGGCGGGACCCGCTATCTGCCGCTCGCCGATTTCATCCTTGGCAATCGCCGCACCGCGCGCAGGCCGGATGAGCTGGTGACCGCTGTCCGTGTGCCCAAGGCCAGTGCGGCCGGGAGTTCGGCTTTCGTAAAGCTCGGCGCACGGCGGTATCTGGTGATCTCGATTGCCATGGCGGCGATCCGGCTGACCGTCGAAGACAGGATCATCCGGCATGCGGCAATCGCCGTCGGCGCCTGCTCGGCCGTCGCCACACGCCTGCCCCATCTCGAACAGGCGCTTGCCGGCCAGAGGCTCGATGGTCCGCTCGGCGACATCGTCGAGACCGCGGCGATGCCGCAACTTGTGCCGATCGACGACGTGCGTGGCTCTGCGGCTTACCGCCTGGATGCCGCCCGTGAAATCGTTTCCCGCGCTGTCCAGGCAGCGGCCCGCCGACCGCCCGCGGAGGTTGCGGCATGAGCATGCCGCGCGGAGAGATAAGCTTCCAGGTCAATGCCGCCCGGGCCTCCGTCACGGTCTCGCCTGTCAGCCGGCTTTCATCGGTCCTGCGCGACGAACTGCAGCTCACCGGAACCAAGGTTGGCTGCGATGCCGGGGATTGCGGGGCCTGCACCGTGCTAGTCGATGGCGAGCCGGTCTGCGCCTGCCTGACGCCGGTCGCATCCGTCGATGGAGCCAGTGTCACAACCGTCGAAGGACTGGCCAATGGCCGGCTGTCCATGCTGCAAGCGTCGTTTCTCAAACACGGTGCCGCGCAATGCGGCATCTGCACGCCAGGCCTCCTGGTGACCGCGACCGCGCTGCTGGAGAACAACCCGCATCCCTGCGAAGCGGAGGTGCGCGACGCTTTGGGCGGAATCCTTTGCCGCTGCACCGGCTATCGCAAGATCATTGCCGCGGTGCTGGATGTCGCCGGCAGCGATCCGGCCGGGCAGCACGGCGGCATTGATCTCGATTTGCGGCTGCCGGTCGCGGGCAAGGCGGTGGGATCCTCGCCAGTGCGGCTGGATGGCGTGCCGAAGGTCACGGGCACCGAGAAGTTCGGTGCCGACTCTTTCCCTGAAGATGCCCTGGCCGTTCTGGTCGTGCGCTCGCCGCATCATCACGCACGGTTTGCGTTCGGCGATCTCGCAGCCTGGCAGGCAGCGCATCCCGGCGTCGCCGGTGTATTCACGGCAGCCGACATTCCGGGCCGGAACCTGTTCGGCGTCATTCCGACCTTTGCCGACCAGCCCGCGCTGGCGGAAGGTATTGTCCGTTTTCGCGGAGAAGCGGTGGCTCTGGTTGCCGCCGAGCGGGTTGTCGCCGCTGATCTCGATCTCACGGATTTCCCGGTCACGTGGGTGCAGTCGCGGCATCTGCTCTCGGCAGACGAAGCCCAGGCCGGAGATGTCCCCGCCATCCACCCGGATCGTGCCGGCAATCTGCTGACGAAAGGCTTCGTGGAGCGCGGCGAGCCAGACAAGGTTCTGGCGGCAGCCTTCGCCACCGCCTCGGCAACGATCGAGACGTCTTATGTCGAACATGCCTATATCGAGCCGGAGGCGGGCTACGCCTGGATGGATGGCGACACGCTGGTCGTCGTTGCCTGTACGCAGGCGCCCTACATGGACCGTGACGATACCGCGCGTGTTCTCGGGCTCGCCCCGGACAAGGTGCGTATCGTGCCGACGGCGACCGGCGGCGGGTTCGGCGCCAAGCTCGACATCTCCGTGCAGCCGTTGATCGGTCTGGTCGCCTTGAAGACCGGTCGTCCGGCCGCCCTTGCCTTCTCCCGCACGGAATCGATGATGGCGACGACCAAGCGCCACCCCGCTGCCATGCGGGCCACGGTTGGCGTGGCGGCCGACGGCAGGGTGTGCGCCATGCGGTTCGAAGGCGACTTCAACACCGGTGCCTATGCCAGCTGGGGGCCGACGGTGGCCAACCGCGTGCCGGTGCATGCCTCGGGTCCTTATGCGACACCGCATTACCGCGCCGAAGGCCGGGCCATCCATACCAACGGTCCGATCTCCGGCGCGTTCCGCGGTTTTGGCGTGCCGCAGGCAACGATCATGCAGGAGGCGCTGTACGATCAGCTGGCCGACAGGCTCGGCATCGATCGTCTGGAATTCCGGCTGAAGAATTGCCTGCGAAACGGCTCGGAAACGGTTACCGGCCAGAAGCTTGAAGCCGGCGTCGGCATCGGCGCCTGTCTCGAGGCACTCGCGACACATTGGACCCGCGCTCTGGCCGAGGCGGACAGCTTCAACGCCGGCGAGGAAGCGGCAAGGCACGCGTTGCGGCGCGGGGTCGGCATTGCGTCCTGCTGGTATGGCTGCGGCAACACTTCACTGCCCAATCCCTCGACGATCAAGCTGGGCATCGCGCCGACGGGCGAAGTCGTTCTCCATCAGGGCGCGGTCGATATCGGCCAGGGCTCCAACACGGTCATTGCCCAGATCTGCGCCGACGCGCTCGGCATTCCGCTGGAAGCGCTGAAATTGAAGGGCGCTGATACCGCAATTTCTCCGGACGCGGGCAAGACGTCGGCGTCGCGCCAGACCTTCGTGACCGGCAAGGCTGCTGAAAAGGCGGGACGCGCCTTGCGCGAGCACGTCCTGCGCTATGCCAATGTCTCCGGTGCGGCCACGCTCTCGTTCGGAAGCGGCCTGCTGCTTATCCACGAAGGCGATGCCACGCGCCGCATCGATCTCGCCGCACTGGCGGCGGACGATGACGGCTTCGTCTTCCGTGCCGAGGAGACCTATGATCCGCCGACTTCAGCGCTCGACGCCAAGGGGCAGGGCAAGCCCTATGCCGTCTATGGTTACGGGGCGCAGCTCGCCGAACTCGAAGTCGACATGCGCCTCGGCACGGTGCGGCTGATCAAGATCACGGCAGCGCACGATGTCGGCAAGGCGATCAACCCGATCTTGGCCGAAGGACAGATCGAAGGCGGCATCGCCCAGGGCATCGGCATGGCGCTGATGGAAGAATACATCCCCGGTCGCACCGAAAACCTGCACGATTATCTCATCCCGACCATCGGCGACGTGCCTCCGATCGAGACGATCCTGGTCGAGGTGCCAGACCCCGAGGGACCTTTCGGCGCCAAGGGGCTCGGCGAACATTCGCTGATTCCGACGGCACCGGCCATCCTCAACGCCATCCGCCATGCCACCGGCGTGATGATGGCGAAAGTACCGGCGACGCCGTCACGGATCCTGTCGGCAATCAGGGAGGCGGGCCGATGAGCGAACTCGCCGAACGTTTCGACACGCGCGATCCCGGCGAAAAACAGCTTGCCGAGAAGATCCGCTGCGATGCCTGCCCGGTCATGTGCTACATCGCCGAAGGCCGCACCGGTGCCTGTGATCGTTATGGCAACCGCGCAGGCCACGTCGTGCGCCTCGATCCGCTGACCATCCTCGACCATGCCGCCGAGACCGGCCAGGCCGTGGTGCCTTTCGTCGCCGAGGGGGAGACGTGGTCCGGCGAATTGGTCAACACAGGCCGGCGTTTCGTGACCGCGATCGGTGCCGGCACCACCTATCCGGACTACAAGCCGGCGCCCTTCATCGTCAGCCAGGACGTGGAAGGGGTGGATCTCGTCACCGTGGTGACCGAGGGCATCTTCTCCTATTGCGGCGTCAAGGTGAAGATCGACACCGACCGGCATATCGGCGACGAGACGGCGACCGTGCGCGCCGGCGGCGAGGCCATCGGCCATGTCACCACCGGCGAATATGGCTCGCAGATGTTGTCACTGGGCGGCGTCCATCACCTCACCGGCGGCTCCAAGGCGGAAGGGCGTGCCACCTGCGACGCCTTGCTGGCGCTGTGCAACCAGCAGCCGGTCGAGCTTGCCATCGACGGTGGCGCCACCGTCGTCGTGCAGGCCGGCAAGGCGCCGGTGATCGACGGCAAGCTGGAACATCGCATGCGGGTGGGTTGCGGTTCGGCCACCATCGGCATGTTCGCCGCGCAATGGCGCGGGCTTGTCGACGAAGTCGTCGTGGTGGACGATCACATAACCGGTGTGGTTTCCGAACATCAGGCCGGCAAGGTGCTCGGCTGGCCGGACACCGGCATTCGCATCATCGGCCGCCGCTCCACGCCGGGCCGCTATTTCAAGGTCTCGGAACCCGGTCTCGGCTGGGGTGGCACGGCCATCGATGATCCGCTGTCGATCCTCGGTCCCTGGAATGCCGGCAAAGGCGCCCGGCCCGGCCTGTCGCTGCTGATGGTTTCCACCACCGGCGAGCAGTTTGCCTATTACGAGCTGGATGAAGCGCTGAAGCCGGTCGAAAAGCCGTTCCCCGAACAGTTGCACAAATCGGTGTCGCTCATCGAGGAGAATTGCGAGCCGGCATTGTGCACGGTGCTGTTCATCGGTGGTGCCGGCGGCAGCCTCAGGGCAGGCGTGACGGAGAACCCGGTCAACCTCACGCGCTCCGTGCAGCGGCTGGAGACCTACGTCACCGTCGGCGGCGCGCCGGTCTATGTCTGGCCGGGCGGCGGCATCACCTTGATGGTCGATGTCAGCCGGGTGCCGCAGGGTGCGTTCGGCTATGTGCCGACACCGGCGCTGGTGGCGCCGATCGAATTCACCTTGCGGCGTGACGACTATCTCAGGCTGGGCGGCTATGAAGCCGAAATCCGCAGCCTTGCCGATATCTTTTCGCGCGGGGGCGAATATCTCAATCCTCGCAGCAGCACCGGAGCACCCGAAACGAACCCTTGGCCACCCCTGGCGCAGCTCAGGCGTAACGGAGCTGATCTGTGAACAGGCCTCAGGCACATTGGCTGGCCGATCGCAGGAGGTTGCATCTGAATCACGGGCCGATCGATCTGGTCGTCGAGGCCTTCGGCGAGGCCGTTGAAATGCGCGCGGCCTACGAACAGGCGGTGGCGCGTTTCCAGACCATCCTGCCGGAACTGGTCGAGGAACTGCCGGCGTTGCGCCGACCCGCCTCTGGTGCCCGTCGTACCTTCGCCGGGCCGACCGCGCGACGCATGGAAGCCGCCGTCTCGCCGTTGGCGGAGCGCTTCATAACGCCGATGGCGGCTGTAGCGGGCTCTGTCGCCGATGAAGTGCTGGCCGCCATGGCTTCAGGACGAAAACTGGATCGTGCCTACGTCAACAATGGCGGCGACAGCGCACTGCACCTGGCCCCTCGCCAGTCGATGAAACTGGCGATTGCCGGAACCGGATACGGCTTCGCGGATCGGATTCTCGTGCGCGCCGAAGACGGTGTGCGCGGTGTTGCCACCAGCGGCTGGCGTGGCCGATCGTTTTCGCTCGGCATTGCCGATGCAGTGACCGTGCTTGCCGACTGCGGAGCGGCGGCCGATGCTGCCGCCACACTGATCGCCAACGCCGTCGACCTGCCTGGCCATTCTGCCGTCAAACGGCAACCGGCATTCGAACTTGCCCCCGACAGCGATCTCGGTGCGCGGCTTGTGACGGTCGGGGTTGCAATGGTATCGCCCCGGGAAACCGCGCAAGCGCTGGAGGCGGGCCTGATCGTCGCCGAGGAGTATCGGCGGCGCGGGCTGATCGCCGCGGCAGCATTGTTTCTCAACGGGGCCACCGCTCTCGCCGGGAGTTTTCCCGATCCTCGCAGCGGCCGCCTGCGCCCATCCGACAAAACCAAGGATCTCGTCCATGCCTGAATTCCCCATTCGCAAGATCGCGGTGCTCACCGAGGAAATCGTCCATGATGGCGGGCCGGCGGTGAATGTACCGCGCCGCCGCGCAGCGGCGATGGCGGTGGTCAGGAACCCTTTCGCCGGGCGCTATGTGGAAGACCTGCAAAGCGCGATGGAGGACCTGAAGCCGCTCGGTCTGGTCCTGACAGACCGGCTGATCGCAGCGCTCGGCGGCGATGCCCATGTCATCGACGGCTACGGCAAGGGCGCCATCGTCGGCAGTGCCGGCGAGCTTGAGCATGGCGCCCTCTGGCATGTGCCGGGCGGCTACGCGATGCGTGAACGGCTTGGCGAGGCCAAGGCGATCGTGCCGTCAGCCAAGAAGGTCGGCGGTTTCGGCGCACGTCTCGACGTGCCGATCGGCCATATCAATGCTTCCTACGTGCGCTCGCATTTCGATGCCATGGAAGTCGGCATCGCCGATGGTCCGCGGTCCGACGAGATCCTTTTCTGCCTGGTGATGACCTGCGGTCCGCGCATCCACAACCGCATGGGCGGGCTGGAGGTGAGGGACATCAAGGCCTGGGACGGTCAGCGATGACGACCGCCAAGGCATCCCTGGCACTGGTCGGCGCTGAGCCCGACGAAAGCTATCGCCTGCAGGATCAGGTCGGGTTCGTGCTGCGCAAGGCGCACCAGCGCCATGTCGCGATTTTCGCCAGCCGCATCGCCGATCTGACGCCGCCGCAATTCGCCGCGCTGGCCAGGCTCCATGAAGTGGGCGAGGCCTCCCAGAACCAGCTCGGCCAGATGATCGCCATGGACGCGGCGACTGTGAAGGGGGTCATCGACCGCCTGAGGTCGCGCGGCTTTGTCGATCTCAGGAAACACGACACCGACAGGCGGTTGCTGCTGGTGTCGCTGACGGCGGCGGGACACCATGCCGTCGAAGAGCTGATCCCCCTGGCCAAGGCGATCACCGAGGAGACGCTGGCGCCGCTGACGGCGAAAGAGGCTGCGCAGTTCCTGCGCCTGCTCGGCAAGCTTGCCTGACGTGCTCGCGCGGGGAGCCTTGGTCGCTCATCCACGTTCCGACGAGAACTGACGCCTTGAAGCCGCGATCATCGCAGTCGCCCGCCTTTGAACGTCAGGCGGCTCGAATTCCATTCTCGTCTGGTCCAGTGCGTGGCACAGGGCAGGGGTGAACGGCATCCAGCACTGGAGGCTGTCGAGCAGCTCGTTGCTCATCATGTTCTCGAGCGGGCCAACGCCCAGTTGACCAAGCGCCTTGTCGTGGTCGGGCCGCCGGGCTTGCTTGATAATGGCGAGAGTTCGTTTCAACACGACGGCGCTCTCAGCTGGCGAATAATCGTTCGTTGTCCACCACCATTCTTCCGGATCGGCCAGATATTGCTGCACATAGGCTGCCGCGGTCAGCGGCAACAACCCCAGCGAGACGGTATCCGGCACCCACGACAGATCGGATGCGATTTCCCCCGGCGTAAAATCACCGACCTGCAGTCTGCGCCGCTTGTCGTACTCTCCGGTCATGGGGAAAGCGGCTGTTCCTCTGCCGGCTCCTTCAACCGGAACCAGGCGACATAGAGCGCCGGCAGGAAAAGCAGAGTGATCGCCGTGCCGGCGATGATGCCGCCCATCATCGCATAGGCCATCGGTCCCCAGAACACTTCGCGCGCGATCGGGATCAGCGCCAGCGAAGCGGCGGCGGCGGTGAGTGCGATCGGCCGCATGCGATGCTCGCTCGCCTCGATCACCGCCAGCCAGCGGTCCTTGCCTTCCCTGACCAGGTCCTCGATCTGCACGATCAGGATCACCGAGTTGCGGATCAGGATACCGATCAGCGCCAGCACGCCGAGCAGGGCCACAAAGCCCATCGGCGAGTTGGAGGACACCAGTGCCACGACCACGCCGATCAGGCCGAGCGGCGCCACCGCCACCACCAGGAACAGGCGCTGGAAACTCTGCAGCTGGATCATCAGGATCGTTGCCATGACGAACAGCATCAGCGGCACCACCGCGGCGATCGGCCCCTGGCTCTTGGCGCTTTCCTCGACGGAACCGCCGGTGACGACGTTGTAGCCGGCCGGCAGCTCGGCGATGAAGGCATTGACTGTCGGCTTCAGTTCGTTGACCACCGTATCCGGCAATGCGCCGCCGACCAGCCCGGCCCGCACCGTCAGCGTCGGGATGCGGCTGCGCCGCCAGATTGTCGGCTGCTCCAGCGCGTAGTCGAAATTGGCCACTGCCGCGAGCGGGATGGATTCGCCGCTGCCGGTCGGCAACTGCATGTTCTTCAGCGTTTCCAGCGAGCTGCGCTCGGCCTCGCGCGAACGAACCACGACATTGACCAGATAGGTCGAGTCGCGCACCTGGGTGATGGTGACGCCGCCGACCACGCTGTTCAGCGCCGAGGCGATGTCCTGCGAGGTGATGCCGAGCTGGCGCGCCTTGTCCTGCAGTACGTCCACCTTCAGCACGCGCTCGGGCTCGTTCCAGTCGAAATTGGGCGCGGCGAGCTTGGGATTGGCCGAAATGCGGCCGGCGAGATCCTGCGCCAGGCTGCGCACCACCTGCACGTCCGGGCCGCTGACGCGATACTGCACCGGCCGGCCGACCGGCGGCCCGAGCTCCAGCGTCTTGACGAAGGTGTCGGTGCCGACGAAATCCTCCCGCAGCATCTTGTCGATCGCCGCATGCACGCGGTTGCGTTCCTCGACACCCTTGGTGACGATGACGGTCTGTCCGTAATACGGATTGGACGGCTGCACGTCATAGGCCAGCACGAAACGCACTGCGCTCTGGCCGACGTAGGAACTCCAATGGTCGACGTCCTTGTTGCCGACCAGCGCCATCTTCTCGAAACGCTCCATCTGCGCGCGCGTTTCGGCGATCGAGCTGTTCTGCGGCAGGTTCCAGTCGACGATCAGCTCCGGCCGGTCGGACGCCGGGAAGAATTGCTGCTGCACCAGGGTCAGCCCGGCAAGCGAGGCGAGGAACAGCAGGACCGTGGCGATGATGGTCAGCCAGCGGCGGCGCACCGACCAAAGCAGGACACGCTGGAAGAGCGTGGTGAAGCGGCCTGGCTTGTCATCGTGCTTCTTCATCGTCGCAGGCAGGAACGTGACGCCGAGCAGCGGTGCGAACAGCACCGCGACGATCCATGAGATCAGGAGCGAGACCGCGATGACCACGAACAGCGTGAAGGTGTATTCACCCGCGGCACTCGAATTCAGGCCGATCGGGATGAAACCGGCCACCGTCACCAGCGTACCCGTGAGCATCGGGAACGCGGTGGAGGTGTAGACATAGGTCGCCGCCTTGTTGAGCGGATCGCCGGCCTCCAGGCGGGCCACCATCATCTCCACCGCGATCATCGCATCGTCGACCAGAAGGCCGAGGGCGATGATCAGCGCTCCCAGTGAAACGCGCTGCAGCGAGATGTCGAGATAGGTCATGACCAGGAAGGTGATGGCCAGCACCAGCGGGATCGACAGCGAGACCACGAAGCCGGCGCGCACGCCCAGGCTGACGAAGGAGACGGCAAGCACGATGGCGACCGCCTCGAACAGCGCCCGCGTGAAGCCCGAAACAGCTTCTTCGACGATCAGCGGCTGGTCGGCGACCAGATGCACGCCGACGCCGATCGGCAGCTCGCCCTTCACCTCTTCCATCTTGTGTTCGAGCGCCTTGCCGAAATCCAGCAGATTGGCGTTCGGCTTCATGCCCACGGCGAGCCCGATCGCATCCTCGCCGTTGAAGCGGAACAGCGAGGCCGGCGGGTCGGTGTAGCCGCGCGTGATCGTGGCGACATCGCTGAGGCGGAAGAAGCGGTTGTTTACCCTGAGATTGATGGCGCGCAGGCTTTCCTCGGAGCTGAACTGGCCGGTGACGCGCACGCTGACCTGTTCCGGACCGGACTGGATGACACCGGAAGGTGCAATCGCATTCTGCGCCTGCAGCGATGCGATGATCTGCTGCTGGTTGAGGCCGAGCGCGGCGATCTGCCGGGTCGAGAATTCGAGATAGATGACCTCGTCGCGCGCGCCGATCAGTTCCACCTTGCCGGCATTCGGAACCGTGAGCACTTCCGCGCGCACGTTCTCGACATAGTCGCGCAGCTGGCGCGGCGACAGCCCGTCGGAGGTGAAGGCATAGATGTTGCCGAACACGTCGCCGAAACGATCGTTGTAGAAAGGTCCGAGCACGCCTTGCGGGAATTGCGGCTTGATGTCCTCGATCATGTTGCGGACCTGCAGCCAGGTCGGCACCACGTCACGCGCCTTGGTGTTGTCCTTGAGATTGACGAAGACGATGGTGCGCCCGGCGGTGGTGACCGAGCGGGTGAAGTCCAGCTTGTCGAGTTCCTCGAGCTTCTTCTCGATGCGGTCGGTAACCTGCTTGGCCTGCTCATCCACCGAGGCGCCCGGCCAGTTGGCCTGGATCAGCATCGTCTTGATGGTGAAGGAGGGATCTTCCTCGCGGCCGAGATTGATGTAGGCGAAGACGCCGGCCACGATGAAGACCAGCATGAAATACCAGACCAGCGAGCGGTGCTCGAGTGCCCAGTCGGACAGGTTGAAACGCTTCACGTGTCCGCTCCTACTGCAGCTTGATCTTCTGGCCGGGCGTCAGGCTGTGGACGCCGGCGGTTACGACGCGCGTTCCGGCGGCCAGGCCGTCCGCCACCGTGAAGGTGCCTCCGGTGCGGGCGGTCACCTGGATATCCTGCGGAGCGACACTTGCCGTCTTCTCGTCGACGATCCAGACCTGAGTCCTGCCGTCCTTCTCCAGCAGTGCCGACAACGGCAGCTCGATCGCTGGCTTGATGGTCGACGCGCGGGTCACCGTGACGGTCGAGCCCAGCCGGAACGCATCCGGCGGATCGATCAAGGAAAGCCTGACACGACGGCTGCGGGTGGAATCGTCGGACTGCGGCGCCAGTTCGCGCAGCTTGCCCTGCGTCCTGATCGACGGCAGGGACTGCAGCGCAACCTCGAAGGGTGCGTCGGCGACAAGGTCGCCGGTCAGCCAGTCCGGAATGTCGACGACCGCCTCGCGGGTGTCGGCACGGGCCACGGTGACCACCATCTGCCCGGGCGAAACGGTCTGGCCGACCTCGGCGCCGACCGCCGTCACGACCCCGTCGAAATCCGAGAAAAGCCGGGCGTAACCCAGCTGTTCCTCTGATTTGGCCAGCGAGGCGCGGGCGCGTTCGACATTGGCGTTGGCTGCCTGCTGCGCCTGTCTGGCGGCGTCGTAGACAGCCTGCGAAGCGTTCTTCGAAGCGAGCAACTGTCGCATGCGCTCTTCGCTGGCATTGGCATTGGCGGCTTGCGCCTCCGCATTGGAGAGTTCGGCCTTGGCCGCCTGCACGGCAAGGTCGAGCGCGGTCGGGTCGAGCGCGGCGAGCGTCGCGCCCTTGGCGACGGTGTCGCCGACATCGACGTCGCGGGCGACGACGCGGCCGAGCAGCCGGAAAGAAAGGCCTGCGCTGTAGCGCGGCTCGATGGTGCCGGCGAAGCCGAAGCTCTCGGCCGCGCGGGGTTGCACCACGACCGACAGCACCGGTCGCGGCGTCTCCGCCGTCTTGTCATCCTTCTCCTGCGAGCAGGCGGAAAGCAGCGCTGCAACAGGCAGAACTGTCAGGATCAGTATGTACCTCATTGCGCCGCCTCCGTGGTCTCGACAACCAGGCCGGGGCTCAACAACTGGCCGCCTGCGGTGACGACGGTCTGGCCTGCCTTCAATCCATCGCCTATGGCGACGGTGGCGGTGCCATAGGCGAGCACGGTCACGGGGGCGATGGCGACCGCCTTGCTGGCGGGATCGACCACCCAGACCGCCGGCTTGCCGTCACTTGAGGTCAGCGCCTGCCAGGGCAGCGTCACCGCCTGGCCGTGCATGCCGCTGACGCTGCCGACGACCGCCGCGCCAAGCGGCATCGCGGATGGGGTCTCGGGGATGGCGACCTTGACGCGCACCGAACTGGAAGCCGGGTCCACCACAGGCGAGGTTTCGCGCACGACACCCTGCGCCGTGATCTTGGGGTTCGCCAGCAATGCGACGGTGACGGGTGGCGGTCCGCTGCCATGCACGCCGGCCACCAGCGTCTCCTGAACGTTGAAGACCGCGTCGCGGTCGCCGTCCTCGGCGACGACGAAGACGGTCTGCGCCGCCTGCACGACCTGGCCTGCCTCGACCGTGCGGGCCGTAACGATGCCCGGCGCACCGGCGCGCAGTTCGGTGAATGACTGGTTTTCCCTAGCGTTGGCGAGCGCGCTCCGTGCCGCTTCGACGCTGCCCTGCGCCACCTTCAGCGCCTGGTCGGCCTGATCGTAGTCGCGTCGTGTCGTATAGCCCTGCCCAAGCAGCGTCTTCTGGCGGTCGAAGGCGGCCGACGTCTGCGTCAGCTGTGCCTGCGCCGCATCCAGGTTCGCCTGCGCCGTCCTCAGATCCGATTCCTGCTCCTGCGGGTCGATGCGGGCCAGCACCTGGCCTGTGTCGACGTGGTCTCCGACCTCGACCAGCCGTTCCGCAACCCGGCCGCCGACCCGGAAGGAGAGGTTGTTCAGCGTGCGCGCGGCGATCACACCGGTGAGCGACACCGTGTCGGCATAGTCCGAAATCGCGGCTTTCTGCGTGGCGACCAGAACGGGGAGCTTTTCAGCCTTCTTGGCCTCCTGCCGCTGGCACCCGGAAACGAGCGCCGCAGTCGCCGCCGCTGCGAGGAGCATGCAGGCCAGGCGCATGGACGGTCGCCGGCAGGCTGCGGTGCTCAACGCGACCGGTCGTCGTCTCGCCATGGAACACCTCCGCGCCGGGCGCGCCTCAACCGCGAGGAGCGCTAACCAGCAGGCAGGATACCTTGCGGTCCGGAATTTGAAATAGGTCATTGATTCCGTACCGCTGACGCGGCGGAATCCGGAGAAAAGCGACTTGCGCAGGCCCAATGGCTTGATCCAGGCTGCCGGCTTGAGTTGGATCGAAAATAAAGCCAGAAGGCTAGCGAAGGCCGCAAGTACAGGGCAACGAAGCCCCAAGGAGAGAAGCACGATGAGCAACGCGACCATTTCCGCCCGCAAGAATGCCGCCATCTCACGCGGCGTCGGCATGACGACACAGATCTATGCCGAACGCGCTGAAAATTCCGAGATCTGGGACGTCGAGGGCCGCCGCTACATCGACTTCGCCTCCGGTATCGCCGTGGTCAACACCGGCCACCGCCACCCCAAGGTGATCGAGGCGGTCAAGGCGCAGCTCGACCGTTTCACCCACACCTGCCACCAGGTCGTGCCCTATGAGAACTATGTGCGTCTGGCCGAGCGCCTGAACGGGCTGCTGCCGGGCAAATTCGACAAGAAGACCATCTTCGCCACCACCGGTGCCGAGGCGGTCGAGAATGCCGTCAAGATCGCGCGCCACGCCACCGGCCGCCAGGCGGTCGTCGCCTTCACCGGCGCTTTCCATGGCCGCACCTTCATGGGCATGGCGCTGACCGGCAAGGTCCAGCCTTACAAGGCAGGCTTCGGCGCGATGCCCGGCGACGTCTTCCACGTGCCGTTCCCGGTCGCGTTGCATGGCATCACGACGGCGGATTCGCTGGCTGCACTCGACAAGCTGTTCAAGGCCGATGTCGACCCGGCCCGCGTCGCTGCCATCATCGTCGAACCGGTGCAGGGCGAGGGCGGCTTCTACGAAGCGCCGCGCGATTTCGTCGCGGCGCTGCGCAAGATCTGCGACCAGCACGGCATCCTGCTGATTGCCGACGAGGTGCAGACCGGTTTTGCCCGCACCGGCAAGATGTTCGCGATGGAGCATCATGACGTTGCGCCGGACCTTACCACCATGGCCAAGAGCCTTGCCGGCGGCTTCCCGCTTTCCGCCGTCACCGGCCGCGCCGAACTGATGGACTCGCCGAACCCCGGCGGTCTCGGCGGCACCTATGCCGGCAACCCGCTCGGCGTCGCCGCCGCCAATGCGGTGCTCGACGTGATCGAGGAAGAAAAACTCAACGACCGCGCCAATTTGCTCGGCTCCCGGCTCAAGCAGCGGCTGGAGGCCCTGCGCGACGACGTGCCCGAGATCGTCGACATCCGCGGCCCCGGCTTCATGAATGCGGTCGAGTTCAACGACGCCAAGACCAAGCTGCCGTCGGCCGAGTTCGCCAACAATGTCCGGCTGAAGGCCCTGGACAAGGGCCTGATCCTGCTCACCTGCGGCGTCTACGGCAACGTCATCCGTTTCCTGGCGCCGATCACCGTCCAGGACAATGTCATGACCGAGGCGCTTGATATCCTGGAGACTTCGATCCGTGAAGTAAGGGCTTAAGCTCTATCTGCAGCTCTGAATGGAAAGGCCGGCGCATTAGAGCGCCGGCTTTTTTTTATCGTCGCCGGACGTCAGCTTCGGGCGCTGACCGTTGCCCCGACGCTGGCGCAGATGACGCAGGCGATGCCCGTGATCTGCTGCGGGCTCAGCGGCTCGTGCAGGATGAGATAGCCGGCAAGCGCGCCGATACCGGGTTCGGCGCTCATGAGGATGCCGAACGTGGCCGAGGGCAATCTGCGCAGGGCCTGCATTTCCAGCACATAGGGTAAGAGCGGGGTCAGCACCGCCAGGCCGACCGTTTGCACGATCAGGCTCGCGGGAAGGCCGAGGCCGGTCTCGTACAGGCCGAAGGGCATGGCGATGAGCGCCGCCGCGACGAAGGAGATGGCCAGGCCGTCGAGACCCTTGAAGGCGCTGCCGACGTGCTTGTTCAGCACGATATAGGTGCCCCAGCCTGTGCCCGCCGCCAGCGCGAACACCAGGCCAAGCAGATCGATCGTCCAGCTTTCGAGGTTTCGCACAAGAAGCAGCACGCCGACGAAGGCCAGCACCAGCCAGATCAGGCGCCAGCTGCGGGCAAAGCCGAATGCCGCAACGCTGAGTGGCCCAAGGAACTCGATGGCGACGACAAGGCCAAGCGGCACGCGCATGATCGCCAGGTAGAACGTGAGTGTCATGATCGCGATCGTGGCGCCCAGGGCGATCGCGGCAACCAGGTCCCGCGGCCGGTAGCTCCGGATATCGGGGCGCACGATCAGCCAAAGCAGGATCGCCGCCCAGGCAAGGCGGCCCCAGGTCACCGCAAACGGGCCGAAACCGTCCATCGCGGGTTTTGCCAGCGCTGCTCCCAGTTGCACCGAGATCATCGCGGCGACCGCCATCAGCACGGCCAGCCCAACCTGCGAGGGTGCTTGGCCTTCGGTCGCTTTATCCGATGGGTTCTGCAAGCTCGACCTCGTGGAAACTCAATTGCAGCCGCGCGGCGCAACCGAAAATCCCATAGCGTGTCAGCCGGTGTTCACGCAGTTCCACGCGGCGCGTGAGCCCTGATCCAGTTCCTGGCGTGTGCGCGTCGCTCAGGCGGCAGGCGCAGCCTGCTGGTGTGCGGCGAGGGCAGCTTTCAGCGTGTCGGGTCCGGCCTGTACCTGCTCGGCCGTCGGCGAGAAGCCGGCGCCGAGCATCTTGCGGCCGAGCATATGGTCGGCCGGCCGATTGATGGATTCGATGGCGATCAGCCGGTCGCCGCAGAAATGATAGACGGACAGCTTGTTCTCGGTGGCCTCGCCCACGACGATGTGCCGGTCGCCGGCCGCCGTCAGCCCGACCATCTGCAGTTTCATGTCGCCGATGTCGGACCAGAACCATGGCACCGCCGAATAGGTCTCTTCGCGGCCAAGGATGGTGCGGGCGGCAAGTTTTGCCTGGTCGGTGGCGTTCTGCACCGACTCCAGCCGCACATCGGTGTCCGTCGCCCAATGCCGGTAGTTGGCGACATCGCCGACGGCCAGCACCTCCGGCAAGGAGGTACGCATGCTTGTGTCGATGCGGATGCCGTTGCCGGTGGCGATGCCCGCCGCCTCGGCCAGCTCGACATTCGGCACCACGCCGATGCCGACGATGACCAGTTGCGCCGGCAGCCGGTCTCCGGACGAGGTCACGGCTGCAGCGACATGGCCGTTTTCGCCCTCCAGCCTGGCTACGGTCGTGCCGGTCAGGATACGCACGCCGCCGGCTATCAGCCGCTCATGGACATGGGCAGCGATCACCGGCGCCACGGCACGGCCGAGCACCCGGTCGGCCGCCTCGATCACGGTCACCTTGCGCCCGCCGGCACTGAGCGTCGCCGCGATCTCCAGTCCGATGAAACCGCCGCCGAGGATGACGGCATCCGAAGCCGCTGCGCTCAGATCGCGGATGATGCGGGCATCGTCCAGCGAGCGCAGGGAAATGACACCGGCGAGGTCACCACCCTGGAGGGGCAGCAATCTTGGCCGCGAACCGGTCGCCAGGACCAGCCGGTCGAAAGGGATCGTGCCGCCGCCGGCAATGTCGAGGACGCCAGCACCTGCATCGATGCGCTCGACGCGCAGGCCGGGGCGCAGGTCGATGTTGTGGCCGGAATAGAAGGTTTCGCCGCGCAGCGGCTGCGGCTTGGCCTCGGCGTCCTTGATGAAGGTCTTGGACAGCGGCGGCTTGTGATAGGGCAGGTCGGTCTCGTCGCCGAGCAGCACGACCGGGCCGTCATAGCCCTCCTCGCGCAGGCTGGCCGCGGCCTGAACCCCGGCATGGCCAGTTCCGACAATGACGACACCATTCTTCATCGCAACCTGCCTTCACATGGAATTTAGATCGAAGCCGCAAGTGGCGATTGTCCGCTGCCGCCACAAGAGGCCACATCCGGGTCGCACCCTGGACAGCCGGCTGTCAATGCCATTCCCGGGCCATGGCAGTTGCGTGCCAAAATCCGCCGGGGTTTTCCGGCGAGAACGCTTGATAAAACAAAAGCTAAGCTGGCGAGGTGTGGGTGAGGATCCGCCAGCTTGTCCGGTTTAAACTTGATCCTTCTAGTTTAGAATAATTCCAAACTATTGTTTTGAAAGGCTTTATTGCCGATTTGCGTTGACTTTCGCCGTTCTCGCAGCTTTATGGAGGCTCGCGCAACCCCGCGCATTCCTTTGATGTCTGGGCCTTGAACCCTTTCGATTGGAGGCAGTCTTTGCTTTTCCCGCGTGCGCCGCGCCTTTCGGCGGTTATCCGCTCGGCCTTTGGCGACAACCGTCGCCGCGTCTGCACGCCTTTTTCTCACACATTGCGCCATCTGCCGGTCGGGCCTTGCTTCCCGGCGCGGGTGGCCGGTCTTTAAGATGGTCCCGAGGGAGACGTTTGAAATGCAGAACAACAAGGTGACGGCACGCTTCGGCGGCAAGATTGCCGCGATCGCCGCCACGCTGGCGTTGACCACGGCCGTTTTCGCGCTGCCTGCCAAGGCAGAGACCGATCCGAAGGCGGTCATCAAGACCTATTCCGATATCGCGCTGGCGAAATACGAGGACTCGCTGGCCACCGCCAAGGCACTGGACTCTGCCGTCGACGCGCTGATCGCCAAGCCGTCGCAGGAAACGCTGGACGCGGCCCGCACCGCCTGGAAGGCGGCGCGCGTGCCTTATCAGCAGTCCGAAGTCTATCGTTTCGGCAACCCGGTCGTCGATGCCTGGGAAGGCCGCGTCAATTCATGGCCGCTGGACGAGGGCCTGATCGACTATGTCGACAAGAGCTATGGCACGGACTCCGACCAGAACGCGCTCTATACGGCCAATGTCATCGCCAACAAGGAGATCGAGATCGACGGCAAGAAGGTCGATGCATCGAAGCTGACCAAGGAATTCCTGTCAAGCTCGCTGCAGGAAGCCGGTGGCATCGAGGCCAACGTCGCCACCGGCTATCACGCCATCGAATTCCTGCTGTGGGGCCAGGACCTGAACGGTACCGGTCCGGGCGCCGGCAACCGCCCCTTCACCGACTATGACACCAAGAACTGCACCGGTGGCAATTGCGACCGCCGTGCCGAATATCTGAAAGCGGCCAGCGACCTGCTGGTTGACGACCTCCAGGAGATGGTCGGCAACTGGAAGGACGGCGGCGCGGCGCGCAAGGCGCTGGAGGAAGGCGATCCGAAGGCCGGCATCGCTGTCATCCTCACCGGCATGGGTTCGCTTTCCTATGGTGAACTGGCCGGCGAGCGCATGAAGCTCGGCCTGCTGCTGCACGATCCGGAAGAGGAGCACGACTGCTTCTCCGACAACACCTACAACTCGCACCTCTATGATGCCGTCGGCATCCGTGACGCTTACCTCGCCAGCTACAAGCGCGTCGACGGCAGCACCGTTTCCGGTCCTTCGGTGGCGGATCTCGTCAAGGCGACCGATCCGGCGCTCGACAAGGAGCTCACCGGCAAGCTGGAAACCAGCGTCGCCAAGATGGAAGCGATCAAGGCGCGCGCCGAAAAAGGCGAGGCCTATGACCAGCAGATCGGCGAAGGCAACAAGGAAGGCAATGCCACCGTGCAGGCGGCGATCGACGCGCTGGTCGACCAGACCAAGTCGATCGAACGCGTCGTTGCGGCACTGAAGCTGGACGCCATCGCCTTCGAAGGCTCGGCCAGCCTCGATTCGCCCGAGAAGGTATTCAAGTAGGAGCATGGCACCTGCCGTTCAGGCGGGTGTTGAGAGAAACCCAGAAAGCCACGCGGCGCCGATGAAGCGCCGCCAGCCATCCAGAACCGCAAATGCTGATCTGTCATTGCAATATCATCACTGAAAAGGAGATCGAGCAGGCCATCATCGCCTTGCTGGATGAGGATCCCTGGCAGCTTATCGTGCCGGCGAAAGTCTATCATTCGATGCGCAAGCGTGGTCGCTGTTGCGGCTGCTTCCCAAATGTGGTGGAAACGATCATTCGGGTCACCGAGAACTACCACGCCCGCTCGGAGGCGGGCGGCGTGGATATCGTTTCACATCTGGATCGCGTGAGAGAACTGCGCGTCCAATACGGGAGCAAAACCCATGAAGGGCGAAAAACAGGTCATCGAGCGGCTTAACGAAGCTCTGTTCCTAGAGCTCGGTGCCGTCAACCAGTACTGGGTCCACTATCGCCTGCTGGAGGACTGGGGCTACACCAAGCTCGCAAAGAAGGAGCGGGCGGAATCGATCGAGGAAATGCAGCACGCCGACAAGCTGGTGGCCCGCATCATCTTCCTTGAGGGGCATCCGAACCTGCAGTCGGTCGCGCCGCTGCGGATTGGCCAGAATGTCAAGGAAGTGCTGGAATCGGATCTGGCTGGCGAATATGACGCCCGCGCCTCCTACAAGCAGTCGCGTGATATCTGCCATGAGCATGGCGACTATGTGACCATGAAGCTGTTCGAGGAACTGCTCGCCGACGAGGAAGGCCATATCGACTTCCTCGAAACCCAGCTCGATCTGCTCGGCTCGCTCGGCGAAGAGAAGTATGGCCTGCTCAACGCGGATTCGGCCAACGAAGCGGAATAGGACATGCGCGCATGCGGCGCATCGTAGACTTGTTGCGCCGCGCATCACGCGGATGGAAAGCTGAACAAACCGACCAACCCGCCACCGGGGTGGTCGGTATTTTTCGACATACCAATCATCTGGCGATTGCCGTGTTGCTTGCAACCATGTCGCCGACCGCGCTCGTGCTGGCCGGCGATGCGCCTGATCTGCCGACCACGCGCACCGATCTTTCCGAAAAGGATCGCGCTCGCGTCGAGGCCATCACCAGGCCGACGACCGACTTCTCCAGGCCGGAGGAGTATGAGCTGATGCAGGGCGGCGCCGGCACCTCCAGGAAACGCGTCACCGCCGACGCTTTTTCACAGTCCTCGGCCAACATCACTTTCGAGGAAGAAGGCACCTTCAAGCTCGGCAACGCCATTTTCCGCAAGAACTGGGTCTCCTCGCCATCGTCGACGCAGGCGTCGGATGGGCTCGGGCCGCTGTTCAATGCCCGTGCCTGCCAGACATGCCACCTGAAGGACGGCCGCGGCCACCCGCCGGAAGGCAAAGCCGATGCCACCTCGATGTTCCTGAGACTGGCGCGCGAGGCCTCGACCGAGGAAGAAAAAGCGCAGCGCGCCGAGCGCAAGGTGCTGAACTTTCCCGACCCGACCTACGGCACGCAGCTGCAGGACCTCGCCGTTCCCGGCCTTGCCGGCGAAGGACGCATGCGCATCACCTATGTCGAGCAACCGGTGACGCTTGGTGACGGCACCAAAGTGTCGCTGCGCAAGCCGAGCTATGTGGTCGACGGTCTCGGCTATGGTCCCATGGATCCGGCCACGACGCTGTCGCCGCGCGTGACCCCGGCCATGATCGGGCTTGGCCTGATCGAGCAGATTCATCCCGCCGACATCCTGGCCAATGCTGATCCTGAAGATCGCGACGGCGACGGCATCTCCGGTCGCCCCAACATCGTGCGCGACGAGCTCACCGGCGAACTCGCCCTCGGTCGCTTCGGCTGGAAGGCGCAGACGCCATCGATCCGCCAGCAATCGGCGGATGCCTTTGCCGGCGACATCGGCATTTCGACGCCGGAAGTGCCCAGGCATTGGGGCGATTGCACCAAGGCCCAGAAAGCCTGCCTGGACATGCCGAACGGCGTTCAGGAGCGGCTCGGGCCAGTGGAGGCGCCAACGCCGGTGATGGATCTGGTCACCTTCTACTCGCAGAACCTTGCCGTGCCGGCACGACGCGACGTCGACAAGCAGCCCGTGCTGGCAGGCAAGAAGGCCTTCTACGAGATGGGCTGCGCGTCCTGCCACACGCCGAAATTCGTCACCCGCCGCGATGCGCCGAACAAGGCGCAGTCGTTCCAGCTGATCTGGCCGTATTCCGATTTCCTGCTGCACGACATGGGCGAAGGCCTGGCGGATGGCCAGGCCGTCGGTGACGCCACCGGCAACGAATGGCGCACGCCGCCGCTGTGGGGCATCGGCCTGACCCAGCGTGTCAGCGGTCACACCTTCTTCCTGCATGACGGCCGTGCCCGCAATCTGACCGAAGCCATCCTGTGGCACGGCGGCGAAGGCCGGAAGGCCCGCGACCGCTTCGCCGCCGCCGGCGCCGACGAGCGTGACGCGCTGATCAAGTTCCTGGAGTCGCTATGATGAAACGCCTAAGCAAATTTTCCGCCCTGCTTGTTTTCCCGATGGCCCTTGCCGCCGCCCAGCCGGCCGGAGCGGCCGTGCAGGCTTCGGATGTCGTCAACGGTGCGGTCGATGGCTTCATCCGCCCGGCCTACGCGTCGCTGCAGCAACACACGGCGTCGACAGCCAAGGCCGTCAAGGCCCTGTGCGCGGCGCCGTCGCAACAGGCTCTCGATAGCGCGCGAACCGAGTTCGCAGGCGCGGTGACGGCCTGGTCGACCGTCGAAATCGTTCGTTTCGGGCCGATCACCGAGAACAACCGTCTGGAGCGCATGCTCTACTGGCCGGACCGCAAGGGACTTGGCCTGAAGCAGGTACAGGCGGCACTGGCCGATAAGGACGCATCAGCCGCGGATGCTACCGGCGTTGCCGGCAAGAGCATCGCCATGCAGGGGCTGGGTGCGTTGGAATTCGTGCTCCATGGCCAGGACGCGGAGACACTCGCCGGCAAGGACGGCGCCTATCGCTGCGCCTACGGCCTGGCCATCGCCGGCAACATCGACACGATCGCCACCGAGGTGTCTGCTGCCTGGGCGAAGCCGGATGGTTTCGCCGCTCAATGGGCGAGCCCCGGTCCTGACAACCCACTCTACCGCGACGGCAGTGAGGCGGTGACCGAATTGATGGGCGCCTTCATCAACGGACTTGAGCTGGTGCGGGATCAGCGCCTGAAGAGCTTCTTTGGGGCCAGCCCGGATGAGGACAAGCCGAAGCAGGCGATCTATTGGCGCTCGGGTCTCACCGGTGCCTCGCTTGCCGCCAATCTCGACGGCATGAACCGCCTGTTCCAGGCTTCGAATCTCGGCGATGCACTGCCCAAGGATGAACGCTGGATCGCCGATTCGATCGAGATCCAGCTGGTCAACGGCGTTGCCGCGGCCAGGCAGGCATCCGGGCCCGCCACCGAGGTGCTGGCTGACCCGAAGCGTCGCGTTGCCCTTGAGCACTTCCAGCTCATCACCAGCAGCCTGAGCAACCTGTTCGGCACACGGCTTTCAGGTGCCTTCGGCCTGACCGCCGGGTTCTCTTCGTTGGACGGCGACTAGAGCGTTTCCGTTTCTTACGGAAACGCTGTCGTTTTTGTTTTTACGCAATTCCGGACGCAAAGCCGCTACGCACTTTTCCTGGAATTGCTTCTGAGGTTATCATGCGAACCCCACTCATTGACCGCCGTGATTTCCTGAAGGCCGCAGGCGCCGGGTTTCTGGCAGCGCTCGCGCCGCAGGCCTGGGCCGCGACGCTGGAAGCCGATGCGGTCTTCGCCACCGCCTATATGAAGCGTGACGGCAGCTACGGTGCCGCTGTGCTGTCCGAAGCCGGCAAGATGCTGCACGCCGTCGATCTGCCCGACCGTGGCCATGACGTCACCTTCGATCCGGTCTCGGGCCGCTCGGCGGTGTTCGCTCGCCAGCCGGGTACCTTCTTTGTTGTCTTCGACCACAAGGGCAGCAGCGAACCGCTGACCATCGCCAGCCTGCCCGACCGGCATTTTTTCGGCCATGGCGCATTCTCGACCGATGGCGCGCTGCTCTACGCCACCGAAAACGATTTCGACAACGCCGCCGGCATGGTCGGCGTCTACGATGCCAAGGCTGGCTTCAAGCGCATAGGCGAGTTCCCGACCTACGGCGTCGGTCCGCACGAACTGCTTTTGCTCGGGGATGGCCGCACCATCGCGATTGCCAATGGCGGCATCGAGACGCATCCCGATTTCGGTCGCGCCGAGCTCAACATCGCCACCATGAAGCCGTCCTACGTGCTGGTCGACCGCGTCACCGGCGACCTGATCGAAAAGCATGAGCTGCCGCCGGCGCTGCATCAGCTGTCCATCCGCCACATGGATCTCGACGCCAGGGGCACGGTGTGGTTCGGCTGCCAGCATCGCGGACCGGCGACGGAGCAGCCGCTGCTGGTCGGGCGTGCCGAGCGCGGCAAGGACCTCGCATTGCTCGACATGCCGAAGGATGTGCTGACCGGCTTCCGCAACTATATCGGCTCGGTGGCCGCCAATCCGGATGCCGGCACGGTTGCCGTGTCATCACCGCAAGGCAATGCCTTCGCGGTGATCGAGGCGGCCAGCGGCAAGGTGCTCAAGACCAGCAGCCTGACCGAGGTCTGCGGCCTGGCGCCCGACCATGACGGATTCCTCGCCACCACCGGCGCCGGCGTCATCATGCAGCCCGACGGCAACACGGCGAAGGAGCCGGATTTTGTCTGGGACAATCACATGCTGCGAATAAGGGAGTAGGAAATGGGGGAATAAGGGAGCGGGCTGGTGTCGTTCAACAGCCCCGTTTGCCCTACCGCCTTACTCCCCTATTCCCTTACCTGTTTACCAGCCACTCATGCTCCACGGCATTGTGGAACTTCCACGTCCGCTTCGGCCCGGCCATGACGTTGAGATAATAGAGATCGTAGCCGTGGCAGGCGGCGCAAGGGTGGTAACCCTTGGGCACCAGCACCACGTCGCCGTCTTCCACCGCCATTGCTTCGTCCAGGGAGCGATCATCGGTATAGACGCGCTGGAAAGCAAAGCCCTGCGGCGGGTTGAGCCGGTGATAGTAGGTCTCTTCCAGATAGGATTCGGCGGGCAGGTTATCCTGATCGTGCTTGTGCGGCGGGTAGCTGGATGTATGGCCGCCCGGCGTGATCACCTCCACCACCAGCAGCGAATCCGCCGGCTCGCCTTCAGGCAGGATGTTGGTGACGTAGCGGGTGTTGGTGCCCTTGCCGCGCGTTTCCTGGCCGAGATCGTCGGGTCCGATCACCCGCACCGGCAGGCCGCCATTCAGTCCCGGTGCCGTGCAGACGGCAAGCTCCAGTTCGGTCTCCGCGATGACGGACCAGCCAGAGCCCTGCGGCACGTAGACGGACCAGGGCTTGCCGTCGAAAGGCGACATGCGTTCGCCGAGCAGGCCGAGTTCCTGCCCGCCGGCCGTGGCCTTGCCCTTGCCGGTGACGAACACCAGGCAGGTTTCACGGTCGCCCGTCTCACCTGACACGCTTTGTCCCGGCGCCAGCCGGTGCAGGTCGAAACCGACATGCGTCCAGCCGGCGTTCTGCGGCGTGACGTTTGCGACATGGCCATGGCCTGTCCTGGCCTTCACCAGCAGTTTCGACATGTTCGTTCCTCAATCCCTGTTGTCGGCAGTCCCGGTTTCGGGCGTCTTGGTTTCACCTGGCTGTTGGCTTCCGTCGTCGGGCTTGTAGCTGATCAGGAACGTCCACACGGCGTAGACGGCCATGCCTCCGACCAGCGTACCCCAGAATGGCGTTCCCACCGCGAATTCGACGGCCGACCAGATCACGCACACCGCAATCACCGCGAGCCGGCGCCACAATGGCCGGAAGAAGGGATGCTGGTTGTCCTTGTTCATCGCGATGTCCGTTTCTTCAACTGGTAGGGAAGCCCTGTGTCTCTACCGTATAGCCTGCAGCGGCCATCACGCGCATCAGTTCCTTGTGTCCGACCTGGGCCATCCTCAGGGGAGGGTTCTTCTTCGGATCCTGCTCGGCTTCGACGACGAACCAGCCTTCATATCCATAGCCGGCGAACTTCTGCACGATCGCGCCGAAATCCAGCGACCCGTCACCCGGTACGGTGAAGGCGCCAAGTGCGACTGCATCGAGGAAGGATTGTTTCTGCCAGTCCAGCGCCTTGATGACGTCCATGCGCACGTCCTTGACGTGCACATGGTTGATGCGCCGGTGATGATTGTCGATGGCGCGCAGCACGTCGCCGCCGGCAAAGGCCAGGTGGCCGGCATCGAGCAACAGCGGAATGCCCTCGCCCGAATGCTTCATGAAGGCGTCGAGTTCATGCTCGAACTGCACCACCGCCGCCATATGGTGGTGATAGGAGAGCGGCATGCCCTGTCCGGCACACCACTCGCCGAACTCCGTAACCTTGCGGGCATAGGCTTTCATCTCGTCATCGCTCAGCACGGTCTTGGTGGCGAGCGGCCTGGAGCGATCGCCCTGGATCGAGCGGCCGACCTCGCCATAGACGATGCAGGGCGCGTCGACCGCCTTGAACAGCTCGATCATCGGGGCGATGCGGTCCTTGTTGACTGCGAGCTCCTCGTTGACCAGCGTGCCGGAAAACCAGCCGCCGCAGAGCGTGACGTCGGCCTTTCTCAGGATCGGCAGCATCTCTTCCGGTGTGCCCGGGAAACGGCGACCCTGCTCCATGCCGGTAAAACCGGCCGAACGCGATTGCCTCAGGCATTCCTCGAGCGAGACGTCATCGCTCAGTTCCACGAGGTCGTCGTTCCACCATGCGATGGGGGACATGCCCAGTTTGGCTTTCAATTCAGAACTCCGGTCTCGATGATTGGGTGGCGAGCTCAGTCGCCGACGCGTTGCAGCCTGCGCTTTTCCTCATAGCCTTTGCGGGCGGCGTTGACTTCCTTGCGGGCGCTGACTTCCGGCACCGCAACGTCCCACCAGTGCCCGCCGGCCTCGGTCGAGACCAGGGGGTCGGTGTCGATGACGATAACCGTCGTGCGGCTGTTGCTCTTCGCTGTCGCCAGGGCGCTTTCCAGGTCGGCGATCGAGGAGACCTTCTGCGCGATCGCGCCGAGGCTGGCGGCATGGGCAGCGAAGTCGATGTCGGGCAGCGTCTCGTGGCGCGCGTCCTTGAGCAGGTTGTTGAAGTTGGCGCCGCCGGTCGCCATCTGCAGCCGGTTGATGCAGCCATAGCCGCGATTGTCGAGCAGGACGATGGTCAGCTTCAGGCCGAGCATCACCGAGGTGGCGATCTCGGAATTCAGCATGAGGTAGGAGCCGTCGCCGAGCATGACGATCACTTCCTGGTCCGGCCTTGCCATCTTGGCGCCGAGCGCGCCGGCGATCTCGTAGCCCATGGTCGAGAAGCCGTATTCGGCATGATACGAACCGGGCGCGCCGGCCTGCCACAGCTTGTGCAGTTCGCCCGGCAGCCCGCCGGCGGCATGCAGCACGGTGACGCCGGAGCCCATCGCGCGCTGGACCGCGCCGATCACCTGCGCGTCGGAAGGATAGGCCGCATTGGTTGGAGCCGTGACCCTGGCGGCGGCGGCCTGCCACTCGTTCTTGCCCTTGGTGGCGTTCTCCGTCCAGCTCGCCGGGGCTTTCCAACCCTTCAGGCCGGCCGCCAGCTCCGCCAGTCCTTCCGCGGCATCCGCCACCAGCGGCAAGGCGCGATGTTTGCCGGCGTCGAAGGGCTGTGCGTTGAGGCCGATGATGGTCTTGGCGGAATTCTGGAACAGCGCCCAGGAGCCGGTGGTGAAATCCTGCAGCCGGGTGCCGACCGCGACGACGACGTCCGCCTCTTCGGCCAGCCGATTGGCGGCCGTGGTGCCGGTGACGCCGACAGCCGCCATGTTGAGCGGGTGGTTGTCGGCCAGGGAGGATTTGCCGCCCTGCGTCTCGCAGACCGGAATGCCGGCCGCTTCGACGAAACGTGCCAGCTCGGCGGACGCACCGGAATAGAGCACGCCCCCGCCGGCGATCACCAGCGGCTTCCTGGCGGCCTTCAATGCCGCGACGGCGTCATTCAGTTCGGTGCGGTCGGGGCGAGGCCGGCGCACCTGCCAGATGCGCTCCTCGAAGAAGCGCTCGGGATAGTCATAGGCTTCCGCCTGGACGTCCTGGCACAGCGAAAGCGTCACCGGGCCGCATTCGGCGGGATCGGTCAGGACCTGCATGGTGCGGGCCAGTGCGGGAATGATCTGTTCCGGCCGGGTGATGCGGTCGAAGTAGCGGGAGACCGGGCGGAAACAGTCGTTGACGGAAACCGTGCCATCCGAGAAATCCTCGGCCTGCTGCAGCACCGGGTCGGGAAGGCGGTTGGCGAAGACGTCGCCTGGCAGAAGCAGCACCGGAAGCCGGTTGACGTGGGCAAGCGCTGCGGCCGTGACCATGTTGACCGCGCCTGGACCGATCGAGGTGGTGGCGGCCATGAAACGGCGGCGGAAATGCGCCTTGGCGTAGCCGATCGCCGCATGCGTCATGGCCTGCTCGTTGTGGGCGCGGAAGGTCGGCAATTCGTCCCGCAGCTGATAGAGCGCCTCGCCGATGCCGGCGACATTGCCATGGCCGAAAATCGCCCAGACGCCACCGAAGATCGGCAGCTTTTCGCCGTCGATCACGGTCATCTGGGCGGCGAGGAAGCGGGTGAGCGCCTGCGCCATGGTCAGGCGAACGGTCTTGGTCATCATGCGTCTCCTCCGACCGGTCTTATGCCGCCTTGCGGTCTCGTGCGGCAAGCCAGGCCCTGGTCAATTCCTCGAAGCGCCGCGCCATATCCTCGACGGCCTGCTCGTCGTTCATTTTGCCGGCAAGCCATTGTTCGGCTGCGTGCACAAAGATGGTGCGGCCAACTGCAAAACCCTTGACGATCGGCGCGTTCGCGGTAGCGGCGAAAGCCGCCTCAAGTTCGTCGAGCGGCGCCTCGAGGCCCAGCAGGACGACACCGCGGCAGAGCGGATCATTGCGCACGATCGTCTCCTCCACTTTCGCCCAGGCGCCGGCCGAAGCCTGTGGCTCCAGCTTCCACCAGTCGGGCTTGATGCCGAGCGCGTAGAGCTCTTCAAGGGCACGCGGAATGGTGTCGTCGTCAACCTTGCCATGCTTGCCGGCGATGATCTCGACCAGCAGTTCGCGGCCGACCTTGCGTGCGGCCTCGAACAGAGCGCGCAGTTTCTCCTGCTGCTCCCGTTTCAGGGCCTCCGGATCGTCTGGGTGATAAAAGCACAGGCACTTGATGCAGGGATCGACGGGCCAGTCGACCAGCTGCGATCCGATATCCTGGCTGAATTCGAAACGCAGGGGTCGCGAGCCCGGCAGTTCGACCGGGCGGCCGAGCCAGGCGAAGGGATGACGGGCGAATTCGAACATCGCTTCCCGGCCATGCTTCTCGTCGATCAGCATGCCGTAGCCGTCGCGCCCGGCTGCAACTTTCGCGGCAGCCTTCACCGCAAGCACCTTGAATGCGTTGATGCGGGAGACATCCGCGCCGGCTTTGCTCGCGATATCTTCCAGTTGCACACGATGGTCGCAGGCCAGTGCCATCAGCAGCGGGATGTCGCGCCGGCGGGTGGTCGCCCAATGTACATGGTTGATCGCCTCGTCCTTGCGCAACGCCAGGTGTTTCGAGCCGTTCCCCAGGAAGAACTGCAGTTCCGTGAACGTCGGATATTCCGGTGCGCAGAGCAGGCGCGACACCGCAAACGCCCCGCAGGCATTGGCCCAGGTGGCGGCCGTCGCCAGATCCTCCCCGCCGAGCCAGCCGCGCAGGAAGCCGGACATGAAGGCATCGCCGGCACCCAGCACGTTGTAGATTTCGATGGCGAAGCCGTCGCCGACGATGCCGTCTTCGAGGTCATCGCTGATCCGCCCGTCATAGACGATGCAGCCCTTGGCGCCGCGCTTCAGCACGATGGTGGCGGCAGACAGCGAACGGATGGTCTTCAGCGCCGCCAGCAGGTCGCCTTCGCCCGATGCGATCAGCACTTCTTCTTCCGTGCCGACGATCAGGTCGCAATCCGGCAATACGGTCTTCAATTGTGCCGAGACACGGTCGGACTTGATGTAGCGGCCGAACCCTTCGGCATGGCCTGCCAGGCCCCACAGGTTCGGGCGATAGTCGATGTCGAACACCACCTTGCCGCCATTTGCCTTGGCGATGCGGATTGCCTTGCGCTGGGCGGCGTCACTGTTGGGGCGGGAAAAATGTGTACCCGTGACCGTGATCGCACGCGCCGACGCGACGAAAGCCTCGTCGACGTCGTCTTCGGACAGTGCCATGTCGGCGCAGTCGGAGCGGTAGAAGATCATCGGCGAGACACCCTCGTCCTCGACCGAGAGCAGTACCAAAGCCGTCAATCGTTCGGGGTCGGTGCGCAGGCCATCGACATTGACCTTCTCGCGCCGCAGCTGTTCGCGGATGAAACGACCCATCTGCTCGTCGCCGACGCGTGTCAGCAGTGCCGACTTCAGGCCAAGTCGCGCGGTCCCGACAGCGATGTTGGCCGGGCAGCCGCCGACCGACTTCGCGAAGGAGGTGATGTCTTCCAGCCGGGAGCCGATCTGCTGGCCGTAGAGATCCACCGAGGCGCGGCCGATGGTGATGACGTCGAGCGCCTTGTCGGCGCTGCGAAGGCTCGCCATGCTTTCCTCCCTGAAACGACAGGTTTTTCTGGCGTCCCAGGACGCCGTCGGTACTCCAGGCTATGAAATATTAATTCCATTCCACAGTCAATATGGAATGATTGGGCTATTTTTGGAATTCACGTTCCATTGCGCCGCTCGGCCGTTGCCACGGCCAGCGTCATTGCCAGCGCCATGGTGGCTGACAGGGAACGGAAGCCGGCGCAATCGGCCTCCGCCACCTCGAACCAGACCTTGGCCGACTGGGCGAGCGGGGAAAAGGCACTGTCGGTGATGGCCACCACCGGCACGCCCTGGTCGGAGAGCACGCGGGCATAGTCCACGGTCTGGGAGGCGTAGGGCGAAAAGCTGATGGCCACCACGGCATCTTTCGGCGTGGCGAACGACATGATCTCCGGATCGAGGCCGGCGGCGGATTCGACCAGCGTGTAGCGGATTTTCAGCTTGCCCAGCGCATAAGCCATGTAGGAGGTGATCGGGTAGGAGCGACGGCGCGCAACCAGATAGATGGTCTCGGCCCTGGCCAGTACTTCCACGGCGCGGTCGAGCAGGCCGTCGTCGAGCGCGCGCGATACGGCTTCGAGCGATCGTGTCGCGGACTCCACGAAGCCGTCGAGGATGGTGCGGTTCTGGGTGACACCGCCGCCGCGCAGTGCCTTCAGCCGGTCTTCATAGGAGACGGTGCGTTCGCGCAGCCTTTCGCGGAACACCGATTGCAGGCTGGTGAAACCGTCGAAACCGAGAAACTGCGCGAAACGGATAAGGGTGGAAGGCTGCACGCCGGCGGAAGCGGCGATGCTGGCGGCCGTGCCAAAAGCGATTTCGTCGGGATTGTCGAGTGCATAGGCCGCGATCTGCGCGATGCGCTTCGGCAGCGCGGAACGCTTTTCCAGAACGAGGTTGCGGAGTGATTCATAGTCTTGCGGCAGGCGAGGGTTCATGGGTTCAAGAATCCCCTGTTCTGTCTCCAATCGCAAGAGCATAGCGGTTCGCGGAAAAGATGCCATCCAAAATGGATCATATATTCCATCAAATACAGAAATGGACTAAAGAGTTCAAAAGAGTATCGTCACACAGTCAGGGAGAGTGCACATGATCGGCGTTGGCTTGATCGGAACCGGCTTCATGGGCAAGTGTCATGCGCTGGCCTGGACGTCTGTGCGTACCGTCTTTGGCGATGTCGAACCGGTGCGGCTTGTCCATCTCGCCGAGGCCAGTACGGAACTGGCGCGACAGCGTGCCGACGAATTCGGCTTCGACAAGGCCTCCAGTGACTGGCGCCGCCTGATCGAGGATCCGGCCGTCGATGTCGTCTCGGTCACCACGCCGAACCAGTTCCATCCTCAGATGGCCATTGCCACCCTCGAGGCAGGCAAGCATGTCTGGTGCGAGAAGCCGATGGCGCCATCGTTCGCCGATGCCGAAGCGATGCTGGCGGCGGCGCGCCGTTCCGGCAGGGTTGCCGCGCTCGGCTACAACTATATCCAGGGCCCGACGGTCCGGCACATCCGCGCACTGCTTGACGAAGGCGTCATCGGCGATATCAGCCATCTGCGCATCGAGATGGACGAAGACTTCATGGCTGCCCCCGAGGCGCTGTTCAACTGGAAGCATGAGGCTGCTTCCGGTTATGGCGCGCTCGATGACTTCGCCGTGCATCCGCTGTCGCTGGTGAAGGCGCTGTTCGGCCGTGTCGCCAGCGTGATGTGCGACATGGCCAGGCCTTATGCCGACCGTGCTCTGGCCGGTGGGGGCCGCCGCGCCGTCGAGACCTATGATATCGCCAGCAGCCTCATCCATCTCGACAATGGCGTCTCGGGTACGCTGCTCGTCAATCGTTCCGCCTGGGGACGCAAGGGCCGCATTGCCGTGCAGATATTCGGTTCGAAGGGCTCGATCCTGTTCGACCAGGAACGGTTCAACGAATTCCAGCTCTATGTCACCTCGGATCGTGCCACCGAGCAGGGCTACCGCACCATATTGGCAGCACCCGTCCACAAGCCTTATGACCGTTTCATCCCGGCGCCGGGTCATGGGCTGGGCTTCAACGACCTCAAGACGATCGAGTGCCGGGAACTGATCCGCCGCATCCGGGGCGAAGAGGCAAACCTCATCGAGTTTGACGAAGGGCTGGAGATCGAGCGTACCGTGCATGCCATGGCACGCTCGTTCGAGGAAAAGCGCTGGGTCGACGTGCGCTGAGATTGCCTGGCGACGAGACGCTTCCGACGCCAGGCAACTGTTCACGCCGCGCCGGGCCGCTTGGCGATCAGCGCATGGCGTGCGGCGCGGCGATGTTCGACCGCATCGGCAAGCCCGCGCAGCACCGTCTCGGTCGTTGCCCAGTCGATGCAGCCGTCGGTGATGCTCTGCCCGTAGACCAGCGGCTTGCCGGGCACGACATCCTGCCGGCCGGCGACGAGATTGCTCTCGATCATCAGACCGATGATGCGCTCGTCGCCTGCTGCGACCTGTG
The DNA here is from genome assembly GCF_042739655.1 of Mesorhizobium sp. NPDC059025. Lineage (NCBI taxonomy): Bacteria > Pseudomonadati > Pseudomonadota > Alphaproteobacteria > Hyphomicrobiales > Phyllobacteriaceae > Mesorhizobium > Mesorhizobium sp. NPDC059025. The sequence goes on along the minus strand of NZ_JBHYIM010000015.1, from coordinate 43,461 downwards.
CCGCCACGTCGGCCGCGACCTTCGGCTGGTTCTCCGGCTTCTTGCTGCTGTTGGCATGGCTGACATCGATCATCAGCCGCGGGGCGAGGCCGACGCGGGTGAGTTCCGCACTGGCCGCCTCGACGCTTGCCGCGTCATAGTTCGGCGCAAGCCCGCCGCGCAGGATGACATGGCAATCCTCGTTGCCGGTGGTGGCCGCGATCGCACTGCGTCCGCCCTTGGTCACCGCCATGAAATGATGCGGGTGCGCAGCTGACTTCACCGCGTCGGCGGCGATGCGGACATTGCCGTCGGTGCCATTCTTGAAGCCGACCGGACAGGACAGGCCCGATGCCAGTTCGCGATGGATCTGGCTTTCGGTCGTGCGCGCACCGATCGCACCCCAGGCGACGAGGTCGGCGATGTATTGCGGCGTCGTCATGTCGAGGAATTCGGTCGCTGCCGGCAGGCCGAGATTGTTGACCGCCGCCAGCACGTTGCGCGCCAGTCTCAGCCCCTTGTCGATGTTGAAGCTGCCGTCGAGATCGGGATCGTTGATCAGGCCTTTCCAGCCGACCGTGGTGCGTGGCTTTTCAAAATAGACCCGCATGACGATCTCGAGCCGGTCGGACAGACTTTCGCGCAACGCCGCCAGACGGTTGGCATAGTCTATGGCCGCGGCCGGGTCGTGGATCGAACAGGGACCCACCACGACCAGCAGCCGGTCGTCGGTGCCGGTCAACATGGCATGGATCGCATTGCGCGAGGCGGTGACCGTTCGGGTCGCCGTCAGCGTGCGCGGTATCTCCTGCATCACCTGGTCAGGTGTGCTCAGTTCCTTGAGTTCCTTGACCCGAAGGTCGTCAGTGGTGGTCAACACGGCTTTCTGCTCCTGGTTGGGAGACCTGCCGGCTGAAACAAAAAAGCCGCCAGGTCTGGCGGCTGTTCGGATCTTTATGCTGCAATCTTCAGATCGAGCGCAATCCTCCCGCCGCCAGCGAGCTACCGTAGCTAAAGTACCAAAACGAGGCGGTCAGGTGGATCATGGCGTGCCTTGTAGCGGAAGCCGCGGTGTTTGTCACGCCCCTTGTCCCAGCCGACCGGAACGCGTCGTCGTCGCGCGGTCCGTTGCCGGCCCGCCTATTCGCCGATGATGCCCGGCACGTTCTGGTCGTAATCCACCAGCGCGCCGGTCATCACGCCGGATTGGGGCGACAGCATGTAGGTGATGAGGCCCGCCATCTCATGCGTCTTCACCAGCTGCCCCATCGGCGCGCCAGCCTCGGCCCTGGCCAGCCAGTCGGCTCCCGCACCATGGAATTTCGCCTGCGTGTCAGCCTCGCCCGGCGTGTCCATCCAGCCAGGCAGCACGGCGTTGCAGCGGATGCGGTTGCGGCGATAGGCGTTGGCGACATTCTTCGTCAGTGTCGCCAGCGCGCCCTTGCTAGCCGAATAGGACGACAGGAAGGACTGGCCGCCATGCACATTCACCGAGAGCACGTTGACGATGGAGCCTGCCTGACCGCTCGCAAGCAGATGCTTGACCAGGCCCTGCATCAGGAAGAACGGCCCGCGTACATTGATGGCGAACATCTCGTCGAATATGTCGGGTGTGGTCTCGACCAGCGAGCCGCGCGCGGCCGAAGCTGCCGCATTGACCAGGGCATTCAGGCTGCCGAACCGCTTCAAGCCTGTTTCAACGGCAGCGAGGCAGGCGGCCGGGTCGGCGAGGTCCGCGCTGACGAAGATCGCTTCGGCACCCTTCTTTTCCAGTTCGGCGACGGCGATCCGGCCTTTTGCCTCGGAACGTCCGAGCAGGACCAGCGCCTTGCAGCCTTCGTCGACGAGCTGCCGTGCCACGGCCAGCCCGACCCCTTGTGCGCCGCCGGTGATCAGCGCGCGCGTCGCGCTGTTGCGTGTATCGAGTGTGGTCATTCAGGCCTCCCGGTTCCGATCTGTTCGACCCCCGCCTGCTTCAACACGCCGGTCAAGCCGCCTTTCAGGCAAGACCGGCGCGGATGAAGTCCATGCTGTTGCGCAGCGCCACGGCGGGATTGTCCAGCGCGTGGATATCCGGCGAAAACGGTTCGAAGGAGAACGGTCCGCCATAGCCAAGGGAAAGCAGGTCGCGGATCTGCTCGATATTTCCGAGCCGGTCACGGCCGTCGACGAGGATGCGATGCCCGTCCCGTATCTCTTCCGCCGTCAGCGCCGGATCGACCACGCCCGAGATGTGGACGATGCCGGTATATTCGGGGAAGAATTCCTTCTCGCCTGCCAGGTGGTGGTGGAAGGTGTCGTGCACCAATCGATAACGCGCCTTGCCGCCGACCGCTTCGATAGCCGCGACGGCGTCCGCCTTGAGGCGCAATGATGACGAGGTGAAGCCCAGCGGCTCGATCAGCGCTATGAGACCGGCCTTGTCCAGCATGGGCAGGATTTCGCCGAGCGAACGGCGCAACGCCTCTTCGCGTTCGCCTTCGCCATATTGGGGAGCATCGTTGCGGGGGATCAGGCTGATCGATTCCGCGCCTGCCCGTCCCGCCTGGTCGATCAGCAGCTGAACCCTGGCGCGCATTGCATCCGACCAGGCATTGAAACCATAGACTTCGGACAGTCCGAGCAAACGGACGCCGTTCGATCGGGCATAGGCGCCGATCGCTTCCGGTGCTTCACCATCGAAGAACGCGGCATCGGTGAGCCTTTTGTCGGCCAGGTCATTGCGGAGCTCGACGCCGATGCAGCCAAGTGACGCGGCGAGGTCGAGGAATTTCCGACAGTTCAGCCGGGGTGTCGCCATATGGTTCAGCGCGAAGTCTAGCTGCGCCGACATTGTTCAGCTCGCCTTGATCGCGACCGCCTTGCCGGTGACGGCGGATTTGAGCGCCGCATCGGCGATCTTCAGCGCGATCAGGCCATCGATGCCGCTGGGCGAGGCTTTCTTGCCGGTGGTCGTCGCCTCGATGAAGGTAGCGATCTCATTGGCATAGGCATCGATGTAGCGGGTCATGAAGAAGTCATGCAGCGGCGGCCGGGTGTAACCCTTCTCGCTCGCCACTTCGATGGAGACGGGGCGCTGGTTCTCGGCCGCCACCATGCCCTTGGAGCCGTGCACTTCGATGCGCTGGTCGTAGCCGTAGGTGGCGCGGCGCGAGTTGGAGATGACCGCCTGTTTGCCCGACGCGGTTGCAAGGATGACGCTGACGGAATCGAAGTCGCCGGCCTCGCCGATCTTCTTGTCGACCAGCACGGAAGCGTGGGCCGACACCGCAACCGGTTCTTCTCCGAGCAGGAAACGCGCCATGTCGAAATCATGGATGGTCATGTCGCGGAAGATGCCGCCCGACCGCTTGATGTAGTCGACCGGCGGTGCACCGGGGTCGCGCGAGGTGATCACCACCTGCTCGACCTTGCCGATGACACCATCGTCGATCGCCTTGCGCACGGCGGCAAAATGCGGGTCGAAGCGGCGGTTGAAGCCGACCATCAGTGCCGCCTTGGTCTTGTCGACCACGGCCAGGCATTTCTCGACGCGCTTGACGTCGAGGTCGATCGGCTTCTCACAGAAGATCGCCTTGCCGGCCCTGGCGAAGCGCTCGATCAGATCGGCATGGGTATCGGTCGGCGTGCAGATGATGACGGCGTCGATGTCCGAAGCCTTCTCGATCGCCTCGATGGAGCGGACTTCCGCGCCGTAGCCTGTCGCCAGTTCCTTGGCCGCTTTCTCGAAGGCGTCGGCAACGGCGACCAGCTTGGCCTGCGGGTTCGAGCCGACCGCCCGGGCGTGCACCTTGCCGATACGTCCGGCACCGAGGAGACCAAAACGCACTGTCATGACAACCTCATCGATAAGGGCTGGAGAGCAGGAGCCTTCGTCCGGATTTTAGAACGAAAGAACCAGAAATATTCTGTATGAAATGTTTATTCCATATTCCGGAGAGCCGTCAAGCTCCATGCGCATGACAAATGCGCTCTCGAACGTTCAGCGAAGTCTCAACGCCGAAACGGCCGGGGCGACGGGTCGAAAACTAGAACAGCGCCTTCAGTTCGGCCAGTTTGTCGTTGACCAGCCAGCCGTAGTAGTTCTCCTCAGGCAGCTTTTCCGGCTCGCCGGCAGCGCGGCGGCGGTCGTTTTCGGCCTTCAGCTGGGAGGCACGCGCTTCCGGGTTGCCGACATTGTAGAGCGTGGCGGTAAGGCCCGGGTTCTGCGAGATGTCGAAGCCGGCGATGTTGCGATAGGCCTGGATGGAGGTCTTCACGATCGCGGCGACGTAGGGCAGCGTCATGTCCGGGTCCATGATCGTCTTGTAGATCTCGTTCGGGTCGTCGACGTCGAGCCTGGGCAGGCCCGACACCTTGTTGACCATGTCGCTCATCTGCAGCGCCGTCAGCGGGTTGAGCTGGCCGAGGCCAAAGGTCTGGCCGGCATAATAGGGCTGGAAGAAGGTCGCACCGAAGCGGTCGTTGGGGAAGCTCGTGCCGCCAACGGTCTTGCCCCTGAAGGAGCGGTTCCACACCTGCTCGCGGCATTCCCAGATGTCGTTGCTGCCGGTCTCATTGGCGCATTTTTGGAATTCCGGCCGACGGATGAATTCGGAGACGTCTTCGCCCTTGTAGGCAAAGGTCAGCTTCGAGGAGAGATAGGACATCGCCTTGACATAGTACGTCTGCAGGCGGTCATACGCGCCGACATTGTAGGTATGCTCGCCGACCAGCGCTCCGACGATGTGGATGGGATCGACACCGTAGGCAGCCGCGGCCTTCTTGATCTTGCCGCGCAGCTCGGCGTCATTCTGCAGCAAAGCATAGACCTTGCGGTATTTGGCGTCGAAAGACGTATTGGTCGCCTTGGTGCGCTTGCTGGAGGAGCCGGGGATTGGCGGCTGTTCGACATTGCGGTTGCCGGGCGGTACCAGCGTGGTCGCATGCACCGCAGCCAGCGGCGCCATGGTCAGCACCGAAGCGAGAAGGAAAGTGACCAGTTTCTTCATCAGCGACCGCTCGAAATCGTGCAATCCGGGAACCCGCGACGCCGCAAAAGGCCTCACGCTGGATTTGCTCTAGGAAAAGCGGGCAGGCGAGTCGAGCCCTTCGTGCGGGATTGTGGCGAAAGGCCCGGGCCTGCTTCCATTTGGCCACACCGGGACAGGACGCTGGCCGGTATTTTCGACGGACGTCTTGGCGAAGTCTAGCTGAGGCCCGACGTCTTCAGGAACCGCACGAACTCCTCGACGAGCCCGGCGCACATGCCCTGCTGCGGCACATCAAGCATAAGCACCAGCTCCGAGATTTCCTCTTTCGAAAGAGGGCCACGCTCTCCACTCACGCTTCCATACCGAGCGGTGCCGCGCGACGCGAGCGATCGGTCGAGGCCGTAATCCTTGATCTGTCCATCGATCGAGAGCTGGAGCCAAAGCGAACCGCCGTCCGACGCGGCGGCACAGTTCACGACGGTGGCAACAGGCCGCCCGGCAGTCGTCATCTTGAGTTCTGACGCATGACGCTACCAGGCGACCCCTTGCTACAAATTACAGGATGAAGCGCGACAGGTCGGTGTTCTTCGACAGGTCGCCGACATGCTTCTTCACATAGTCGGCGTCGATCGTCACCTTGCTGCCGTTGCGGTCCGGCGCGTCGTAGGAGATCTCGTCCAGCACGCGTTCCATCACCGTCTGCAGCCGGCGCGCGCCGATGTTCTCGACGGTTGCGTTGAGATCGACGGCAATACCGGCCAGCGAATCGATGGCATCGTCGGTGAAGTCCAGCTCGACGCCTTCGGTCTTCATCAGCGCGATATACTGCTTGATCAGGCTGGCCTCGGTCTCGGTCAGGATGCGCACGAAGTCTTCCTTTTCCAGCGCCCTGAGTTCAACACGGATCGGCAGGCGGCCCTGCAGTTCCGGCAAAAGGTCCGACGGCTTGGAGACATGGAAGGCGCCCGAGGCGATGAACAGGATATGGTCGGTCTTGACCGGTCCGTATTTGGTCGCCACCGTCGTGCCTTCGACCAGCGGCAGCAGGTCACGCTGCACGCCTTCGCGCGAAGGTCCGCCCGAAACGTCCGAGCGCGCCGCGATCTTGTCGATCTCGTCGAGGAAGACGATGCCGTCATTCTCGGCCGCCTCCAGGGCGCGACGCACCACTTCGTCCTGGTCGAGCAACTTGTCCGACTCGTCCTGGATCAAAAGGTCATAGCTTTCCTTGACCGTGGTCTTGCGCATCTTGGTGCGCTTGCCGCCCATGGCCTTCGACAGCATGTCGTTGATGTTCAGCACGCCGACGCCTGCCGGCATGCCGGGGATCTCGAAGCCGGGCATGCCGCCATTGCCGGTATCGGTCACCTCGATCTCGATCTCCTTGTCGTCCAGCTCGCCGTCGCGCAGCTTCTTCTTGAAGCTCTCGCGGGTCGCCGGCGAAGCCGTCTTGCCGACCAGGGCTTCGAGCACCCGCTCCTCGGCGTTGACATGCGCACGCGCCTTGACGTCCTCGCGCATCTTTTCACGCACCAGGCCGATGCCGACCTCGACCAGGTCGCGCACGATCTGCTCGACGTCGCGGCCGACATAGCCGACTTCGGTGAACTTGGTCGCTTCGACCTTGACGAAGGGCGCGCCCGCCAGCTTGGCCAGGCGGCGCGAGATCTCGGTCTTGCCGACGCCGGTCGGCCCGATCATCAGGATGTTCTTCGGCATCACCTCTTCGCGCATCTGGCCTTCCAGCTGCTGGCGGCGCCAGCGGTTGCGCAGCGCGATCGCGACGGCGCGCTTGGCATCCTTCTGGCCGATGATGAAACGGTCGAGTTCGGAAACGATTTCGCGGGGGGAGAAATTGCTCATGAAATTACACGTCTACGCTTGTTTGATGGGAGGGAGTTTGTTGAGCACGGATGTGGGGAGCGTCGGGCGTACGATCAAGCGCCTGATATGCTGCCATCCGGCGCCGAAGGTTATGATCAGGGCGCCGACCACCAGCAGGATCAGGGCGAAGGGCGGAATGCCGGTGCTGTTGGCGGTCGAATTGACCAGATAGTAGATGCCCAGCGATCCGAAATAGGCAAGCGTCGGCACCAGCAGCGATCGGCGATCGATCGCGAGCGCCACATAGACGAAGGCGATGATCAGGATCGCCAGCATGATCGTGGCGTTGGCGTCGGGTTCGATGCGGCCCATCACGACATCCTGGCCGGTGGCCATGATGAAGAGAGGGTGCACCAGCATCGGCGCCGACACGACATGCAGCCAGAACGCGCAGTCGGACCAGATCTTGCGGCGCTCGCGGTCGTACACATCGAGCGCGACGGCCGTGCCGAAGACGATCAGGCCGCAGATCAGCGGCATGTAGAGCGCCGCCCGCATCAGCTCCGGCATGTCTTCCAGTCGCGGCGGGGCGACCGCTCCGGTGGTCACCCCATCATAAAGCAGGAGCGCGGTCTGCAGGAAGGCAAGCAGTGTCGCCGCGATCGCGAAAATACCGGCCAGGATCGGCACCCTGAAGCGCCAGAAATAGAGCGCGACCGCCGCCATGACGCCGCCGAGGAACAGATAGCCGGCGCCCGAGACCTGCTGGCGAAGCGCCAGCAATTGCCAGATCGATTCCGGTTTCTGGATCGGATAGCGCGCGAAGATCTCAAGCCCGAGCGCGACGGTGAAGGAGATGACGAAAAACAGGCTGAGCACCGTCGAGGACAGTTTCATGCGGTGCTGGCGCGTCACGACTTCGGCGAGCCCCCAGGAAAACACCGCCACCAGCGCCGCTATCCACAATCGCTGGCCGGGAAGCAGCGTGTTGAGCACGAAATAGAAGCCGACCGTCAGCAGGACCGTGCCGACGGTCACGAACAGATCGTTGCCGCCGCCGATCAGCCGCAGGTTTTCCTCGGCCGATTCCGAAGCGTCTTCCGTGGTGAAGGAGCCGCTGCGTTCCAGCGCATAAAGCCGGTCGCGCTGCTGCGTGGTGATGACGCCCTGGGTGACGGCGCTGTCGAGCGTTTCCTGGCTGATCACAACAGATACCCTGTCATCATGCGGCCCCCTGCCAGGCTTTGACCGCTTCCAGCGGATAGACCAGCATCAGCACGTTGAGCGTGAGATTGTCGCGGACCATGTAGCCAGTACCGAGCTCGAACAGAATGGCGATGGTCACGACCAGCCAGACGGGAAGATAGCGGGCGGCGGCGAAGCCTGCCACCATGGCCAGCGTGTCCGAGACCGAATTGATGATGGAATCGCCGAAATAGTCGAGCGAGATCGTGCCGGCGCGGTAGCGATCGATGATGATCGGGCTGTTTTCCAGGATCTCCCAGCCGCCCTCGATCACCAGCGCAAAGGCAAGCCGGACCCAGATTGACGAGCGCGGGAACAGGAGTTTCGCCAGCGCATAGAACAGGAAGCCATGGATGATGTGCGAGGGGGTATACCAGTCCGTAATGTGCTGGGAATTCTCCGAGCTCTGTACGATGCCATGCCACAGCTTGACGGTGCCGCAGGTGCAGATGGCCGGATGGCCCTGAAAGTGGAGAACCAGCGCCTGGATGACGACAAGTGCGGCGGCAATGGCAATGCCGGCCAGCCAGGCCGGCCGCTGGTGCCGCGGCGGATCGCCGGCGCCCGCAGCGGTCATTCGTCGTCCGCTTCTTCTGGATTGTCGATCGCCATCAGCAGCGCGTCCCCGCCATTCTCCGTCCGGAAACGACGGACCGGGCGGAAACCGACCTTTTCATAGGTTCTGACAGCGGCTTTGTTCGCCGGATCCGGATCGAGGATGACCCGCGGCGCGCCTTCCTCGAACAGCATCTCGACGAATTCCGTAATCAGCCGGGTGCCGTGGCCCTTGCCGACCAGCTCGGGTTCGCCGATGAACTGGTCGATGCCGAGCGTGCCGGTCGGCTGGTCCTGGAACGGGTTCTCGCCATCATCGAGATGCGGGTCGTAGCTCTGGATGTAACCGATCGGCTTGCCGTCCAGTTCGATGATGAAAGGCTCGGTATCGACGCTGTCGATCGTCTCGGCGATGCCTTTCATCTCCGTTTCCTTGTCGCCCCACCATGCTGCGACATGCGGCATCACGAGCCAGCGCGCCAGAAGCGGCATGTCCTCATGCGTCAGTGGACGAAAGCCGTAGCTGGGCGCTTTCGGAGAATTCACGATCAGGCGGCGTCCAGCGTTTCGACAACGAAATTGTGGTTGGTGTAGACGCAGATGTCGGCCGCGATCTGCATGGCCTTGCGGGCGATCTCCTCGGCATCCTTGTCGGTGTCGATCAGCGCACGCGCGGCGGCCAGCGCATAGTTGCCGCCCGAGCCGATCGCCATCACGCCCTGTTCCGGCTCCAGCACGTCGCCATTGCCGGTCAGCGCCAGCGAAACATTCTTGTCGGCCACCAGCATCATGGCCTCCAGCCGGCGCAGGTAGCGATCGGTGCGCCAGTCCTTGGCGAGTTCGACACTCGCCCGCATCAGCTGGTCGGGATACTGCTCCAGCTTGGCTTCCAGCCGCTCCAGAAGCGTGAAGGCATCGGCTGTCGCGCCGGCGAAACCGGCAATGACGCTGCCGCCCTTGCCGATGCGGCGAACCTTGCGCGCATTGCCTTTCATGATGGTCTGGCCAAGGCTGACCTGGCCGTCACCGGCGATCACCACCTTGCCGCCCTTGCGCACGGTGACGATGGTCGTGGAGTGCATGGAACGTTCGTCTGACATATGTTGCTCCGATTCCGCGCCATCCCTTCCGAGGCGATTGGCGCGTTACGAGTTGAGTTGCGGCATATGTATGCAGCGTCATCCCGTTTGCAAACCCGGAATGGAGCTGCCGCAACCCGACTCCCGTGTCCACAATAGACTCCGAAGGCATATGTTTCGACTGGCGGTTTTGGCAACTGGCAATCGCCGGACCATGCTGTTAGAACGCACTCGTTTTCCTGTAGCGAGGATGAGGTCATGGCACCCCGTTCGGCCGAAATCAGCCGCAAGACCAAGGAAACCGACATCACCGTGTCGGTTCACGTCGACGGCACCGGCAGGTCCGACATGTCGACCGGGGTCGGCTTCTTCGACCATATGCTCGACCAGCTGTCGCGCCACTCGCTGATCGACATGACGGTGAAAGCAAAAGGCGACCTGCACATCGACGATCACCACACCGTCGAAGACACCGGTATCGTCATCGGCCAGGCACTGGCCAAGGCGCTCGGCGAGCGGCGCGGCATCATGCGTTATGCCTCGATCGATCTCGCCATGGACGAGACGCTGACGCGCGCCGCGGTCGATGTGTCAGGCCGGCCGTTCCTGGTCTGGAACGTGGCCTTTTCGGCGCCGAAGATCGGCACTTTCGACACCGAGCTGGTGCGTGAGTTCTTCCAGGCACTGTCGCAGCATGCCGGTATCACGCTGCACGTGACGAACCACTATGGCGCCAACAACCATCACATCGCGGAAACCTGCTTCAAGGCCGTCGCGCGCGCCCTGCGCGCCGCGCTCGAAAGCGATCCGCGCCAGCCGGACGCGGTTCCTTCCACCAAGGGTTCGCTGCAGGGGTAGAGATGGCCAGCTTTATCGTCATGGAGCCGCCTTCCGATGGCCTCGGCACGAAGCCCGAAGGAACACGGTTGATCCGTGACGGGTTTTCCTGGCTGGCGTTCATCCTGCCGCCACTCTGGCTGCTGTGGCATCGCCTCTGGTTCGCCGCCGTGCTGGCTTTCATCGTTCTCGGCGCGCTGTCCCTCGTCGGCGAAAGTGAAGGGCTGGCGGTCGCCGGTTCACTGCTGACCCTGCTTGTCTCCCTCATCGTCGGCTTCGAAGGGGCGGCATTGCGGGCCGCGGCACTGCGCCGGGCGGGCTGGAGCGAATGGGGCGTGGTCGAGGCAGAGAACCTGGCCGACGCAGAAACCCGTTACGCATTCGGGCGCGAAGCCTCCGAGCCCGTGGTCGAGCCAACGGAGCCACGCCCGACGATCGTGCCCGCCGCCAATCCCGCGCGCTCGGTGCAGACCGGCATGGCGCTTGGACTTTCCCATCCCGGACGACACTGACATGCTGGTTGCCATCATCGACTACGGCTCGGGCAATCTGCGCTCGGCCACCAAGGCCTTCGAGCGCGCAGCGCGCGAGGCAGGCATAGCCGCCGACATTGAATTGACGGCGGATGCGGAACGGGTGCGCCGCGCCGACCGCATCGTGCTGCCGGGCGTCGGCGCCTATGCGGATTGCGCTGCCGGCCTGCATGCGGTGGACGGCATGTGGGAAGCCGTGCAGGACGTCGCCATCTCCAGGGGCCGGCCGTTCCTGGGCATCTGTGTCGGCATGCAGCTGATGTCGGAGCGCGGGCTGGAAAAGACGATTACCCCGGGCTTTGGCTGGATCGGCGGCGACGTCAGGGAGATCAAGCCTGCCGACACCACGCTCAAGATTCCGCAGATCGGCTGGAACACGATCGAGGTGAAGCGGGAACATCCGCTGTTTGCCGGCATACCGACCGGCCCGGACGGTCTTCATGCCTATTTCGTCCATTCCTACCATCTTGATGCGCGTGATCCGAACCAGGTGCTCGCCGAGGCCGACTATGGCGGGCTGGTGACGGCTGCCGTCGCGCGCGACAACCTTGCCGGCACGCAGTTCCATCCTGAAAAGAGCCAGGCGCTCGGCCTTGCCCTGATCGCCAATTTCCTGCGCTGGAAGCCGTGAGGAGGATATCGTGAGCAAGAAAGGCTACTGGATGGCCATGATCGATGTCCAAGACCTCGACATCTACAAAACCTATATCGAAACCAACGGCGCGGCCTTCGCCAAATACGGCGCCAAATTCCTGGTGCGTGCCGGCCGCCACACCGAGCCGGAAGGCCCGACCGGCAACCGGCATGTGATCATCGAGTTCGAATCCTACGAGACGGCGCTCGCCTGCTACAATTCGCCGGAATATCAGGAAGCACTGAAGCATCGGCTGGCCGGATCGGTCGGCAAGGTCGCCATCGTCGAGGGGGCATAGATGATCCTTTTTCCGGCAATCGACCTGAAGGACGGCAAGTGCGTTCGCCTGAAGCTTGGCGACATGGATACGGCCACCGTCTACAATGAGGATCCTGCCGACCAGGCGCGCGCCTTCGAGGCGCAGGGTTTCGAATGGCTTCACGTCGTCGATCTCAACGGTGCCTTCAAGGGCAGGAGCGTCAACAGCGCGGCCGTCGGCGCCATCCTGAAGGCAACCAAGAATCCGGTGCAGCTCGGCGGCGGCATCCGCACCTTGCCGCAGATCGAGGATTGGCTGGATCGCGGGCTTGCCCGCGTGATCCTTGGCACGGTCGCCGTGCGCGATCCCGAACTGGTCAAGGAAGCCTGCCGGGCATTTCCCGGCAAGATCGCCGTCGGCATCGATGCCAAGGGCGGCAAGGTGGCGGTCGAGGGCTGGGCGGAAGCCTCCAGCCTTGGCGTGGTCGAGCTTGCGAAGAAGTTCGAGGGTGCCGGTGTCGCGGCCATCATCTACACCGACATCGACCGTGACGGCGTGCTGACCGGCATCAACTGGGATTCGACCATCGACCTTGCCGAAGCCGTCTCCATCCCTGTCATCGCCTCCGGCGGACTGGCCTCGATCGCCGACATCGTGCGCATGACCATGCCCGATGCCGCCAGGCTCGAAGGCGCCATTTCCGGCCGCGCTCTCTACGATGGCCGCATCGATCCCACCGAAGCACTGGCAATCCTGAAGGGCAAGACGAAGGAGGCTGCCTGGTGAAACTGTCGATCATCCTCGCCTCCTACGACAGTGGCCATTTCCATGGCGGCTGCGGCCAGGGCCCCGACGCGCTGATTGCCGGTGGGCTGGTCGAGGCGCTGACGCTCGCCGGCCACGAAGTCGACGTGGAAGACATCGGCAAGGTCGGTGACGAGCCGGGCCGGGAGATCGCGACGGGGTTCGCGGTCTGCAACGCGGTTTCCGAAAAGGTGCGTGCCGTGCGCGAGGAGGGCCGGTTTCCCGTCGTGCTGACGGGCAATTGCCTGACGGCTGCCGGGTCGGTCGCCGGCGAAGATGCCGATTCCATCATCTGGGCCGACCAGCATGGTGACCTCAACACGCCCGAAACCTCGATCTATGGCTTCCTTGACGGCATGGCGCTGTCGACGGTGCTTGGCCTGTGCTGGAAACCGATGGCGCTGGAGATACCGGGTTTCAAGCCGGTCGATTCGTCGCGCTGCATCCTGGTCAATGCACGCGACCTCGACCCGGATGAAAGGAAGCTTCTCGAAACCTTGCCGATCATCCGCACCGAATGCGGTGGCGCTGTAGGAGCGGTAACCAGGCTCAAGGCAGCCGGGGCGACGCGCACCCACATGCATATCGACCTCGACGTGCATGATCCGAAGGAACTGCAGGCCAACCGCTACACGACGGAAGGCGGCCCGAATCCGGTGCAGCTGCGCCGTGCAGCCTGCATCATGGCCAAGGATGTGCCGGTCGTAGGCATCACCATCTCGGCCTATGACCCGGCCTTCGACGCCCAGGCCGAAGTGCCGCCGCTGGTTGGACAATTGCTCACCGAGCTGCTGGCCACGGTGGAAGAACCGGGAGCTCCCCTTTGACATTGAAGGCACGCGTAATCCCCTGTTTGGATGTCAAAGACGGTCGCGTGGTGAAGGGCGTCAACTTCGTCGATCTGGTCGACGCGGGCGACCCGGTGGAAGCCGCCAAGGCCTATGACGCGGCCGGCGCCGATGAGCTCTGCTTCCTCGACATCACCGCCTCGTCCGACAATCGCGAAACCATCTTCGATGTCGTTGCCCGCACAGCCGAACAGTGTTTCATGCCGCTGACCGTCGGTGGCGGCGTGCGCCAGGTTGCGGACATCCGCAGGCTCCTGCTGGCCGGCGCCGACAAGGTGTCGATCAACACGACGGCAGTGAAGAATCCGTCCTTCGTTGCGGAAGCCGCCGACAAGTTCGGCAACCAGTGCATCGTCGTTGCCATCGACGCCAAGAAGGTGTCGGCGGCAGGTGAAGCCGATCGCTGGGAGATCTTCACGCATGGCGGCCGCGAAAAGACGGGCATCGATGCCGTCGAATTTGCCCGCAAGGTCGTTGACCTCGGCGCCGGCGAGATCCTGCTGACCTCGATGGATCGCGACGGTACCAAGGCTGGTTACGATATCGCCCTGACCCGCGCCGTCGCGGACGCAGTGCGCGCTCCGGTGATCGCTTCGGGCGGCGTCGGCAATCTCGACCATATGGTCGCCGGTATCCGCGATGGCCATGCCACCGCCGTGCTTGCCGCCTCCATCTTCCACTTCGGTACCTACACGATCGCCGAGGCCAAGCAGCACATGGCGGCGGCTGGTCTGCCGATGCGACTCGACTCGCTCCCCAAAGGGTCCTAAACGGCTATTATGACTGGCTTTTCGCTGTCCGATCTCGAGGCGACCATTCGCGAACGCGCGCATTCCGGCGACCCGGAATCGTGGACGGCCAAGCTTTATGCGCGCGGCATGGACAAGGCCGCGCAGAAACTTGGCGAAGAAGCCGTCGAGGCCGTCATCGCCGCCATCAAGGGCGACCGGCAGGGCCTCGTTTCGGAAAGCGCCGATCTCCTCTATCATTTGCTGGTGGTGCTCGGCATCGCCGGTGTGCCGCTGGATGACGTTCTGGCGGAACTCGAACGCCGGACCGGGCGTTCAGGCATCGCCGAGAAGGCCTCGCGGGACGGGCGGGGCTGATGCTGGAAAGGGCGGGGAACTCGATGGACCAGCTCACGCCGACCGAGAAATATTCTCCCTATCTTTTCTTTTCCGCCGACGACTGGGCCAAATTCCGCGCCGACACGCCGCTGACGCTCGGCAGGGACGAGATCGACAGGCTGCGCTCGCTGAACGACCCGGTCGATCTGGAAGAAGTCACCCGCATCTATCTGTCGATGTCGCGCTTGCTGTCGGCGCATGTCGAATCCAGCCAGATGCTGTTTCGCCAGCGCCAAGCCTTCTTCAACAAGGCGAGCGTGGTCAAGACGCCCTACATCATCGGCATCGCCGGTTCCGTGGCGGTCGGCAAGTCGACCACCGCGCGCGTTCTGAAGGAACTGCTCGCACGCTGGCCGTCGAGCCCGAAGGTCGACCTGGTCACCACCGACGGTTTTCTTCTTCCCAACGAGGTGCTGCGCCGCGACCGGCTGATGGAGCGCAAGGGTTTTCCCGACAGCTACGACGTCGGTGCGCTGCTGCGGTTCCTGTCATCGATCAAATCCGGCGAACGCGACGTCCGCGCGCCGCTCTATTCGCACCTCACCTATGACGTGTTGCCGGGCGCCTATGTCACCATCGACCGGCCGGACATACTGATCTTTGAAGGCATCAACGTGCTGCAGCCCGGCAGGCTGCCGATGGATGGCAAATTCGTGCCGTTCCTGTCGGATTTCTTCGACTTCTCGATCTACATCGACGCCGACGAAGAGCTCATCCACGAATGGTACATCGCCCGCTTCATGCGGCTGCGTGAGACCGCCTTCCGCAATCCGGAATCCTTCTTCCATCGCTATTCGCAACTGTCGGAGACCGCCGCTCGCGCCATCGCCGAGGGTTTGTGGGCAAACATCAATCTCAAGAACCTGCGCGAGAACATTCTGCCGACACGTCCTCGCGCCGATCTCATCCTGCGCAAGGGCGCCAACCACCTGGTCGAGGAAGTGGCACTGCGGAAACTCTAGCCCTCAAGGGTGAGGTCAGGGCTTCGTCACGCGCCGCAAAGTCAGGTTGATCCGCCCGCCATTCTTCAGCAGCGCCGAGGTCATCGGATAGATGCGGTCGACGCCGTGGAAGGCGAGGCGGCCGTCTCCGCCCAGCACAACGACGTCGCCGGATTTCAGCCTGAACGACACCGTCTTGCCGTCGCGCACCGTCTGGCCGACACGGAACAGGCAATCGTCGCCGAGCGAGATCGATACCACCGGGGCGGCGAATTCCTGTTCGTCACGGTCCTGGTGCAGCCCCATTTTGGCCTCCGCCGTGTAGAAATTGACGAGGCAGGCTTCCGGCGCATGCGGATAGCCTGAAACCTCGCGCCACAGCGCAAGCAGGCTTTCCGGGATGGCAGGCCATGGCTTTCCCGTCGCCGGGTGCGTCGCCTGGTAACGATAGCCCTGCTCCTTGTCCGTGACCCAGCCGAGCGCGCCGCAATTGGTCATGCGCACGCTCATCTCCTTGCCGGTGCGCGGCATGGCCGGCACATAGAGCGGTGCTTCCTGCACGACGGCTCTTACAGCCTCGACCAGGGCTTCCTGGGCCGGGCGCGCGAGATAGCCGGGCATATGGCGGACGCCTTTGGGCAGGACGAGCATGGGCTGGTTTCCGGATTCGCGTGGTGTGCGGGACAACAATGCACCCGCCAACGAAAAACGGCGACCCGAAAGCCGCCGCCTTGTCGTTTTGACTCGGGTAGCCGGATCAGGAAAGCTCGGGGATGCGCAGGACCTGGCCCGGATAGATCTTGTCGGGATGGGTGAGCATCGGCTTGTTGGCTTCGAAGATCAGCGGATTCTTGGCGCCGTTGCCCTTGCCATACTGTGCCTCGGCGATCTTCCACAGATTGTCGCCCTTCTTCACCGTATAGAAAACCGGGGCCTTGGCAGGCGCTGCGGTGGCGGTATCGGCGCCGACCTTGAGCTCGTCCGCCTGAACTTTCGAAACACCCAGCGTGTTGCCGACGGCAATCACAGCCTTTTCGAAGATCGACTGGTCCTTGACCTCGCCCTTCAGCACGGCCGTATCGCCCTTGACCTCGATCTGCACGCCGTCGGTGCCGAGCTTGTGCGAATCCAGTTCCTTTTTCAGCGTGCCGGCGTCTGGTGCGGCTTCCTCATCGTCGCCAATGCCGAGCTTCTTGCCGACGCCTTTGACGAAATCGAAAATTCCCATGGTGAGGTCTCCATGCCTGTTAAACGGGAGCACCAACCTTGCATCAGAAAGCGCAGATGGGAAGTCCCGTTGCGGAACTTGGCCGTTATTCTTCGCCCACCCTGCCGCGCAGCTTCTTGACCGTTGAGCGCCCGGCCTTGCTTTTCAGCCGCCGTTCGACCGCGCCTTTGCTCGGCCTGGTCTTCTTGCGCGGAGGTGGCGGTGGTTCAGCTGCCTTGGCCACCAATGCCGTCAGTCGTGCGCGCGCATCGGCGCGATTCTGCTCCTGGGTCCGGAAGCGGCCAGCTTCGATGACGATGACGCCGTCCTTGGTGGCGCGCTGCCCGGCAAAGCGGATGACACGGTCGCGCACCCGCTCGGAAAGGCCTGCCGCGAGCGCTGCGTTGAAACGCAACTGCACGGCGGTGGCAACCTTGTTGACGTTCTGCCCGCCGGGGCCGGAAGAGCGGATGAAGCTCTCCTCGAGGTCATCCGGGTGGATGACCGCCTCCGCGCTTACCGTGATGATCTCGTCATTTGCCATGACACAGTGATGGCGCGGCGGCGGCAAAAAGAAAAGGCCCGACCTGAGTCGGGCCCGCTGGAGGCAGAGCTGGGAAGGAAGCTTACTCCGCTGCTTCCTGTACGCGGGGCGCGGCACCACGCACGGCCGCATCGACGTGATCTTCGAACTTGCCGAAGTTGTCGATGAACATGCCGACCAGCTTGGCGGCCTGGCGGTCATAGCCGGCCTTGTCGGCCCAGGTCGAGCGCGGCTCGAGGATGGCGCCGTCGACACCCTCCACGGCCACCGGGACCTCGAAGCCGAAGTTCGGATCGGTACGGAACTCGGCCTGGTTGAGCGAACCGTTCAGCGCGGCAGTCAGCAGCGCGCGGGTCGCCTTGATCGGCATGCGGCGGCCGGTGCCGTAGGCGCCGCCGGTCCAGCCGGTGTTGACCAGCCAGCAATCGACGCCGTGACGGGCGATCAGTTCGCGCAGCAGGTTGCCGTATTCCGAAGGATGCCGCGGCATGAACGGCGCGCCGAAGCAGGTCGAGAACGTCGCTTCGGGCTCGGTCACGCCCTTTTCCGTGCCGGCCACCTTGGCCGTGTAGCCCGACAGGAAGTGGTACATCGCCTGTGCCGGCGTCAGCCTTGCGATCGGCGGCATCACGCCGAAAGCATCGGCGGTCAGCATGATGATGTTCTTCGGATGATTGGCGCGGCCGCTGGCGCTGGCATTCGGAATGAAATTCAGCGGATAGGCGCAGCGCGTGTTCTCGGTCAGCCGGCCGTCGTCGAAATCCGGCACGCGCTGGTCGTCGAGGATGACGTTCTCCAGCACGGTGCCGAAGCGCCGGGTGGTTGCGAAGATTTCCGGCTCGGCCTCCGCCGAAAGCTTGATGGTCTTGGCGTAGCAGCCACCTTCGAAGTTGAAGATGCCATGTGGTCCCCAGCCATGCTCATCGTCGCCGATCAGCGTGCGCGAAGGGTCGGCCGAAAGCGTGGTCTTGCCGGTGCCGGACAGCCCGAAGAACACGGCGGCATCGCCATCGGGGCCTTCGTTGGCCGAGCAGTGCATCGGCATGACGCCCTGTTCCGGCAGCAGGTAGTTGAGGGCGGTGAACACCGACTTCTTCATCTCTCCGGCATAGGAGGTGCCGCCGATCAGCACGATCATGCGCGTCAGATCGAGCGCGATCATGGTCTCGGTGCGCGAGCCATGGCGGGTCGGGTCGGCGCGGAAGGACGGCAGGTCGATGATCGTCATCTTCGGCAGGAAACTGGACAGCGCTTCCTGCTCGGGACGGATCAGCAGGTTGCGGATGAACAGCGAGTGCCAGGCGAACTCGGTGATGACGCGGGTCGGCAGGCTGAGCTCCGTGTCGGCGCCGCCGACGAGATCCTGCACATAGAGATCCTTGTCAGCCGCATGCGCCAGGAAGTCGGCAAGCAGCGTGTCGAACTGGGCAGGAGTGATGGCCTTGTTGTTGTTCCACCAGACGCTGTCTTCCGTCTTGGCATCGCGCACCACGAACTTGTCCTTGGGCGAACGGCCGGTGTGCTGGCCGGTCTCGGCGACGAGGGCGCCGAGAGCGGTCAACTTCGCCTCGTTGCGGCGCAGCGCTTCCTCATAGAGCTCGGCAGCCCCGAAATTGTAGCGCACCGTGCCTGTCGTCTTCAGGCCAATCGCGTCGAGTCCGCATGCGGGGTTACGCTTGCCGCGTTCCGCCATCGATATTCTCCCTGTTGATTGTCGCTTCGGTGGTTGCCCCAGGATCGGGTGATCCAAGCTTCGGAAAATGGCCAAAATCAGAAAAAGCAAACGATATCAAATCATTAATCGATTTAAAAATTTTGAAAGATGTTTAAATCGTTTAAAAGCTGCAAAAATACGGGTTGTCCCCAGCCGTTGACCAAAGGATCGGGTGGCGCCCGGCGTCCAATCCTGGCGATAGGGAGGCAAGGGGCTCATTGTGGACATAAGCGCTTGGCCGATGTAGGACGACTGGCGGCGTGCCACATTTTGTACCCAATTTGTCCTGCAAAAGCCCCTTCCTACGGTACGAAGGGACACCCGCTCATGAGGGAGCCGCTGGAAATGGCGACAATCGCGCTGGTCGATGACGACCGCAACATCCTGACATCGGTTTCGATTGCCTTGGAATCGGAAGGATACCGGGTCGAAACCTATACGGATGGCGCATCCGCGCTCGAGGGGCTTGCGGCGCGTCCGCCGAATCTTGCGATCCTGGATATCAAGATGCCGCGCATGGACGGCATGGAATTGCTTCGTCGTCTGCGCCAGAAGACCGACTTGCCCGTCATCTTCCTGACGTCCAAGGATGACGAGATCGACGAACTGTTCGGCCTGAAGATGGGTGCCGACGATTTCATCAAGAAGCCGTTTTCACAGCGCCTTCTGGTGGAGCGCGTGCGAGCGGTTCTGCGCCGTACCAGCGCCCGCGAGGCAGCAGCCAAGGCGCCGACGCAGGCTTCGCGTTCATTGGAGCGTGGCCAGCTGGTCATGGACCAGGAGCGCCACACCTGCACCTGGAAAGGCGAGCCCGTCGTGCTCACCGTCACCGAGTTCCTCATCCTGCATTCGCTGGCGCAGCGCCCGGGCGTTGTGAAAAGCCGTGATGCGCTGATGGATTCGGCCTATGATGAGCAGGTCTATGTCGACGACCGCACGATCGACAGCCACATCAAGCGGCTGCGCAAGAAGTTCAAGGCCGTCGACGACGACTTCGAGATGATCGAAACGCTTTACGGGGTCGGCTACCGGTTCCGCGAAGCCTGAGATTGACCGGGATCCGATGGCAGCAGAGGTAGAGCGGAACAGGCCTTCGGCCACGCGACGGTCGTCGCGTATCCTGCCCGCAGCCTTGTCGAGGGTAACGGTGCCGATGCGCCGTTTCCTCGGCCATCACATCTTTTCCAGTCTCACCCGGCGCATCCTCTTCCTCAACCTCGCCGGCCTGGCCGTGCTGGTCGTCGGCATTCTCTATCTCAACACCTTCCGCGACGGCCTCATCGACGCGCGCGTCGAAAGCCTGATGACACAGGGCGAGATCATCGCCGGTGCGGTCGCCTCCTCGGCGACGGTCGAGACCGATGCCATCCGCATCGATCCGGAAAAGCTGCTTGAGCTGCAGGCCGGCCAAAGCCTTGGCCCTTCAGCGGATCAGCTCGACAATCTCGATTTTCCGATCAACCCCGAGCGGGTGGCGCCGCTGTTGCGGCGGCTGATTTCGCCGACCCGCACCCGCGCCCGCATCTATGACCGCGATGCCAACCTGCTGCTCGATTCCAGGCATCTTTATTCAAAAGGCCAGGTTCTGCGCTATGATTTGCCGCCTCTGGAGGATGAGGAGCCGAACCTCGTAGAGCGCGTCCAGAAATTCGTCTTCGACATTTTCTCGAACCGTTCGTTGCCGGTCTACAAGGAACAGCCGGGCGGCAACGGTACCGTCTTCCCGGAGGTGATGAAGGCCCTGACAGGTGGACCGTCCACCTTTGTCAGAGTTAGCGAGAGGGGTGAGCAGATCGTCTCGGTCGCCGTTCCCATCCAGCGCCCCCGAGCGGTGCTGGGCGTGCTGATGCTGTCCACCGAAGGCGGCGACATCGACAAGATCGTGGCGACCGAACGCAAGGCGATCCTGCGTGTCTTCGGCGTGGCGGCGCTGGTGACGGCGATCCTGTCGATGCTGCTTGCTTCCACCATCGCCAATCCGCTGCGCCGCCTGTCGGCTGCCGCGGTGCGCGTGCGCCGCTCGATCAAGAACCGCGAGGAGATACCCGACTTTTCCGACCGCCAGGATGAGATCGGCAACCTGTCGATCGCGGTGCGCGACATGACCAATGCGCTTTATGCCCGTATCGAGGCGATCGAAAGTTTCGCCGCCGACGTCTCGCATGAGCTGAAGAACCCGCTGACGTCGCTGCGCAGTGCCGTGGAGACCTTGCCGCTGGCGAAGAACGAGACCTCGCGCAGCCGGCTGATGGAAGTGATCCAGCATGACGTCAGGCGGCTGGATCGCCTCATCACCGACATTTCCGATGCCTCGCGCCTCGACGCCGAACTGGCGCGTGACGATGCCGCCAGGGTCGATTTCAAGCAATTCGTTTCCGATCTGGTCAGCGTTTCACGTGAGGCTTCCCATCACAAGAAGTCGGTCGAGATCGAACTCAAGGTCGCCAAGCTGCCGCAGGGCGCCAAGGGTTATCATGTCCAGGGCCACGACCTGCGCCTCGGCCAGGTCATCACCAATCTGATCGAGAACGCGCGTTCGTTCGTACCCGACGGTCACGGCCAGATCACGCTGTCGCTCGCCCGGTCGGGCAAGTTCAACATCCTGACGGTGGACGACAATGGTCCGGGCATCCGCGCCGAGAACATCGAGCGCATCTTCGAGCGGTTCTACACGGATCGGCCCGCCGGCGAGGCGTTCGGGCAGAATTCGGGCCTTGGCCTGTCGATCAGCCGGCAGATCGTCGAGGCCCACGGCGGCACCCTGACCGCCGAGAACATCCCCGGCACCAAGCCGGGCGAAATCCGGGGCGCCCGCTTCGTCGTCGCCCTTCCGGCCGAAGGCTGAACGCCTTGGCCGCAGACGGGGCAAAGCCTGCGCCGAACATCCACGGCACCGCGCTGCTGACCGGCGATCGCGGCATCCTCATCACCGGCGCATCGGGATCTGGAAAATCGACGCTGGCTCTGGCGCTGGTCGGCTATTTTCGCGGACAGGGCCTGTTTTCGCGACTGATCGCCGACGACCAGCTGTTGATTTCCAGCCATGACGGCCGGCTGCTTTGTGCCGCACCACCCGCCATCGCCGGTCTGGCCGAGGTTGCCGGCATTGGCCCGCAACCGGTGGCGTATCAGCCGGAAGCGTTGATCGATCTGTGTGTCCGGCTGGTTCCGGCCCCGGAGATGCAGCGGTTTCAGGCTGACGCAACCGTTACCATCGCCGGTTGCGAGATCCCTGCGCTCGACGTCGCGGCCCGCAACGTCACTGCCGCCGTGGCAGCGATTTCGGCGCGGCTGTCGATCGCGTCTTTTCGATGACGCAACGGAAGTTTTATGCTGCAATGCGTCAAAATGGCTCGCACTGGCGCAAATTGGGGCTTGTCAACGCGACTTGCGTCGACAAGATAGCGCTCCCGCCGTCTGGACAGATGGCGAGAATAAGATGCGCCTGTGAAGGGGCCATGACGGGAGCCGCCAAAGAATGATCGGACTCGTGCTCGTGACGCACGGTCGACTGGCCGATGAGTTCCGCCTTGCCGTGGAACACGTCGTGGGACCGCAGGACAATTTCGAAACCGTTGCGATCGGTGCCGAAGACGATATGGAGCAGCGCCGCAGCGACATCGTCGAAGCGGTACGGCGTGTCGACACCGGCGCCGGCGTCATCCTGCTGACCGACATGTTCGGGGGTACCCCGTCCAATCTCGCCATCTCGGTGATGGAGGCGGGCCGCATCGAAGTCATCGCCGGCATGAACCTGCCCATGCTGATCAAGCTCTCCAGCGTTCGCAAGAGCGACAACATGGTCACGGCGCTCGACGAGGCGCAGACAGCCGGTCGCAAATACATCAACGTCGCCAGCCAGCTCCTGACCAGCAAATGAACACCATGTCCTCCGACGCCGGCTATGTTGTCCGCGATATGCGGATCATCAACCAGCGCGGACTGCATGCCCGTGCTTCCGCCAAATTCGTCCAGGTGGCGGGCAGCTTCGAAGCAGACGTTCATGTCGAGAAGGATGGCACCAAGGTCGGTGGCACCTCGATCATGGGACTGATGATGCTGGCCGCCAGCCCCGGCTGCTCGATCCGCGTCACGGCCACGGGGCGCGAGGCGGCCCAGGTGATCGCCGCGCTCGATGAACTCGTCGCCTCGAAGTTCGGCGAAGAGATCTGACCTTCACGGTCCCGCCGGGCTTGTCCTGAGCTTCATCTCTGTCGGAACCAATAGCGGTGTTTGACGCCGGCATAGGCAGCTATGCGATCGTCGATCCGGCCGAGAGCGTGGTGGCGGCTCGGCCAGCGGCGCAAACGGCACGGGTCGCACGGTTATGGTTGTGCCGGGCTTCCGCAGGATACTGGAAAAGCTGGATGTCGACCTGGCCTCGACAGTCGTTTCGCCCGGCATCGCCTGGCTCAGCCGGCTGGAGATTTCTTATATCCGTTGTCCGTTTGGTGCGCGTCGGGTCGGACTTCCATCCGGCGGTCGCCATAAGCGCCGCTGCTTTGAATTCCGACTTCGTGGCGATCCTCTTGAATGTGCATCCTTGACACAACGAAACGGGCCGTTTAGATAATGGATACAGAACGTGCCGTTTCGTTAAAAAAGCCCTGTACCCGTTTCCGTGCGAGTTTTCAGAAGGAGCAGTCGAATGAACCGCATGCAAAGGCCTCTGATTCATGTTTCCGCACTGGCGCTCATCGCCTTCGGGGTCATCACGACAGCCTTTGCCGGAGGAGCAGACGGCCGGGTCTCAACAGGTTTCGAAACCATGCTGGCCTCGCTGCCCATCCCCGCAGGTTACGGTCGTGTCCGTGATGCCGATATTGCCGTCGACGGATCGCCGGCGCGCCTCATTCGTTATGAGCGAAGGGACGGCAGAAATCCCGGGCTCGGCGGTGAGCACTTCAGCGTGGTCGTTGACCTGTCCGGAAAGCTGAAGGGCTTTACCCGGATGGATATGGCGCTTCGCGATGGCACGCTTCCGAGCCAGGAAGAGGCGAGAACAATCGCTATGCGCTTTCTTTCCAGCCATGCACCCGACCTTCTGCCGAACCTGCGGATCAGCTTCATCGCACCCCATGACGAACAGGTTCGTGTCGAGGGTGGCCCCGTCACTCTTCCGGGAATGAAGGTCAAGATGCGTGATACCGCCGATGGTCGCTGGTTTTGGGTCATCGTCGGCGCGGATCGCGAGGTGATGGTTTTCGAGCGCGATATCGTCTGGGCCAATCTTCAAGGGCGCAGAACAACTGAGTTGTGGTTGCACGACGGCTGGCTTGTCGAAAACACCGGGCGGCTGAGACCCCGCGACGCCTGACACGGAGCGGATGCCGGCGCCAGCCTGCGCGGCCTGGGCTTCTCAGGACGGTTCGCCAGTCCGGGTCCAGGCCAGAACCGGCGGAACGAGGAATGCGGGCGGAGCCTGCGACGCACGGGGAACCGGTTCTCCGAAACGCCTGAAAGACTGCTGGTCGCCCAGCCCGCGCCGCGGAGCTTGTGTCATATGCGCAGATAAAGATTTCTTTATATCCCGTTGTCTGTTTCGGCTTGATCTGCTAGGCAGTCGCCAACGCCGCGTTCATCTTTTGCGCCATCCGGCGCGAGCGCGTCAGCACAGCAAATCAACCGGAGCACCGCCATGACGGGTAGCAAGGACTATGTGATCGCCGATATTTCGCTTGCCGGCTGGGGCCGCAAGGAAATCGAGATCGCCGAGACGGAAATGCCGGGCCTGATGGCCTGCCGCGAGGAATTCGGCGAGAAAAAGCCGCTCAAGGGCGCCCGCATCACCGGCTCCCTGCACATGACCATCCAGACCGCCGTGCTGATCGAGACGCTGAAGGCGCTCGGCGCGGAAATCCGCTGGGCCTCCTGCAACATCTTCTCGACCCAGGACCACGCCGCCGCGGCGATCGCCGAAACAGGTATTCCGGTTTTCGCCGTCAAGGGCGAGTCGCTGGAAGAGTACTGGGAATACACCGACAAGATCTTCCAGTGGGCCGATGGCGGCGTTTCCAACATGATCCTCGATGATGGCGGCGACGCCACCATGTACATCCTGATCGGCGCGCGCGCCGAGGCCGGCGAGGACGTGCTGTCGAAGCCAGGCAGCGAGGAAGAGGAAATCCTGTTCGCGCAGATCAAGAAGCGTCTCCAGGCTTCCCCCGGCTTCTTCACAAGGCAGCGTGAGGCAATCCGCGGCGTCACCGAAGAAACCACCACCGGCGTCAACCGCCTCTACCAGCTGCAGAAGAAGGGCCTGCTGCCCTTCCCGGCGATCAACGTCAACGACTCGGTCACCAAGTCGAAATTCGACAACAAGTACGGCTGCAAGGAATCCCTGGTCGACGGCATCCGTCGCGGCACCGACGTCATGATGGCCGGCAAGGTCGCCGTGGTCTGCGGTTATGGCGATGTCGGCAAAGGCTCGGCCGCGTCGCTGTCCGGCGCCGGCGCCCGCGTGAAGGTCACGGAAGTCGACCCGATCTGCGCTTTGCAGGCTGCCATGGACGGTTTCGAGGTGGTCACGCTGGAAGATGCCGCTCCGACCGCGGACATCGTCATCACAACCACCGGCAACAAGGATGTCGTGACGCTCGACCACATGCGCGCCATGAAGGACATGGTGATCGTCGGCAATATCGGCCACTTCGACAACGAGATCCAGGTTGCCTCGCTGCGCAATCTCAAATGGACCAATGTCAAGCCGCAGGTCGACATGATCTCCTTCCCGGACGGCAAGCGCATGATCCTGCTGTCGGAGGGCCGTCTGCTCAATCTCGGCAACGCCACCGGCCATCCGAGCTTCGTGATGTCGGCTTCCTTCACCAATCAGGTGCTGGCGCAGATCGAGCTGTGGACGCAGCCCGGCAAGTACGAAAACAAGGTCTACACGCTGCCGAAGCACCTCGACGAGAAGGTGGCTCGCCTGCATCTCGGCAAGCTCGGCGCCAAGCTTACGGAACTGTCCGGTGAGCAGGCCTCCTATATCGGCGTGACGCCGCAGGGGCCTTATAAGCCGGAACACTACCGCTATTAACCCTATCTGATTGTACTACAAGATATTGAGGCCGGGCGATTGACATTTCGTCCGGCCTTATTTTTGCGGAACCGCCGCCTTCACGTCGATTCGGCGAGCAGGTATTGTGAGGTGATTCGCGAAGCTTCCTGCTCGCGCGCGGCCGCGATCCGATCCAACTCACGGCATGATGCGCGGGTTTCCGGTAACGGGGCGTTCTTTGCGTGTCCGGGGCGGACCACGCAGTGCTCCGGATTCGGGACGATGGCGGGTCGGGGGCGGCTTGTATTCAGGCGGAGAGGACCAGCATATGCCGGGGGAAGACCCGCACGAGGCGGGACAGGCCGTAACCGGCGGCAAAGAGGATTCGGCGATCATCGATCGCCTCGCGGCAGCCGGCATAGGGCTTTCGCCGCGCCGACGTCTTTCGCGCCTGCTTGGCGGCACGGCGTTGGCCTTCTCCTTTGGCAACCTGGCCGCCCAGGCCCAGGAGACAACGGTCAAGGCCACCAGCCTGCCGATCGGCACCATCGAAGTCATTCAGCTGGCCGTCACCGTCGGGGTGCTCGGCGCGGCACTCATCTCCGCCATTGTACTGATCCGCGAACGCCAGCGCACTTCGGTCGAGAACACCGATCTGCGCGCCCGCCTTGCCGATGCCAATGTCTCGCTGCAGCGCTCCGAAGCACTGCTCAACCTGCGCGATCAGCGCGTGGTCATGTGGGCGGCTGACAACAGGAAGTCGGACATCGTCGGCAGCCTGCCGATCGAGACCGGAGCGCCGGATGAACGCGCCGCGTTCCTCGCTTTCGGGCGCTGGCTGATGCCGCGTTCGGCCGCGGCACTGGAGAATGCGATCGCTGCGTTGCGGGAGAAGGGCACTTCCTTCGATCTCGTCGCGGAAACCCAGGCCGGTGCGCCGCTCGATGTGCAGGGGCGCAAGAGTGCCGCGCACGCCATCGTGCGGTTCATTTCCCTGTCGGAGACACAGCGCAATCTGGCGCGGCTCAGGCTGGAACACCAGCAGGTCGCGACCGAGCACGATACCATGCTCGGTCTGTTCGATGCGCTGAAAATGCCGTTCTGGCTGCGCGGTGCCGATGGTCGCCTGAAGTGGGTTAACCGCGCCTACTGGAGCGCAGTCGAGGCCAGCGATCGCGAAGCCGCCCTGAGGGACGGTCGCGAGTTCCTCGGTGGGCAGGCGCGCGACGCCATCATCAGCCAGCACCAGCAGCGGCCGGTGTTCGAACAGACGCTGTCGACCGTCATTGCCGGTGACCGGCATGTCTTCTCCGTCACCGATGTTGCCGGCATCGAAGGGTCGGCTGGCCTTGCCTATGATGTCAGTGCCGCAGACACCGTGCGCGAGGAGTATGAGCGCACCGTGCGCAGCCATGCCGATACGCTCGATCAGCTCAACACCGCGGTGGCGATATTCGACGCCGACGAGAAGCTGCGCTTCTACAACCAGGCCTTTCAGAAGCTGTGGGGGCTCGACACGGCCTTTCTCGTCAGCACGCCCGACAATGCGCTTCTGCTGGACCGGTTGCGCAGTGGCGGCAAGATCGCCGAGCAGCCGGAGTGGCGCCGCTGGAAGGAAAGCCTGCTGTCGGCGTACCGTTCGGTCGAGCCGGTCGAACACTGGTGGCATCTGCCTGACGGCAAGACCATTCGCGTGGTCGGCAATCCACAGCCGAAGGGCGGCGTCACCTGGGTCTTCGAGAACCTGACGGAAAAGATCGATCTCGAGAGCCGCTACCAGACGGCCGTGCGCGTACAGGGCGAAACGCTCGACAATCTGGCCGAGGGCGTCGCGGTGTTCGGGCCGGACGGCCGGCTGAGGTTGTCCAATCCGGCCTTCGCCGCCATGTGGGCCCTGCCGAACGATGCGACGCAGCCGGGCATTCACGTCTCCCTGATCCGTGACCTCTGCGCCACGCGTGCCGCGGACGGGCCCTGGGCCGGCTTCGTTGCGGCAGTCACCGGTTTTGACGACGAGCGCCGCGACCGGCATGGCCAGGTCACGCTGGAGGACGGCAGCACGCTGCGCTATGCTGTCATCCACCTGCCGAATGGCCAGGTTATGCTGACGTTTGTCGATGTCACCGACAGCGTGAATGTCGAGCGGGCGCTGAAGGAGAAGAACGACGCGCTGCTGAAGTCGGATCAATTGAAGAACGAGTTCGTCCAGCACGTCTCCTACGAACTGCGTTCACCGCTGACCAACATCATCGGCTTCACCGAACTGCTGTCCCTGCCGGCAACAGGCCCCCTGACCACCCGGCAGCAGGAATATCTCGACCATATCGGCTCGTCGTCCTCGGTTCTGCTGACCATCGTCAACGACATTCTCGACCTTGCCACCGTCGATGCCGGCATCATGCAGCTGGAAATTTCCGAGGTTAAGGTCGAGAGCACCGTGGCGGCTGCCGCGGAACTGGTCGCCGACCGGCTGGCCGAGCACTCGATCCGGCTGGGCGTGGACATCGCCGCGGCGCCCGAGAGCTTCCACGGCGACGAGACCCGCGTCCGACAGATCCTCTACAATCTGCTCAGCAATGCCGCCAATTATGCGCCCGAGAAGAGCACGATCGCGCTGACCTGCCGCGAAACCGCCGAAGGCGTGGAGTTCTCCGTTCACGACGACGGACCCGGCATGCCGCCGGATGTTCTCGATTCGGTGTTCCGCCGTTTTGAACCGCGCGTGAACGGCGGTCGTCGGCGTGGCGCCGGCCTCGGACTCTCCATCGTCAAGAGTTTCGTGGAGCTGCATGGTGGCAGCGTCCGCATCGAGACTGGCGAAAACCGCGGCACCACGGTGATCTGCCTGTTTCCGGCAGCCCCGACCGGCATCCGCGCAGCGGCCGAATAGCGTTGCCGATGCTGGAGCGGTTTCTTGCCGACGAAGCGGCGACGATGCGTCTCGGCGAGGATCTCGCCATGGCCCTGCGCCCGGGCGACGTGCTGGCACTCCACGGCGACCTGGGAGCCGGCAAGTCGACGCTGGCGCGCGCGCTGATCCGCGCGCTGGCCGACGACACCACGCTCGAGGTGCCAAGCCCGACCTTCACCCTGGTGCAGAGCTACGACACACGCGTGCCGGTGCATCACTTCGATCTCTATCGGCTCTCTTTCTCCGACGAGCTGGAAGAACTCGGTTTTCCCGACGTGCTGAAGGATGGCGCCGCCCTGATCGAATGGCCCGAGCGGGCGGACGATCGCTTGCCGGATACCACGATCGCCGTCGAGCTTGCGCACCAGGATGAAGGCCGCTCCGTGCGCATCCTGGGCGACGGTGCCGGCTATCAGCGCATAGCGCGATCGCTGGCCATGCGCGATTTCCTGCAGGGTTCCGGCTGGGGCGCGGCACGGCGCCGGCATTTCGTCGGCGACGCCTCGGCACGCTCCTACGAAATCGTCTCGCTGGCCGACCATGCGCCGCGCGTCCTGATGAATTCGCCACGGCTGGTGCTTGGCCCGCCGGTGCGCGACGGCAAACCCTACGCCGAGATAGCCCACACCGCGCAGACAGTTGCCGCCTTCGTCGGGGTCGACAGGCTGCTTCGCGAAGCTGGCATCGCTGCGCCGGAAATCCATGCGCAGGATCTCGACGACGGGTTCCTGCTTATCGATCATCTGGGGACCGAGGGCATTCTGGCTTCCGACGGTGCGCCCATCCTGGAGCGCTATGCGCTGGTTTCCGAACTGCTTGCCTTCATGCATCGGAAGCGCTGGCCCGATCGAAGCGCCGTGACATCGGACAAAATCCATGTCGTGCCGCCCTTCGACCGCGACGCGATGCTGATCGAAGCGGAACTGCTGATCGACTGGTATCTGCCCGCCATTCGCGGACATGCGGCAAGCGAGGAGGAGCGGAATGCGTTTCGTGTCGCCTGGAACACCGTGCTGGACCGTCTGCGCGGTGGCGAACTGAGCTTGATGCTGCGCGACGTTCAGTCACCGAATTTCATCTGGCGTGGAGGCCGTACCGGCTTCGACAGACTCGGCGTCATCGATTTCCAGGATGCGCTGATCGGCCCTTCGGCATACGACGTCGCATCGCTCGCGCTCGATCCGCGCGTCACCATCGAGCCTGCGTTCGAACATGCTGTCGTCGACGCCTATGTCGCTGCCCGCACCGCGGCCGGCGGTTTTGACAGGTCGGCCTTCGACGTGGCCTATGCCATCATGGGCGCGCAGCGGCATTCGAAGATATTGGGGATTTTCGTGCGCCTCGACCGGCGTGACGGCAAGCCGTTTTATCTGAAACATCTGCCG
The DNA here is from genome assembly GCF_042739655.1 of Mesorhizobium sp. NPDC059025. Taxonomy (NCBI): domain Bacteria; kingdom Pseudomonadati; phylum Pseudomonadota; class Alphaproteobacteria; order Hyphomicrobiales; family Phyllobacteriaceae; genus Mesorhizobium; species Mesorhizobium sp. NPDC059025. The sequence goes on along the minus strand of NZ_JBHYIM010000015.1, from coordinate 13,062 downwards.
CGCATCCGCGACTATCTCCGCCGGCTGCTGGTCCATCCCGCCCTGGCTGAAGTACGGGTGCTTTATGATCGTCTCGGCGTGCTCGAGGAGCCGGCTTGATGGCCGCCGAACGCCCCACCACGGCGATGGTGCTCGCCGCCGGGCTCGGCAAGCGCATGCGGCCGGTCACCGATACCATCCCGAAGCCGCTGGTACCGATCGCCGGCAAGACCTTGCTCGACTGGGGGCTGGACAGCCTGCAGCAGGTTGGCGTCGAAAAGGCGGTGGTCAATGTCCACTACCTGCCGGAACAGATCGTGCGCCATGTCGCGGCGCGCACCCGGCCACGGATCGTCATCTCGGATGAGAGCGAGCGGCTGCTGGATTCTGCCGGCGGCATCGTCAAGGCGCTGCCCGAACTCGGCGGCAAGCCCTTCTACATCGTCAACGCGGACACGTTCTGGCTCGATGCCGGCAAGCCCAATCTCGAACGGCTCGCCCTTGCCTGGGATGGTTCGGCGATGGATATTCTGCTGATGCTGGCAGAACTCCCTTTCACCACCGGCCATTCGGGCGGCACCGATTTCCTGATCGCGCCGGACGGGCGCCTGTCCCGCGCCAAAGGCGACCCGAGCGGGCTGATCTATGCCGGCGCGGCCATCGCCGATCCGGGCCTGTTCGAAGCCGTTGCTGCCGAGCCGCATTCACTCAACGCCTATTTCGACCGTGCCATCGCTGCCGGCAGGCTGTTCGGCCTGGTGATGCAGGGCCACTGGGTCACGGTCGGCACGCCGGATGCCATCGCACCGGCGGAAGCTGCGGTCACAAGGGCCTTCGCCGACGCGCCCCGCCCAGACCAGCGATGAGCGGTCCGCCCCGCGTCTTCACAATTGCGCCCGGCTCGCCGTTCCTGTCGACGCTCGCCGATGCGCTGATCGAAGGTGACCTGATCCCGGGTTTCCGGCATGACGGCGATCCCCTGGCCCTGGCCGGCACAACCCTCTATGTGCCGACGCGCCGCGCCGCCCGCGCCCTGCGCGGCGTTTTCGCCGAACGTCTGGGCGGAGCCTCGACCATCCTCCCGGTCATCAAGCCGCTCGGTGAATTCGACGAGGACGAAGCGGCCTTCGACCAGGACGGCGAGGATGCTGGCGCCATCGACCTCGCGCCACCCATCGCCGCCCTGGAGAGGCTTTTGTTGCTGGCGCCGCTGGTGCGCGCCTGGAAACGCCATCTCCCGGCCCATGTCGCGGCCCTGTTCGACGAGGAGGTCATCGTCCCGGCTTCGGCGGCCGATGCCGTGTGGCTGGCGCGCGACCTCGCCCGGCTGATGGACGAGATCGAGACGGAAGGTTCCGACTGGACCCGGCTTGCCGGGCTGGTCGAGGGCAATCTGGCCGGCTGGTGGCAGGTGACACTGGATTTCCTGAAGATCGTCACCGAAGCCTGGCCGGGTATCCTGGTCGAACGCGATCGTTCGAACCCGGCGGCGCACCGCAGCGCGCTGATCCGGCTGGAGGCCGAGCGTCTCAGGCACAATCCGCCGGCCGGACCGGTGATTGCCGCGGGCTCGACCGGTTCGATCCCCGCCACAGCCGATCTTCTGGCCGTGATCGCGGGGCTGCCGAATGGTGCCGTGGTGTTGCCTGGACTCGATACGGCGATCGATCGGCCATCCTTCGACGCACTCACTGCGCCGGATCCCCGGCCGGCGCTGCTGGGTCATCCGCAATATGGTCTCGCCAGGCTGATCGGCACGATCGGCATCCTGCGCGGCGATGTCGAGGAGATCGGCACCGCCAACGATGCCCTGGTCCGGCGCGCTGCCCTGGTCTCCGAAGCGCTGCGACCGGCCGAAACCACCGAATTGTGGACCGAGACGCGGGCAGCTTTCCAGGCGTCGCAGATTTCCGCTGCCTTGCAGGAGGTCACCCTGGTGGAGGCGGCCAACGAACGCGACGAGGCGGCCTGCATCGCGCTTGCCTTGCGTCGGGCGGTCGCTGAGCCGGGCCGTCGCGCGGCACTGGTCACCGGCGATCGCGCACTGGCGCGCCGCGTCTCCGCCGAATTGCTGCGGTTTGGCATCGTCGCCGACGATTCAGGCGGCCGGCCGCTGGCCGACACACCGCCGGCCAGCCTGCTGCGGCTGCTGCTCGACACCGTGCTGCGGCCCGGCGATCCGGTGGCGATCCTGGCGCTGCTCAAGCATCCGCTGCTCGGTCTCGGCCTGCCGCGTTCCGACGTACGGCGTGCTGCCGAGACGGTCGAACTGGTGACCCTGCGCGGCGGTACCGGCCGGCCCGACATCGTTTCGCTGGCCGAGCTGTTCGAGGCCCGCTGGACGCTGGCGCAGGAAGCCGAACGCCGGCCATTCTGGCTGGCGCGGCTGTCGGCAAAGCGCATCGAGGAAGCGCAGGCCATGCTCTCGCACCTGGCCGATGCCCTGGCCCCGCTAGCGGCCTGCCGCGGCGAGCCGGAAAGCGATGTCGCGTCCCTGGTGCGTGCAAGCGTCGTCGCGCTGGAGGCACTTGGCCGATCCGAGGACGGTTCTCTTTCAGAACTCTATGATGGTGACGCCGGCGAGAAGCTGGCTGAATTGCTGCGCGGCCTTGTCGGCGCCGATGCGGTCTTCACGCTTTCGCCGCAGGAATGGCCTGATGTGGCGATGGCGCTGATCGCGCCGGAAATGGTCAAGCCGGCGCGCGGCGCCGATGCGGCGATCGCCATCTGGGGCACGCTGGAAGCCCGTCTGCAGCACGTCGACACGCTCGTTGTCGGCGGTCTCAACGAAGGTGTCTGGCCGCGCAAGCCTGAGGGTGACCGTTTCATGTCGCGGCTGATGAAGACCGGCATCGACCTGGAGCCGCCCGAGCGGCGCATCGGCCTTGCCGCCCACGATTTCCAGATGGCGATGGGGGCACCGACCGTCGTGCTGACCCGTTCGGCGCGTGCCGGTGATGCGCCCGCCGTCGCATCGCGCTGGCTGCAGCGGCTGCTCACCTTCATAGGCAAGGATCAGGCGGAGCCGTTGCGCCGGCGAGGCAATGAACTGCTTGCCTGGGCGAGGGGTCTCGACGCCGGTCCGAAGGTGGATTTCGCGTCCAGGCCGCAACCCAAACCACCCCTGGAAAGCCGGCCGCAACATTTCTCGGTGACCGAGATCGAGACATTGCGGCGCGATCCCTACGCCGTCTATGCCCGCCGCATCCTGAAACTGATGCCGCTTGAGCCGGTGATCCGCGACCCGGGCGCCGCCGAGCGCGGCACGCTGTTCCACGCCATCCTGCATCACTTCTCGCAGGCAGTAGCCGATCCCCGTGCGCCGGAAGCGCTTGGCATGCTCCTCGATGCCGGTCGCGCCTGTTTCGCCGAGGCCGCGCTGCCGGCCGATGTCGAAGCCGTCTGGTGGCCGCGCTTCGAGAAACTGGCCTCCGGCATCATCGAGTGGGAGCGCTCGCGTGCGGACAATGTGGTGCGCCGGCAGTCGGAAGAACGCGCCGAGAAGACGGTTGTGGGGCAATCCGGCATCACCTTGTCCGGCTACGCCGACCGGGTCGACATTCTCGCCGCCGGCATGGCCGATATTCTTGATTTCAAGACGGGTTCATCACCATCGAAGGCGCAGGCGCATACCTTGCTGGCGCCACAGCTGGCATTGGAGGCCGCTCTCCTGAAGCGCGGTGCTTTCCGCGACGTCGGCGCACGCGACCCGGCCGAACTCGCTTTCGTCAGGCTCAAGGCCAATGGCGAGGTCGAGCAGGAGTCGATCCTCGAATACAACCGCAAGCCGCGCACCGCGTCCGACCTCGGTGAGGAGGCCTGGGCCAGACTCGAGAAGCTGCTGCTCCACTACGCCGATCCGCAGACCGGCTACCTGTCGCGGGCCTTGCCCTTTCGTGAGGGCGAGACCGACGGCGACTATGATCACCTCGCCCGTGTCCTGGAATGGTCTGCCGGCGGCGATGGCCCGGATGAGGGAGGGGAGGTTTGAAGAAGCTCTATCCCATTCCGTCCGGCACCGCCGAAAGCCAGGCACGTGCCTCCGACCCGCGCACATCCGCATGGGTGTCGGCCAATGCCGGCTCCGGCAAGACGCATGTGCTGGCGCAACGCGTCATCCGCCTTTTGCTGCGCGGCACGGATCCGTCGAAGATCCTCTGCCTGACCTATACGCGCGCCGCCGCCGCCAACATGTCGAACCGTGTCTTCTCGACCCTGTCGGAATGGACCGTCCTGCCCGATGCGGAACTGGAGAAGAAGATCACCGCGCTCGACGGCCACATCCCCGACGGCGAAACCATGCGCCGGGCGCGGCGGCTGTTTGCGGAAGCGCTTGAGACGCCGGGCGGCCTGAAGATCCAGACCATTCACGCTTTTTGCGAATCGGTGCTGCACCAGTTTCCGCTGGAAGCCAACATCGCCGCGCATTTCGAAATGCTCGACCCGCAGATGGAGCAGGCGCTGTTGACGCAGGCGCGGCGCGACATGATCACCGGCGCCGGTGCGCCGGGCGGTAAGGAACTGGCCGAGGCTTTTGCCACCGTGCTCGAGCGCGGCGGCGAGAAAGGTCTGGACGATCTGCTGTCCGAAATCATGCGCAAGCGTGATGGCCTGCGTGGTTTCATCGATGCCATCGGCGGCGATGGCCACGGCTTCCGCCCGCTTTTCGACGAGTTCGGTTTCGGCCCCGGCGAAACGGCCGCAGGCATTGCCGCTTCGCTGTGGCCGCTGCCGGGCTTCGAACCTTCCTATTTCGCGGCTTTCGTGCAAGCCGCCGAGGCGACCGATGCCCGGGCTGTGCTCAACAACATCGTGCCTTACGCAGGCCTTGGCTTCTCCGAGGCGGACCCGGTGCGGCGATTGCCGCTGCTCGCGAAAGGTTTCCTGCGTTCGGATGGCGATCCCTACGATCCGGCAAAGACATTCAAGAAAGCCCTGCTGGACCGGCTGCCCGATTTGCCTCAAAGGTACGAGGCCGCCGCCTCCGCCATTGTCCGCACCGCCGACCGGCTGGCGCTGTTTCGCATGCTGGAGGGCACCGTCGCGGCGCTGACGGTCGCCGACTGGCTGATCAGCCGCTACGAACAGCTGAAGCGCGGGCGCGGTTTCCTCGATTTCAACGATCTCATCACGCGCACGGTCAACCTTTTGTCGCGCACCGACGCCGGCCCCTGGGTGCAATACAAGCTCGACCAGGGCATCGACCACATCCTGCTCGATGAGGCGCAGGATACCAGCCCGGATCAATGGGGCGTCGTCAGGCGTCTGGCCGAGGAGTTCTTTGCCGGCGAAGGTGCGCGGCTGGTACGGCGCACGATCTTTGCCGTTGGCGACGAAAAACAGTCGATCTATTCCTTCCAGGGCGCGGCGCCGGATTCCTTCCACGAGAGCCGGCAGTTGTTCGCGCGCCGCGTACGGGAAGCCGAGGCGGGCTTTGCCGATCTGAAACTGACCTGGTCGTTCCGCTCGACAGGCGACGTGCTGGCCGCCGTCGACCGCGTCTTCGCCACGTCGGAAACGCGCCGTGGCATCAGCAACGATCCCGATCCGCTCGACCACAGGGCGATCCGCAACGATGCGCCGGGCTATGTCGAGGTCTGGCCGTCGCTCGGGGCGGATGTGATCGAGGAGCCCGACGACTGGACGTTGCCGGTCAACCATGTCAGCGCGCCGGCGGTGCGGCTGGCCGAACAGATCGCCAGGACCGTCAAGCGCTGGATCGACAGCGGCGAGGTCATAGAAGGCAAGGGCCGCAAGCTGAAGGCCGGCGACGTCGTCGTGCTGGTGCGCAAGCGCGACCGCTTCGTGCATGCGCTGTCCCGGAGCCTTAAGGAGAAGGGCATCCCGGTTGCCGGCGCCGACAGGCTGAGCTTGCCCGGCCATATCGCGGTGAAGGATCTGGTTGCGCTTGGCCGCTTCCTGATCCAGTCGCAGGACGACCTTTCGCTGGCGGCATTGCTGCGCAGCCCGATCTTCGACCTGGCCGAAGAGACCCTGTTCGAGCTTGCCGCGCATCGCACTGGCGGCACCTCGCTCTACAGGACATTGCGTGCCGCCGCTGACAGCGACGAAACGCTGGCAAACGTCGTCGCGCAGCTCGATGCCTGGGCCAACGAGGTCGCCTTCAAGCCGGTGTTCGAGTTCTATGCCGGGCTGCTCGCACGCGATGGCGTCAGGCGCAGGATGATCGCCCGGCTGGGGCCGGAGGCCGGCGACATCCTCGACGAGTTTCTCAATTTCTGCCTGGCCGAAGAACGCGCCGGCCTGCCGGGACTGGAAGCCTTCCTGTCGACACTGGAGAATGCCGGCCCCGAGATCAAACGCGAGATGGACCAGACCCGCGACGAGGTCCGGGTGATGACGGTGCACGCCGCCAAGGGCCTGGAGGCGCCGGTGGTCTTCCTGGTCGATGGCGGTGCCGCGCCCTTCAGCGACCAGCATCTGCCGCGGCTGATGCCGTTCGACGGATCCGGCAGGCATTGGCTCGGCAAGGGTTTCCTGTGGCGCTCGGCCGCTGAAGTCGCCAATGGTTTTTCCCAATCCGTAGCGGCGCGCGCTCGGGATCTCGCCGACGACGAGTACCGCCGGCTGCTTTATGTCGGCATGACCCGTGCTGAAGACAGGCTGATCGTCTGCGGCTATCACGGCAAGCGCACACCCAGCCCAGGCACCTGGCATTCCCTGGTGATGCGGGCTCTCGCCGGCGCCGAGGAGACCGAGAGCCGTCCGCATCCGGTCGACGAAGGTGATGTGTTTCGCTTCCGCTGGACGAAGTTTCCGCCGCTCGCCGCCGCTGAAGCCGGCGAGCAGCTCGAAGCCGAGACTTTCGCATCGGTGCCAGCGTCCCTGTTCGAGCCCTTGCCGACGGTCGAAGAGCTGCCGCGGCCGCTGTCGCCGTCCGGCGCATCGGCGCTGATCGATGAGACGGTCGAACCGATCCCGGACCGCCGCTCGCCGGTGCTGGATGCTGACGGCGAGCCCGGAATGGCGGTGCGGCGCGGCCTGGCCATGCACAAATTGCTGCAGATGCTGCCCGACCTCGCGCAGGAACAGCATATGGCTGCGGCCCGTCGTTATCTGGCGCGGGCCGGCAGCGACTGGACGGAGGCCGATCGCGAGCAGGCACTGGCATCGGTCGCCAGCATCCTTGTCGATCCGCTTTTCGCGCCGCTGTTTGCGCCCGGCTCGCGTGCGGAGGTCTCGGTGATGGGCAGCCTGACGGTGAAAGGCAAGCCGCGCATCATCTCCGGCAAGATCGACCGGCTGGCGGTCGGCGCCGATCGGGTCTTCATCGTCGACTACAAGACCAATCGCCCGGCGCCCGCGACATTGGTCGACGTGCCGGCGGCCTATATCCTGCAGCTCTGCCTCTATCGCGCCCTGCTCAAACCGCTCTATCCCGGCAGGGAAGTCGCAGCCGGCCTGCTCTTCACCGAAGCGCCGCGGCTGATCGAGCTGCCGACGGCGGCGATGGACGATGCCCTTGCCCGACTCACCGAGGCGTGACACAAACTCTGCTTGAATGGAGCTGCCTGCAGCACCACATCTAGCACAACGAAACATCCGAAAGGACTTGGCTATGGCCACCGTCAAGGTCGACAACAACAATTTCCGCGCTGACGTGCTCGAGGCCAATGTGCCGGTCGTCGTCGATTTCTGGGCCGAGTGGTGCGGTCCCTGCAAGATGATCGCCCCGGCGCTGGAAGACATCGCGAGCGAACTGGGCGCCAAGGTCAAGGTCGCCAAGCTCAACATCGATGAGAACCCGGAACTCGCCGCGCAGTTCGGCGTTCGTTCGATCCCGACCCTGATGATCTTCAAGGGCGGCGAAGTGGCCGACATCAAGGTTGGCGCCGCGCCCAAGACCGCGCTGTCGCATTGGATCAACGGCGCCGTCGCCTGATCCCATCACGATATCGATCCAGAAAGCCCGGCCTCGTGCCGGGCTTTTTGTTTGCCCCCACCGAACCTTGGTACTGGCCCTCGCATTGTCACGCCTGATGCCTTTTGCTTTTTCCGCTGGAGCGTTTCCGTCTTCCATGGAAACGCGGAAACGCTCCAGCGCTTTGTTTTACGCAATTCCGGACGGAAAACCGTCAGACACTTTTCCTGGAATTGCTCGGGGAGGAGAAGCACATGACCGGAACCGCAAAAGCCACCGTCTTCATCGACAACGATCGTGTCATCGTCACCGAGTATCGCTTCGCGCCGGGCGCCAATACGGGTTGGCATCGCCATGGCCACGACTATGTCGTCGTGCCGTTGATGGATGGCAAGGTGAAGCTGCTGACCAAGGACGGCGAGAGTCTCGCCGAGATGAAGAAGGGCGTGCCTTATTTCCGTGGCGAAGGCGTCGAGCACGATGTCATCAACGCCAATGACGGCGAGTACGCCTTCATCGAAATCGAGCTGAAATAGACGCGTCGTGACCTCAGCAGCCAGCTTGCGTGCGCCAGCCGGGATGTCATGGGTTTAGGGCCTCTCGTTGTCTTTGTCGGCTTTGCTGCCGTCGCCGCCTACGTCCAGACGCTGACGGGCTTTGCCTTCGGCCTGGTCATGATGGGCGCCGTCGCGCTTGTCGGCCTGCTGCCGCTGCCGGATGCCGCTGCCATGGTTGGCATGCTGACCCTGGTCAATGCCACCCAGATGCTGGTCCAGGGTGGCTGGCGCGAGGTGGCGCCTCGGGAGCTGCGGCTGATCCTGGTTGCGAGCCTGCCTTCGCTGTTCGTGGGTTACGCGCTGCTGGAGTGGCTGGCGGACACGCGTGCGGACCTTCTCAAGATCGGACTGGGACTGGTCATCATGCTGTCCAGTCTGCAACTCGCCGTCAGGCCGGCCGGACTGGAAAAACGGTCATCCGACGCGAGCTTTGTCGGCTTCGGCGTGATCTCGGGCCTGATGAGCGGGCTGTTTGCGACCGGCGGCCCTCCGCTCGTCTATCATCTCTTCCGTCAGCCCTTGTCGCATGCACGCATCCGCGAAACGCTGGTCACCGCTTTCGGCGTCGCTCAGGCGGTCCGGCTCGTCGTGGTGGTGGCAAGCGGCAACATGCCGTCCATGTCGCCTGTCGCGCTCGTCCTGGCCATACCGACGGTGATGCTGATGACTTATGCGGCGCGCCGCTGGCCACCGTCGTTGTCGCAGCAGGCGATGCGAAGGATCGTCTTCGTCCTGCTCTTCCTGTCAGGCCTGTCGCTGGCGTTGCCGGCCGCCCTGCATCTTGTGGCTTAGCGGCTTCAGCTCGGCGGGGTGCCGTTTTCGGCCAGCACGGCACCGGCGAGATAGAGCGACCCGCCGATCAGGATACGCGGCGGGACTTCACTCTCGTCCCAGGTATCGCGCAACAGCATCAGCGCATTGGCGACTGAACTGACCGGCTCGGCCGACAGCTCAGCTTCCGCGGCACGTGCCGCCAGTTCGTCGTTGGGAACGCCGGAATCGCTCATCGACACCGGCACCGTGTAGACATGCCTGGCCAGACCCTTGAAGGCGCGGAAATAGCCGGTCTGGTCCTTGGTGTTGATCATGCCCGAGATCAGGAAAAGCGGCCGCGGCGTCTTTTCTTCCTGTTCTGCGAGCGCCTCGGCAATCACCGTGCCGGCTCCGGGATTGTGACCGCCGTCCAGCCAGATCTCGGCACCGCGCGGTGCCAGATCGACCAGCCGTCCCTGCGTCAGCCGCTGCATGCGGCCTGGCCAGGACACACTGGTCATCGCCTGGTCGGCGTCGCGTTCGCCGATCTCGAAACCAGCCGCCTTGATGGCTGCGATGGCTGCCGCGGCGTTGGCGAACTGGTGGCGGCCGGGCAGGCGCGGCGGCGAAAGGTCCATCAGCCCGTCGCCGTCCTGATAGACCATGCGGCCGTTTTCGCCGAAGGCGAGGAAATCCTGGCCATAGACCGAGAGCGGCGCACGCAGCCGCTCGGCCGTCTCGATCAGCACCAGCTGTGCCGCCTCGAATTCCTGTGCGCCGACCACCACCGGGCAGCCGCGCTTGATGATGCCGGCCTTTTCCGCCGCGATCAGCTCGACGCGGTCGCCGAGATAAGCCTCATGGTCGAGCGACACCGGCATGATCACCGAGACCGCCGGCCGCTTGATGACGTTGGTGGCGTCGAACCGCCCGCCGAGGCCGACTTCCATGATCGCGGCATCCGCAGGATGCTCGGCAAACAGCAGGAAGCCGACGGCGGTCAGGATCTCGAAGACGGTGATGGTCTCGCCTGCATTGGCTTCCGCGACGCGGGCAATGGCATCGGCGAAGACCTTGTCCTCGACCAGCCTGCCGCCGCCTTCGGCACCGAGCCGGTAGCGTTCGTGCCAGTTCACCAGATGCGGCGAGGTGTGCACATGCACGCGATAGCCGGCAGCTTCGAGCAGCGCGCGTGAGAAGGCCGCGCAGGAACCCTTGCCGTTGGTGCCGGCGATGTGGATCACCGGCGGCAGCTTGTCCTGCGGATTGCCCAGCCGCTCCAGCAGTCGGCTGACGCGGTCCAGCGAAAGGTCGAAGCCTTTCGGATGCAGCGTCATCAGATGTTCGATCTGACGCTCGGCGGAGAGTGTGGTCATGCGGTGCCTCCGCGCTGCACTTGGATAGGTTTTATGCCTGCGGCCGTGCTTCCGGCTTGGCCACGACCGGTGGCAGGATTTCCGGCTCTGCGGCCTTCTTTTCCGCCGGCTGCTTGAGCAGCAGCTTGAGCAGGCCGGCCACGGTCTTCTTCATCTCCAGGCGTGAGACGACCATGTCGACCATGCCATGCTGCATCAGATATTCGGAGCGCTGGAAGCCTTCGGGCAGCTTCTCGCGGATCGTCTGTTCGATGACGCGCGGGCCGGCGAAGCCGATCAGTGCGCCTGGCTCGGCGATGTGCACGTCGCCCAGCATGGCGTAGGAGGCGGTGACGCCACCGGTGGTCGGGTTGGTGAGCACGACGAAATAAGGCAGGCCGGCTTCCTTCAGGCGGTCGACGGCAACCGTCGTGCGCGGCAGTTGCATCAGCGAGAGGATACCCTCCTGCATGCGTGCGCCACCGGATGCGGCAAACAGGATCAGCGGGCGCTTGCGCTGCAGCGCGACCTCGAAGGCACGGATGATGGCTTCGCCGGCGGCCATGCCGAGCGACCCGCCCATGAAGGCGAAGTCCTGCACCGTGACCACGACGGGCAGACCCTCGATCGTGCCGGTGGCGTTGAGGATGGCGTCTTCAAGCCCGGTCTTGGTCTTCGCTTCCTTGAGGCGGTCGGTGTAGCGCTTCTCGTCGCGGAATTTCAGCGGATCGACAGCGACCTTGGGGTTGTCGATGACCTCGTACTTGCCGTCGTCGAAGAAGAACTTCAGCCGTTCCTTGGCCGAGATCTTCATGTGGTGGCCGGACGAGGGGATGACGAACTGGTTCCCCTCCAGATCCTTGTGGAAGATCATCTCGCCGGTTTCCGGGTCTTTCACCCAGAGGTTCTCCGGCACTTCCCGGCGACCCAGCATCGAATTGATCTTCGGGCGAACGAAGTTGGTGATCCAGTTCATCGCTTCGGCTCCTGCCCTTGTTTCGTAGGGCTTATCTGGAAAGAGGTAGGAAAACTATTCGGCAGCAGCAAGGCGGGCCGACCGCACGCCTTGTGCAAGCCCGCTGACCAGCGTGGCCACTGCCTCGGCCGGATCGGCGGTCTTCTCGCCTTTCGGGCCGAGCACATTGGCCACCGCATTGACAATCGCCGTGCCCACCACCACGCCGTCGGCGGAGGCACCGATGGTGCGCGCCTGCTCGGCGGTCTTGACGCCGAAGCCGACACAGACCGGCAGTTCGGTATGCTGTTTGATGCGCTGTACTGCGGTCGCCACCTTGGTTGTGTCAGCCAGTGCCGAACCGGTGATGCCGGTCATCGACACGTAGTAGACGAAACCGGACGTGTTCTCGAGCACCTTGGGCAGGCGCCTGTCGTCGGTCGTCGGCGTGGCCAGGCGGATGAAGTTGATGCCGGCCTTCAGCGCCGGGATGCACAGTTCCTCGTCCATCTCCGGCGGCAGGTCGACGATGATCAGCCCGTCTATGCCACTGGTCCTGGCCTCGGTCAGGAAGCGGTCGACGCCATAGACATAGATCGGGTTGTAATAGCCCATCAGCACGATCGGCGTCTCGTCGTCGCCCGTGCGGAAGTCGGCCGCCATGGCAAGCGTCTTCTGCAGCGTCTGGCCGCCCTTCAGCGCGCGCAGGCCGGCGGCCTGGATCGCCGGGCCGTCGGCCATCGGGTCGGAGAACGGCATGCCGAGCTCGATGATGTCGCTGCCGGCTTTCGGCAGTGCCTTCATGATCGACAGCGAGGTCTGGTAGTCCGGATCGCCGCCCATGAAATAGGTGACGAGCGCCGGACGGCCCTCTTGCTTCAGCTTCGCCATGCGGCGGTCGATGCGGGTGGTCATGCCATGCCCTTCATAGTCGAATGGATCTGGGTCGAATGAACCGGAGTTGTTGCGCCGGCGGCTGCGGAGCCGGGCACTGCAAGGTCGAGGAACGCAGGCATCCGTCTCATTCAGGATGTTCGCGGATTTCGATGGTCACGGCGAAGGCATAGAAGCCGTCGCGAGCGATGCGGCTGCGCGCCTGGTTCGGATCGAAGGCGATGCGCGGCTCGCCGTCATCGGCGACATTGGTGAGGAACTTCAGGTTCTGGCTGTCGCGCACGCCCTTGGCGTTCTCGCGCTGGTCACCGGCCTCCACCGCCACATAGTGGTGGGGATTGTGCCTGGAGTGATAGATCTCGAAAGTGCTCATATCTCCATGTCCATCATCTTTGCGACGGTGTGGACATCCTTGTCGCCGCGGCCTGACAGGTTGACGATGATGATCTTGTCCCTGGCCATGGTGGGGGCGATCTTGACGGCATGGGCGATCGCATGCGCCGATTCCAGCGCCGGGATGATGCCTTCAGTGCGGGTGCACAGCTGGAACGCTTCCAGCGCCTCGTCGTCGAGGATCGGCTGGTAGTCGACACGGCCCGTGTCGCGCAGGAAGCTGTGCTCGGGACCGACGCCGGGATAGTCGAGGCCGGCCGAGATCGAATGGCCCTCCAGGATCTGCCCGTCATC
>NZ_JBHYIM010000014.1:0-179177 GCF_042739655.1 Mesorhizobium sp. NPDC059025 | reverse complement strand
AGGAAGGCCGAGCGGGCCAGCACGGCCGGATCGAAGCCGCCGGTGACACCGCCGGCTGCCGTCAGGATGGTGTAGGTCTGGCCGTCCTGATAGCTCGTCTGTGCGTCCAGCGCCGTGACTGCCACGGTGCCGCCCCCGAGTGTTGCCTTGCCGCCAGCCGCGATGCGGTCGCCCGTGCCATTGCCGGCGATCTCGACCTCATAGGTCGAGCCGGCGGCGAAAGAGACATCGCCCGCCACATTCAGCGTGCCGATCGAATTGCCCGGCGCCACCACGCCGCCATTGGCAACGCTCATGCCGCCGATCGTGCCGTTGCCTTGCAGGCGGCCACCCGCCAGCACATCGAGCGTGCCGCCGAGTTTGCCGTCTACGGAGAGGATGCCTTGCCCGATGGAGGTCTTGCCGGCAAAAGCCGAGCTGTCGCCGGTGAGTTTCAGCGTGCCTGCGCCGGTCTTGGCCAAGCTGGCATTGCCGGCGATGCTGCCCGACAGCGTCAATGTCGTGCCCGTACCAGTCAGCAGCGCACCGTTGCCGGTGATTGTCAGTGAACGTGCGCTGGCGATGTCGGCGGTCGTGTGCAGTGCGCCGCCATCGAGGCTCAGCCCGCCGGAAGCTGCGCCGAGATTGGCGTCGGCTGAGATTTGCAGCGTACCGCCGTTGATCGCCGTGCCGCCGCTATAGGTGTTGATGCCGCCGAGCACCAGCGTGCCGAGATCGGTCTTGACCAGCCGGGAATTGCCTTGCAGCACAGCGCTGATGGTGGCGGTGTAGCCGGCACCGTCGCTGGTGCCGTCGCCGACGCGGATGACACTATCGGGCGAACCGGCAAGAGTCAGGGCATCGCCCGTCACGACATAGCCGTTGGTGGCGAACTGCATGCCGGCGATCGTCACCGGCGCCGCGCCGGAATTGTCTACCGTCACCGTGCCCGCCGCAGCCTGGAAGACGGCGAAGTTGCCGTTGGCCCATGGCGCGTTCACCATGCCGTCGCGGGTGGCCCAGCCATTGTCGGCAACGTCATTGCGCCAGATGCCCGAGCCGCCGTCGACCCGGCCGTTGTTGCCGGGATTGGAAGGCGGGTTGATCGGGTCCCAATAGCTGAAGGCGAGCCCGGCGGTGTTGACGAGGTTGACCTGCTTGTCGACCGCTGTCTGCACGAACACCGTTCCCGGCAGCGTGCCGGGGGGAAGGCTGCCGACGTTCAGGCCATTGTCGCTCAATGTGCCGCCATAGCTGGCGATGCGATAGACGCCCGGACCGAACGTGCCGCCCGGTGCCATGGCGATGTTCAGTGTGCCGTTCAGCGTCAAGTCGCCGCCGACCTTGACCAGATCATTCAAGGCGCCGCCGGCGACATTGGCCTGGCCGAAATCATAAGCAAGGTTGCTGTTTTCGTTGAGATTGAGATTGCCGTTGATGGTCAGCGTGCCGGGGGCAGCACCGGCGTCGCCGGGCGCCAGTGCCGCGTTGTTGTTGATTGTCACGTCACCGCCGATGGTGCCGTTGCCGCCCAGAGAGGCCCCGGAGGCGACGAGAGTCAGGCCGGTGGCCGCTGTCTGGTTGCCGTTGACGAGCAGGGTGCCGTTGGTCACCAGCGTGGCGCCGGCATAGCTGTTGGCGCCCGCCAGCGTGGTGACGCCGCCGCCGACCTGCTGCACTGAACCGCTGCCGGAGATGAGGCCGGCCAGGGTCAGGGCGTTGCTGCGGTTGAAGACGAGAGCGGCGTTGTTGACGACATTGCCGGTGATCGAGCCGGACGTGGAGCCATTGCCGAGCTGCAGCGCGCCGGCAGCGATCGTGGTGTTGCCGGAATAGCTGTTGGTGCCGGTCAGCGTCAGCGTGCCCATTCCGGACTTGGCCAGTCCGCCCGGGCCTGAAACGATGCCGGTCAACGTCAACATCGTGCCGACATCGGTCAGCACGGTGCCGTTTCCGGCCAGCGTCACATTGCGCGCACTCGCAATACTCGCCGTTGTCTGCAACGTGCCGCCATTGAAGGTCAGGTTGCCGGAAGCCGCGCCAAGATTGGCGTCGGAGGAAATCGAGAGCACGCCCTGGCTCAGTGTCCATGCCGTGGCGGCGGCCGTGGTGCCGGTCAACGTCCAGGTGCCGGTGCCGGTTTTTTCGAAATGGCCGAATCCGTCATATTTGGCGCCGGTACCGATCTGCGAGACATCGAAAGTACCGTTGATGGCGCCGCCCAGCCTGAAGGTGTCGGCTGCGCTGAACGCCTTCACATTGCCGGCGATGTTGGAACCGACCTGGATTTCCAGCGTGTTGACGTCGCCGGTGAACTGGATGGCCTGGCCGGCGATGCCGCTAATCACTGAACCGGCGCCGCCACTGATCTCGCCGGCATTGATGATCGTGATGTTGGAGCCCTTGATGCCTGCACCACCATCGCCCCCGCTGTTGCCCGTGCCGCCAAGGCCGCCGGTGATCTTGCCGGTGGTCGTGTTGAGGACGGTGCCTCCAGAAACCACCCTTATGCCAGCGCCGCCGTCACCGGCGTCGACATTGGCTGAACCGTTGCCGCCTTTGCCGCCTGTCAGCGTTCCGCTGTTCTGGAGTGTTCCGTTGCCGCTTAGCACGATCGCGGCTGCGCCGCCGCCACCGCCGCCGCCAAGCGTGTTGCCATTTCCGCCGGCACCGCCGACGACGGCACCAGTCGCGTCCACCGTCACATCGCTGGTCGAAAAGATGCCGGCGCCACCACCGCCGGCACCGCCACTTCCCGCGGGTTGGGTGCCGGTCGTCCGTCCTGCGCCGCCGGTTATGGTCACGCCGCCCAGAACCGTGACCTTCGCCGTCGCGCTGACGCCGACACCGCCGCCACCCTGGCCGCCCGGCATTCCTGCAACCAGAGGGGCGGCTGTGCCCATTCCGCCGCTGACCGACGCATTGAGGATCGTGTCGATGGTGACCGTCAGGCCCGTCGTGCCGGTGGTGCCGTTCGTACCTCTCGCGCCGCCAACGGTGCGGATGGTGGCACCACCGGGAGCACCGTTGCCGGTGGTCAGGTCGAGGCCACCGCCGCCGCCGCCGTTGAGGGTGCTGTTGCCGGTGGCATCCTTGCCCGTCGCCTCGGCCAGCGTGCCATCGATGCCGCCAGCGCCACCCGTTCCGCCGGCATTCGACCGGCCATCGCCGCCATCGGCCCAGGCGGATGCCGAGCTAAATGCCAACCCGAGCGCCATAAGCGCGGCAAACGAAACGCTGGCGCTCAAGACAGTCTGTTTGGAATATCGCTGGGTCGACACAGGCTGTGGCCCCCTCCTGCCGCGGGGCCACCACCCCGGTATGCCTTTAGCCAGGTAAATAAAGTTGATAGAATCAACTGTCGATCTCAACTTACCTTGCGGCACGAGGAATAAAAGCAAGCTCTAATGAACGCAATCGCCTAAAAGCCTGCCCGCGTTTGGACCAGCAAAAGGGTTTATAAACCCTATCCTTGCAGGCCCAAAAACGCGGGCAATCCGCTGTTGCCCTTGTCCTATCGGCGTGCAGCGACGCGTTTGGGCTCATCGAAATCGAAGGGGAACAGCGTGGTGATCGCCTGTTCGACAGCGGCTTCCGTTTCCGGCCTTGCGACTGTCAGTGGCAGGCGCACGTCCGGACTCAGTCCGAGCAGGCGGTGCAAGGCGTATTTCACCGCCACCGGATTGGTTTCGCGTTCCAGCGCGGCAACCAGCGGTTCCAGCCGGTGACGGATCGTCCGGGCCGAGAGCAGGTCGCCGGCGCGGCAGGCGCGAAACATTTCCGCGCAGAGGCCCGGCGCCACGTTGGCGGCGACCGAAATCGCGCCGGCACCACAGATGGTGTTGAAGGCGAGTGCGGTGGCATCGTGCCCGGAAAACTGCAGGAAGTCCGCGCCGGCAAGCTTGGCGGTGCGCTCGGGTCGGTCGAGGTCGCCGGTGGCGTCCTTGATGCCGATGATCGCTGGAAAGGCTGCCAGCCTGCGCACCGTGTCCGGCAACAGGTCGACGCCGGTGCGCGTCGGCACGTTGTAGAGGATCAGCGGGATGGTCGTCGCCTGCGCGATCGCCGCGAAGTGGCGGTAGAGGCCCTCCTGGCTAGGCTTGTTGTAATAAGGCGTCACGACGAGGGCTGCATCCGCGCCGCAGGCGGCGGCGGCCAGCGTCGTGGCGATCGTCTCATCCGTGCTGTTCGAACCGGTGCCGGCGATCACCGGGACCTGGCCGGCGACGGTTTCGACGCAGCGGCGCGTGACGGCGAGGCGTTCGTCATGCGTCAGCGTCGGCGCTTCGCCGGTGGTGCCGCAGACGACGACGCCGTCTATGCCGTGCTCGAGCTGCCAGCGGATCAGGAAATCGAATGCGGTCATGTCGACCGCGCCCTTGCGGAACGGGGTCGGCAGCGCGGAAATGGCGCCTTTGAGGCGGGTTCTGTCGATGTGCATCGGGGTTCTCTTTGCGGGATCCGGACCGGCCTGACGCGCGCCGCAGGGCGGGGGCATGGCGCAGCGTCGCCGGCCGGTCCGAAACGGGTTGTGTCAGTTGAAGAGCGATAGGCGGGTGCCGTCCGGCGCAAGGCGGACGCAGCCGGCCTTGTGGTCGCTTTCGGTCTCGGCGAAATGGATCGCCGCTGCCTTGTCGGCGAAGACGCCGCCGGTCAGGCCGAGTTCATCGCGGGCGATCCAGCGCCCGTCGCCATCGCGTCCGACCAGGAAACGGTGGATCGCGGAAGGAGGCTCCGAAATCAGCGAGTTACGCATTGCCGGTCACCCGATGAGCTGGTGGAAACCGGCAATCGCGGCAAAGAAGATGCCGACCACCAGGAAAAGCCGCACGAACATCAGCGGCTCGCTGTTTTGCATGCTGCGCGCGACGGCATGGGGCATGCGGTCGTCGTTGTCGGGGAGGTAATAGCTGTACATGTCTCGTTCCTTTCGCACCGCGCCTTGAAGCGTGTGCAGCCGGGAAGTTAGGAGCCCCGGCATAAGGGTTCGAGACAGAAGGCAGGGATGAAAGATAAGGATTTTGTAAGGGTGGGGCGGACAAGGAATGGCGTGGCGGCCGGCCCGGGAAGCCGGGTTCCAGGAGGCTCATGGCAACGCATGTGATGCAGCGCGCTGTCCGATGGTCGTGCCTTATGAACCCGCGGCAACCGCCATCAGATTGTCGTTCAGCCGCTTCGCCGCCTTGCGGAAGTCGGCGAGCCGGGGCGCCATCGTCGCTTCGAGGATTGCGGCGGCGCCGGCGCCCATGACCTTTTCCAGACTTTGCTTGTACTCGGGGATCGCCGCCCAGTCGGCCACCGTCGTTTCCATCGCTTCGAGATGGTACTGGAAACCATAGGCGTGCTGCCCCCAGCGGATCGCCTGCGTTGCGCAGGCGGCATTGCTGGCCAGGATTTCGGCGCCTTCGGGCAGGCGCGCGATTTCCGCACCGTGCCATTGCAGGCAATCGACCGCCGGCCCGAGGCCGGCAAAGATCCGGTCGCTGCGGCCGGCCGCGGTCAGCTCGACCGAAGCCAGCCCGACTTCGGGCCTGCCCATCAGTCCGACCGTGCCGCCAAGTGCTGCACCCAGCAACTGGTGGCCGAGGCAGATGCCGAGATAGGGCCGCCCGAGTTCGGCGACCCAGCGCCGGATCGCTGCCTTCTCGGGCACCAGCCAGGGATGGGCCTCTTCCTGCCAGACATCCATCGGTCCGCCGAACACGGCGAGCAGGTCGAAACCGTCGAAGGTGGGGACGGGCTCGCCCGCGTCGAGCTCGACCGGCACCCAGTCATGCCCTTGTTCGGCCCAGAAATCGCGGAAGATGCCGGGATGTTCGACATCGACATGCTGGAAGACGAGAATGCGCATGGATTTCTCCGTCGGGTCCATCGGGGCAGGACTATTGCATAGCCGGGCGGCGTTGGTTTCCCAATGATCCAGACGTAAGGTTCGGCCATCACAACGCCTGGCGCGTTCGGCGCCATGGCGGTTTGTTGACAAGGTCCGGCCGTTTCCGGCAAGAGCGGGAGCAATTCCAGGAAAGGCGTGTAGCGGTTTTCCGTCCGGAATTGCGTAGAAACAAAGAGTTAGAGCGTTTCCGGGAAAACGGAAACGCTCCAGGATCCATCGGAACCAGTTCATGACCAATGTCGCCCTGACCGGACTTGCCCGCGATCTCGCCCGGCGCGCCGACGAGGGCAGGCCGGTGCGCATCGGCGTCATCGGTTCCGGAGAAATGGGTACCGACCTCGTCACGCAGGGCATGCTGATGCCGGGCATCGAGGTCTGCGCCATTTCGACGAGGCGCCCGCACACGGCGCGCGAGGCCATCCGCATCGCCTATGGCGACGAGGCGATGGCGCGCGAGGCGGAGAACCAGGCCCAGGTCACCGCGGCGATCGAGGCAGGCAGGATCGCCATCACCACCAACGACATGCTGGTAACCAACCCGCTGGTCGACGTGGTGATCGACGCCACCGGCAAGCCCGGTGTCGCCGCCGACTTCTGCCTGTCGGCGATGGAGCACGGCAAACATCTGGTGATGATGAATGTCGAGGCCGACGTCACCATCGGCTGCCTGCTGAAAAAGGAGGCCGACCGGCTCGGCGTTGTCTATTCGCTCGGCGCCGGCGACGAGCCGTCCTCCTGCATGGAACTGATCGAGTTCGTGTCCGCGCTTGGCTGCACGGTCGTCGCTGCCGGCAAAGGCAAGAACAATCCGCTCAATCATGATGCGGTGCCTGACGACTATCGTGCCGAGGCTTTGGCGCGCAACATGAACCCGCGCATGCTGGTCGAGTTCGTCGATGGCTCCAAGACCATGGTCGAGATGTGCGCGATCGCCAACGCCACCGGCCTGGTGCCGGACAGGCCGGGCATGCACGGCCCCGCCGCCAACCGCGACGAACTGGCCAAGGTGCTGATCCCGCGCGCCGACGGTGGCGTGCTATCGAAGAAGGGCGTGGTCGACTACACCATCGGCAAGGGCGTAGCGCCCGGCGTTTTCGTCATTGTCGAAGCCACGCATCCGCGCGTTATCGAACGTCTGGACGATCTGCATGTCGGCAAGGGGCCCTATTATGGCCTGTTCCGGCCCTATCACCTGACCTCGCTGGAAGTGCCGCTGACGGCAGCCCGCATCATGCTCTACGGCAAGCCCGACATGGTGCCGCTGCCGCGCCCCGTCGCCGAGGTCTGCGCGGTGGCCAAGCGCGATCTCGCTGCCGGCGAGACCTTCGATGCCATAGGCGAGACCTGCTACCGCTCCTGGACTATGACGGTTGGGGAAGCGCGCGCCGAGCACGCCGTGCCGGTCGGCCTTCTCGAGGGCGGCAAGGTGCTGAAGCCGGTGAAGAAGGGCGAACTGCTCACAGCCGGTAACGCCGCTCCGGACAGCTCGACGCGACTCTATGCGCTGCGCCGTCAGCAGGACGAGATGCTCTACGCAGCGATGCAGGGCTGATCGGGTTCGCTGCTTACAGCTTCAGCAACTGATCATCTCGCCGCCAAGCCGCTCCGCACCCGGGACATCGGCAACGTCAACGCGGCGCGGATGCCATGCCACGGCACGAGCAATCTCCGCGATGGCGTCCAGGTCGTGCGCATCGGTGCCGCTATCCAGCAGGACGAGCTGTGACCAACAGGCCGCGGAGATGTTCATCACGACGTCCAGCCAGAGCCGGCCGTCATCGGCCCGCACGAGAATCCACTGCCAGTCGGCGAGCGCCAGCACCTGTCCTGGTCTTTCCGTCCCGTCGGCCCGGATCCTGACCGGATCGCCGACCTTCAGCGCCTCAGGTTCCGTCACCTCGAGATCCTGTCAAAGGGTCACTTGCCCAGTTCCACCGATCGTGCCCTTGCTGCCTCGACGGCCTCACCGATGAGGCTCTTCAGCCTGTCGCCGCCCATCAGCACGCCGAGCGCTGCTGCCGTCGTGCCGTTCGGGCTGGTCACCTGCTGGCGCAGCAGGCCGGGTTCTTCGCCGCTTTCAGCCGCGAGCGTGGCAGCGCCATAGACCGTCTGCATGGCAAGCAGCTTCGCCGTCCCGGCAGGCAGACCGGCCTGTTCGCCGGCGGCGGTCAGGCATTCGATGAAATGGAAGATGTAGGCGGGTCCCGAACCCGAAACGGCGGTCACGGCATCCATCTGGGCTTCATCGTCGATCGTTGCTACGGCGCCGCTCGAGGAGAGCAGATCGGCCACCAAGCTCCTGGCGGCCTCTGAGACCAGGCTGTTGGAAAACACCACCATCATGCCCTTGCCGATGGCGGCAGGGGTGTTCGGCATGCAGCGCACGATCGGCGTGCGGTCGCCCAGGACGCCGGCAAAGGTGGCGACCGGCGTGCCGGCGGCGACGCTGAGGAAGGTCGTCTCGCCATTGCCGAATTTCGTGTAGGCAGCCGTCACCTCGCGGATCACCTGCGGCTTGACCGCCAGCACGACGATCGCGGGTTTTGTATCCGCCGGAATGTCTGCCGCGTCCGCCACCGCCGGGCAGCCCAGCGCTTCCGCGCGGGCGCGCAGCGCATCGGCTGGCTCCACGACCAGCACTTCCGCAGCCTTCAGCTTGCCGGATTTCACCCAGCCGGCCAGCATGGCGTAACCCATATTGCCGCAGCCGGCGAGAACAAGCTTGATGGTCATGAAAGCCTCCGGAAAGCCCTTCCTTAGACGGTCGTGCAAGGGGGTGGAAGAGAGACGCTTATCTTCTCCTTGCGCAAGAAGATAAAAACACCCCCATGCGCCTTAATCATCGCTTCATCGCCCTTTGCTAATGAAGCGCGCCGGGCGATAGTGCGGGCTTCTCCCGTCCGCATCATCGCTGCGTCAGCAATGCCCGTGTCGAAGATGGGAAACCTTCAGGTGCCGCGCCAGCCGTGGTGCGGCTTTGATCGGGAGGCGGGCAGAACAGGTGCCTGCTGTCGGGAACTTCGGCATGGGATGCACACGATCGGTTCTGGGAGTTTCCGTCGCCAGCCTGGGCTGGGAGGAGGCGTTGTCGCAGCTTGCCGGCCTGGTGCGCGACAGGCGCTTCACCAAGGTCACCTTCCTCAACGCGCACAACGCCAACATTGCTTCGGTCGATGACAGTTTCGCGGGCGCGCTGGGCGATTTCCTGGTCTTGCCGGACGGCATCGGCGTCGATATCGCCGCCAGGCTGCTCTACGGCCGGAAGTTCCCGGCCAATCTCAACGGCACCGATTTCGTGCCGGACCTGCTCATGGCCATCAAGGAGCCGCTGACGGTTGGTTTGCTCGGCGCCACACGCGCCAATGCCGAGGGCGCCGGCGCCAGGCTGCGCCAGCTGGTGCCTCAGCACAGGATCATCGTCTTTCACGATGGCTTCTTTTCGCCGGCGGAGGAGCGGGGCATCGTCCAGCAACTGGCCGAGCATCGGCCCGACATCCTGCTCGTCGCCATGGGCGTGCCGCGCCAGGAATTGTGGATCGCCCGCAATCTCGACCACCGCCATTGCACGCTGCCCCTGGCTGTCGGTGCGCTGTTCGATTTCCTGAGCGGCGCCGTGCCGCGCGCGCCGCTCTGGCTGCGCAGGCTGAGGCTCGAATGGGCATTCCGGCTCATCGTCGAACCTGGCCGGATGTGGCGCCGCTATCTCATCGGCAACCCGCTGTTCCTGTGCCGTGTCATCCGCCAGAAACGGACGGCATCCCCGCCCCGGATGATCCGGTAAACGTGTTGCCGCGGTGACCGCCCAAGGAGTTGCCCGGTCGGGCAATTGGTAAGCCTAAGCCTACATATGGTTGCCAGGACAAGCAGGTGGAGTTTCGAGTTTACGGCATGCAACGGCGTTTTGGCGGGATTGCATTGGTGGAATTTCGTGAGAAGGTCGCGCCTCTGTTCTGGCATGAACGTGATTTGGCTGACCGGGTGAAGCATGGCTGACGTGATCGATGGAAAAAAAGTGGCCGAGGATGTGGTCGGCAAGGTCAAGGCGCTGACCGCGGCCCTTGCCGGCACCAGGCCCGGCCTTGCCGTCGTCATCGTCGGTGAAGACCCGGCCAGCCAGGTCTATGTCGCCTCGAAGTCCCGTACCGCCAAGGAGTGCGGCTTCCATTCCGTGCAGCACACGCTGCCGGCCGAGACGAGCGAAGCCGGCCTGCTCGGCATCATCGCCGATCTCAACGCCGACCCGGCCATTCATGGCATCCTGGTGCAATTGCCGCTGCCGGGCCATGTCGATGCCGGCAAGGTCATCCAGGCGATTGCGCCGGAAAAGGATGTCGACGGTTTCCACTTCATCAATGTCGGCAAGCTCGGCGCCGGCGAACTTGAAACCGCCTTCGTGCCCTGCACGCCCGCCGGCTCGATGCTGCTGATCGAGCGCGTGCGCGGCAAGGACCTGTCCGGGCTGAACGCTGTTGTCGTCGGCCGTTCCAACATTGTCGGCAAGCCGATGGCCAACCTGCTGCTTGCCGCCAACTGCACCGTCACCATCGCGCACAGCCGCACGAAGGATCTGCCCGCGCTGGCCCGCACGGCTGATATCCTGGTGGCGGCGGTCGGCCGACCGGAAATGGTCAAGGGCGATTGGGTCAAGCCGGGCGCCACCGTCATCGACGTCGGCATCAACCGTATTCCGGCGCCCGAGAAGGGCGAGGGCAAGACGCGCCTGGTCGGCGATGTCGCTTATGCCGAAGCCGCGGCCGTTGCCGGCGCCATCACACCGGTGCCCGGGGGCGTCGGTCCGATGACGATCGCCATGCTGATGGCCAACACGGTTATTTCCGCCTATCTTGCCGCCGGACTCGACCGACCATCCTTCTGATCGCCAGCATTTGAGAGCCCAGCTTTGCCGACGCCTCCTGTTCCGATAGAACGGCCCATCATGACGGAAGCCGTTCAAGGCGGCAGGCGCTTCGCCTTCCTGCTGGTCGACAAGTTTCCGATGTTTTCCGTGGCGGCTGCGATCGACGTGGTGCGCTCGGCCAACCGCCTGCTCGGCCATGACTTCTACAGCTGGACCACCGTTTCGCCGGACGGCGATGCGGTTACCGCCTCCAACGACCTGCCGCTGAAGGTCGATTATGCCGTTGCCGACGTGCCGCCGGTCGATATCCTGTTTGTCTGCGCCGCGCTCAACCTGGAATTTCCCGGCAAGTCGAAGGTACTCGGCGCCCTGCGTACCTGGGGGCGGCGCGGCGGCGTGCTGGGGGCGCTTTCGGTGGGCTCCTATGTGCTTGCCGAAGCCGGTCAGCTCGAGGGGCATCGCTGCACCATCCACTGGGAGAACCGTGCCGGGTTCATGGAGCGCTTCCCGGACATCGAATGCACCGGAAACGTCTTCGAGATCGACCGCAAGCGCTACACCAGTGCCGGCGGCACCACCTCGATCGACCTGATGCTGGAGATCGTGCGTACCGATTTCGGCGCCAATCTCGCCAATGCCGTTGCCAACCAGTTCCAGCACGAACGCATCCGTTCGGCCGGCGATCGCCAGCGCGTCGGACCGGAACGCGACCTGACCGGCAAGTCGGAGAAGCTGCGCAAGATCGTCGAACTGATGGCCGATCATCTCGACGAGCCCTTGTCGGCCGTGCAACTCGCCAAGTCGGCGGGGCTCTCGGTGCGGCAGGTGGAGCGGCTGTTCCTCAGGCACCTGACCGTAACGCCGGGGCGCTATTACATGCGGCTTCGGCTCGAACGTGCCCGCGAACTGCTGCGCCAGACCAACATGCCGATCCTCGACGTGGCGATCGCCACCGGCTTCACCTCGCATTCCTATTTCGCGCAGAGCTACCGGCTGCAGTTCGGCCGCCCGCCGAGTGAAGAGCGGCGCACGACCTATTGAGCCGGGCGGCGATCGCTGCTCAACTCGCCAGGAAACCGCCATCGGCGGCCAGGACATGCCCGACGATGTAGGCGGACTGGTCGGAGGCAAGCCAGACAACCGCTTCGGCCACGTCCTCGGGCCGGCCCATGCGGCGCAGCGGCAGGCCCGCCGCCACGGCCTCCATGCTTCCGACACCGGCTGCGGCCTTCATCATCATGTCGGTCACCACGCGGCCCGGCGCGACGGCATTGATGCGCACGCCGTGCGGGGCATAGGCCATGGCGGTGGAGCGCATCAGGGAAATCGCCGCTGCCTTGGATGCCGAGTAGAGCGCAAAGCCAGGATTGGGATTGCGGATGCCGCTTACGGAGGCGTTGATGACGATCCTGCCGCTTTGCTGCGCCAGCATGACGGCGAGCTGATGTTTGAGAGACAGGAAGACCGAGCGCACATTGGTGTCGAAAACAGCGTCGAAGACATCGCTGTCCTGTTGTTCCAGCGGCGCGGGCCGTTCCTGATAGCCGGCATTGTTGAAGGCCGCGTCCAACCTGCCGAACCGCGCGACAATGGTTTGCACGAGATGCCTGACGTCTTCTTCCCGTGTCACATCCGTGCGCAGGAAAAGACCCTCGGCGCCTGCCGCACGGCAGGCCTGTGCGACAGCCTCTCCCTCCTCGTCACGACGGCCGGCGACAATGACCGCTGCTGCTCCAGCCTCCGCCATCCGCAGGGCTGTCGCCCGGCCGATGCCACTGCCGCCTCCAGTGACAAGGCAGACCAGGCCATCCATCCGGCCTGTTTCTCTCTCGGCGCTGACATTCGGGACCTCGGCTGACATGATGATCCTGCATTGTCCGGTTTGGATTCAGAGAATAAAGTTGTATCATACAACCAGTAGGACGCAAGGAAGCATTGTGGTGAGCGAAAGCGAAACGGTCGAGATCCAGAAGGTCCGCGATTCATCGCGCAGGATCGTGCGCGAACTCGG
This sequence comes from Mesorhizobium sp. NPDC059025, assembly GCF_042739655.1. Taxonomy (NCBI): domain Bacteria; kingdom Pseudomonadati; phylum Pseudomonadota; class Alphaproteobacteria; order Hyphomicrobiales; family Phyllobacteriaceae; genus Mesorhizobium; species Mesorhizobium sp. NPDC059025. Next base: position 166,436 of record NZ_JBHYIM010000014.1, on the reverse strand, counting down.
CTTCATGAAGCCGACCGTGGCGGGCACCGACCTGCCACCGTCGGCAGTCCATTCGATCATCGAGATCGGTTCCAATGACGGGCTGACCGCGGGCGCGCTTGGGGAAATCCTCAATCTCGAGAAATCGAGCGTCAGCCGGATGCTGCGCAAACTGATCGATGCCGGCGAAGTCGAAGAGCGCGTCAACCCGAACGATGCCCGCTCGAAGCTTCTGCGGCTGACGGTGCATGGAGAAGCCACGTTTGCAGCGATCAATCGTTTCGGCCATGGCCAGGTGGCGGCAGCCTTCCTGCATCTGTCCGACGACCAGCGTCGCATCGTCGTGGCCGGGCTCTCGGCCTATGCCGAAGCGTTGCATCGGGTCCGTTCCGAAGAACGCCAGGTCTAGATATCCCGGTCGCCGGTCGCGTCGTTTATTGCGGATTCCCTTCCTTCCGCTGAACCGCTATCTTCGCCGCTTCGTCGGATCGAGCCAGGCTCGCGAGAGGGATACCATGTCGATTTTTGCCAGATGGATCGCAGCCGTCGTGACGGCACTCCTGCTCACCGCGCCCGCACTGGCCGCCGACCGCACCATCATCATTCTCGATGCGTCCGGCTCGATGTGGGGTCAGATCGATGGCAAGCCGAAGCTCGAGATCGCGCGCCAGTCGCTGCGCACCGTGCTGCAGTCGCTGCCAGCAGATAGGGAGGTGGGCTTCATGGCCTACGGCCATCGCGAGAAAGGCAGCTGCGAGGACATCGAATTGATCGTTCCGCCGGCCGCTGGCACGGCAGGCGCCATCACGACGGCCGCCGACTCCATGAAGTTCCTCGGCAAGACGCCGCTGACGGCCGCCGTGCGCAAGGCCGCCGAGGCGCTGAAATACACCGAGGACAAGGCGACCGTCGTGCTGATCACCGACGGGCTCGAGACCTGCAATGCCGACCCCTGTGCGTTGGGCAAGGAACTGAAGGCATCCGGCGTCAACTTCACCGCGCATGTCGTCGGTTTCGGCCTGACCGCGGACGAGGGCCGGCAGGTGGCGTGCCTCGCCGAAAACACCGGCGGCAAATACATCCAGGCGACCGACGCAGCCGGCCTCGAAGACGCGCTCAAGCAGACTGTCGCCGAAAAGCCGGCACCCGAACCCAAGCCTGCGCCAGCGCCGGAACCGGCAAAGGTTGAATTCAATCTGGTGCCGACCATGACCCTGGCCGAAGGCAATCCCGACATCACCACCGACATCGGCCAGTCCTGGGTGCTCTACAAGGCCAATGCCGACGGTGGTCGCGGCGACTATGTCTCGACCGAGTATGGCGCATGGAAAGGCAATGCCGAGCCCGGCAGATACGTTCTCGTCGCCAAGGTCGGCCATGTCGAGCACGATCAGGCCGTGACGATCGACGCCGGCAAGGTCGCCGCGCCACGTTATGTGCTGGATGCCGGCACGCTGATCGTGCGCGCTCATGCCAGCGAGGGCTCGGAGATTGCCGACGGTGCTGCCATCCAGGTCAAGTATCCCGGTGACGGCACGACCACCTATTACGGTCAGATGAAAGCTGTCTTTCCGGCTGGCGAACAGGAAATCACCGTCAAGGTCGGCGAAGGTACCGCCACCGAGACGGTCACGCTGAAAGCCGGCGAGACGATCGAGAAGGACATTGCCGTCGGCGTCGGCAAGTTGGTGACCAACGCCTTCTATGTCGAAGGCAAGAAGGTGGAGTCCGGCGGCCTGGTCGTGCGTGTCTTCAAGGCCGAGAAGAACCTCGATGGCCAGCGCGATGATGTGTCGACCTCCTACGGGCCGGACCAGAAGTTCGACCTGCCGCCCGGCAACTATGTCGTCGTGGCCAAGATGGACGAGGCAACCGCCGAAACCCCCTTCACCGTGAAAGTCGGTGAAAGGACCGACATCGATGTCGTGCTCAATGCGGGTGTGCTGGCGGTCGATGCGAAAGGCGCCAAGGAAATCGAAGTCTACGGTGCCAAGAAGGATATCGAAGGCAAGCGCCAGCCCTTCGGCAATTCCTACGGCGAGACGCACCAGTCGACGCTGCCTGCCGGTGATTACGTCGTGGTGGCGATCCGTGGCGACGACAACGTCAAGACGGAAACCCCGGTGACGGTGAAAGCCGGCGAGCGGGCCGAGGTGACGGTGCCGTAGAAACAGGTGCCTGTCTTCCGCATGGGAACCAGCGTGTCGTCATATGTTGACGTCTGGATTTCGGTGCGGCGCCGTCGGGTGCCGCCTGTTTCGCGCAGAGCCTCGACTGGATTTGGCCTGTCGTTGGGCAAGCGATGACCAAAATGCACTAAAATTATAAAAACGTCATTTACAAAAGCGTGATCAGGGAAGAGACGGTTTCGAATTCCCCATAAAATCCTTTTATAACAATACGATGCCGGTGTGCGTCTGTCGATGTTTTCTGATGTGGATAGATTTGAAAGTGTTATTTCCGCAAAAAAAACAATTGCTGAATCCGGCGAAACGGCGGTTTTCTTCCGCTGAGTAACCGGCCGGCGGGGCCGCGGCTGATTTTCATCCATCTGCCGAGCCGCTATGTTCGCGGCTTCTCTGGATCGAGCCGGTATCTCGTTTCCGGAATTTGCACGGTCTGATCGGGTCGCTATCCGGCGGCCCTCGTCGGTTGTGGGCGAATTCCGGAAACGCTACGGCACAACATTTTGATTTCACTGTCGTTTTGGTTTCAGCGCGTTCCAGGGTCTGCGTTGGGCATCGGGGCACACTTCGCAATCACCAGGCTCGCAAGGAAAGATATCATGTCGACTTTTGCCAGATGGATCACGGCCTTCGCCGCGGTTCTGCTCTTGGCTGTGCCGGCGCTCGGCGCCGATCGCACCATCATCATTTTGGATGCTTCCGGCTCGATGTGGGGCAAGATCGACGGCAAGCCGAAGCTCGAGATCGCGCGCCAGTCGTTGCGTACCGTGCTGCAGTCGCTGCCGGCCGACAGGGAGGTGGGCTTCATGGCCTATGGCCATCGCGAAAAAGGCAGCTGCGAGGACATCGAATTGATCGTTCCGCCGGCCGCCGGTACGGCAGGCGCCATCACGACGGCCGCCGACTCCATGAAGTTCCTCGGCAAGACGCCGCTGACGGCCGCCGTGCGCAAGGCCGCCGAGGCGCTGAAATACACCGAGGACAAGGCAACCGTCGTGCTGATCACCGACGGGCTCGAGACCTGCAATGCCGACCCCTGCGCGCTGGGCAAGGAATTGAAGGCATCCGGCGTCAACTTTACCGCCCACGTCGTCGGTTTCGGCCTGACGGCGGACGAAGGCAGGCAGGTGGCATGCCTCGCGGAAAATACCGGCGGCAAATACATCCAGGCCACTGACGCCAAGGGTCTGGAATCGGCGCTGAAGCAGACCGTCGTCGAGAAGCCCGCGCCGCAACCGGCACCCACCCCGGCGCCCAAGCTGGAAAAGGCTGAATTCAACCTGCGGCCGACCTTTGCGCTGGCTGAGGGTGGCGCCGAGATCACCGACGACGTCGGCCAGAGCTGGGCTCTCTACAGGACCAGGGCCGACAACAGCCGTGGCGAAAACATCCTGACCGAATATGGCGACTGGAAAGGCAGCGTCCAGCCGGGCAAATATGTTCTCGTCGTCAAGGCTGGCCAGGTCGAGCGCGAACAGGTCGTCACGGTCGAGGCCGACAAGGTCGCCGAACCCTATTTTGTGCTGGATGCCGGCATGTTGATCCTGAGGGCTCACGCCAGCGATGCGCCCGAGATCGCGGATGGCGCTGCCATCCAGGTCAAATATCCGGGCGGTACGACCACCGACTACGGGCAGATGAAGACCTTCGTTCCGGCAGGCGCACTGGAAATCACGGTGAAGCTCGGTGAGGGCGCCATGACGGAGACCGTCACGCTCAAAGCCGGCGAGACGGTCGAGAAGGACATCGTCGTCGGTGTCGGCAAGGTGGCGGCCAACGCCTTCTATGTCGCGGGTGACAAGGTGGATTCCGGCGGCCTGGTCGTGCGTGTGCTGAAGGCCGAGAAGAACCTGGCTGGTGAGCGCCAGGATGTTTCAACCTCCTATGGGCCGGATCAGCAGTTCGACCTGCCGGCCGGCAACTACGTCCTGCAGGCCAGGATGGACGAGGCGGTCGCCGAGGCGCCTTTCACGGTGAAGGTAGGCGAAAGGGTCGACGTCGATGTCGTGCTCAACGCCGGTGTGCTCGCCGCGACCGCGGACGGTGCCAAGAACATCGAGGTCTTTGCAGCCAGGAAGGATATCGAGGGCAAGCGTCGGGCTTTCGGCAACTCCTACGACGCAACGCATCAGGCGGCCTTGCCTGCCGGCGACTATGTCGTGGTGGCGACCCGCGGCGATGACGACGCCAAGTCCGAGATACCCGTCACGATCAAGGCCGGCGAACGGACTGAAGTGACGGTGCCGTAAAGGCTTGAGCGCCGCCTTCTCCCTCATGAGGGAGAAGGCGGAAGGCATCATCCAAAAGCGCTGGCGCCGTGGTCGGCGCGGCCGGCCATCTGGCGAAAGCCGGCGAACAGCTCGCGGCCCAGCCCGTATTCGTGCTCGGACAGGTCGGCCGAGGCCGAGGATCGCACGGCGAACTCACCGGCCGGCACCAGCACTTCCAGCGTGCCGGCCTCGCCGTCGAGCCTGACGATGTCGCCGTCATGCACGCGGGCGATCGGGCCGTCTTCCAGTGCTTCCGGCGTGACGTGGATCGCCGCCGGCACCTTGCCGGAGGCGCCCGACATGCGTCCGTCGGTGACCAGCGCCACGCGCTGGCCGCGATCCTGCAGGATGCCGAGCACCGTCGTCAGCTTGTGCAGCTCCGGCATGCCATTGGCCTTCGGACCCTGGAAGCGGATGACGGCAACGAAATCGCCGGTCAGCTCGCCGGCCTTGAAGGCGTCGTTCAGGCCCTGCTGGCTGTGAAACACCTTGGCCGGCGCCTCGATGATGCGCCGTTCCGGCTTCACCGCCGAGGTCTTGATGATGGCATGGCCGAGATTGCCGGCGAGCACCTTGAGGCCGCCGGTCGCCTGGAAGGCCTGCTTCACCGGCACCAGCACCTTTTCGTCGCCGCTCACCGCGGGTGCGGCCTCGCGCACGACGGAACCGTCCGCGCCAAGCCTGGCTTCGACCGTGTAGGGGCGCAGGCCTTCGCCCCACACCGTCTGCACGTCTTCATGCAGCAGGCCGGCATCGAGCAGCTCGCGGATCATGAAGCCGAGGCCGCCGGCGGCGTGGAAGTGGTTCACGTCGGAAAGCCCGTTCGGATAGACGCGGGCAAGCAGCGGCACTGCTTCGGAAAGGTCTGAAATGTCCTGCCAGGTCAGCTTGATGCCGGCTGCGGCCGCCATCGCGATCAAATGGATGGTGTGGTTGGTCGAGCCGCCGGTGGCGTGCAGGCCGACGATGCCGTTGACGAAGGAACGCTCGTCGATCATGCGGCCGACCGGGGTGTAGGCATTGCCCATGGCGGTCAGGCTCAGCGCCCGCTTGGTGGCTTCGCGGGTCAGCGCGTCGCGCAGCGGCGTGCCGGGATTGACGAAGGAAGCGCCCGGCGTATGCAGGCCCATGATCTCCATCAGCATCTGGTTTGAATTGGCGGTGCCGTAGAAGGTGCAGGTGCCCGGGCCGTGATAGGATTTGGATTCCGCCTCCAGCAGTTCGGCGCGGCCGCATTTGCCTTCGGCATAAAGCTGGCGCACGCGCGCCTTCTCGTCATTCGGGATGCCGGAGGTCATCGGTCCGGCCGGAATGAAGACGGCCGGGAGATGGCCGAAGGTGAGGGCGGCGATCACCAGTCCCGGCACGATCTTGTCGCAGACGCCGAGATAGACGGCGGCGTCGAACATGTTGTGCGAAAGCCCGATCGCCGCGGCCATGGCGATCACGTCGCGCGAGAACAGCGACAGTTCCATGCCAGGCTGGCCCTGGGTCACGCCATCGCACATGGCCGGCACGCCGCCGGCGACCTGGGCGATGCCGCCGGCTTCCGTCGCTGCCTGCTTGATGAGCTGCGGATAGTTCTCGAACGGCTGATGCGCCGACAACATGTCGTTGTAGGAGGTGATGATGCCGAGGTTCGGCACGCGGTCGGCGCCGAGCGCGACCTTCTCCGACGGGCTGCAGACGGCAAAGCCATGGGCGAGGTTGCCGCAGGACAGCACGCCGCGGTTGGCGGAATGGCTCGATGCCGCGGCGATGCGGCCGAGATAGGTCTCCCGGCTGGCGCGGGAGCGCTCGCGGATGCGGCTGGTGATGGCTTCGATGTCGGATCTGGCTGTCATGGCTATCGTCCTTTCGCGAAGGCGACGGCACGCCAGGCCGTCCGGCCTTCGCCATTCACAATCAGGGTGCCCAGAAGATTTCGACCGGGCTTGTCGCTGCGTCGATGACGCGGCGGATCGGCAGTGTCGATCCTGGCGCCAGCGCCTTTTCCAATGTCGCCAGCTTTTCGGCGCCTTCGATGTGCAGGGCGAGGAAACGTGCCCGGCGGATCAGCGAAAGCGTCAGCGTCAGCCGCAGCTCGCCGGCGCTGTCGGCATGGACGGCGGCGATCTCATCGCGCGATGCCGGGTCGAGCAGGCTTTCCAGTTCCCTCGCATCCGGGAAGAACGAGGCGGTATGGCCGTCATTGCCCATGCCGAGGATGGCGACATCGGGCGGGTTGAAGAAGGTCGTCAGAAAATGTTCGGCGTCCTTCAGATCCGCATCGAGCTCGCCGCTGTGGTAGAGCGGCAGGAAATGAGCAGCGGCGGCTGCGTTCTGCAGCAGCTTGGCTTTCACCAGTCCGGCATTGGAGCGCGGCGAGGTGTCGGGCACATAACGTTCGTCGATCAGCGTAACGTTGACGCTGCTCCAGTCGATGTCGGCGGCCGACAGCACTTCGAAGAAGCGGGCAGGCGTCGAGCCGCCCGAGACGGCGAGGCTTGCTGCCCGCGTTGCGCGGGTTTCAGCCGATAGCGTGCCGGCAACCGTCTCGGCGAGCGCTGCCGCAAGGCTTTCCCGGTCCGCGAAGTCGTTGCGGCGATAGTTTCCGGCCATCTCAGTTGCTCTCGTGCCAGGTGCGGCCGTCGCGCTCGATCAGCGCGATCGAAGCGGATGGACCCCAGGTGCCGGCGGTGTAGCCCTGCGCGTCCTGGCGGGCATTTTCCCAGGCGTTCTGGATCGGGTCGATCCATTTCCAGGCCGCCTCGACCTCGTCGCGGCGCATGAACAGCGTCTGGTTGCCGCGGATCACGTCCATGATCAGCCGTTCATAGGCATCCGGCGCGCGGCCCTGGAACTGCTGCGCGAAGCTCATGTCGAGCGAGATCTGGCGCAGGCGCATGCCGCCCGGGCCCGGATCCTTGATCATGATGTACTGTTTGACGCCCTCGTTCGGCTGCAGGCGGATGACCAGCTGGTTGGCGAAGATCGGCCCTGCGCTGTCGCCGTTGAAGATCGAATGCGGGATCGGCTTGAACTCGATGACGATCTCGGAAACGCGCGACGCCAGCCGCTTGCCGGTGCGCAGGTAGAACGGCACGCCGGCCCAGCGCCAGTTGGCGATTTCGGCCTTGATGGCGACGAAGGTCTCGGTGTTGCTTTCGGCGCCGAGCTCCTCGACGTAACCCTTTACCGGACCGCCGGCGGAAGCGCCGGCACGGTACTGGCCGCGCACGGTCTGCTTCGGCGCTTCGGTGCCGTTGATGCGCTTCAGCGCGCGCAGCACTTTCAGCTTCTCGTCGCGCACGGCATCCGCATCCATCGAGGACGGCACTTCCATGGCGACGAGGCAGAGCAGCTGCAGCATATGGTTCTGCACCATGTCGCGCAGCGCGCCGGCCTTGTCGTAATAGGTGACGCGGTCCTCCAGGCCGACGGTCTCGGCCACGGTGATCTGCACATGGTCGATATGGGCCGAGTTCCACAACGGCTCGTAGAGCGCGTTGGCGAAACGCAGCGCCATCAGGTTCTGCACCGTCTCCTTGCCGAGATAGTGGTCGATGCGGAAGATCTGGCTTTCGTCGAAATCGTCGCCGACCAGGTCGTTCAGTGCCCTGGCGGAAGCGAGATCGCGGCCGATCGGCTTCTCCACCACGATGCGCGAGCTCGGCGTGATCAGCTTGTGTTGCTTGAGCTGGTCCGAGATGGCGCCGAACAGCGATGGCGAAACCGCCATGTAGAAAGCGCGGATCGCCTTGGAATCGCCGATCGCCTTCTTCAGTTCGTCGAAGCCGGTGCCGCTGGTGGCATCGGCCGGCACGTAGGAAAGGCGGGCAAGGAAGATGCCCAACTCCTTGGCGTCGATATCGGCTGCCGCAACATGGCTCTCGATCGCCTTCTTGGCGAAGGCGCGGAATTCATCGTCGCTCATCTTGGTGCGCGACGTGCCGATGATCCTGGTCGGCTCTGAAAACTGGTGGTCGCGCTGGCGATAATAGAGTGCCGGCAAGAGCTTGCGTTCCGACAAATCGCCGGTGCCGCCGAAAATGATGAAGTCGAACGGGTCGACGGGGATGATCTGGCTGGTCATGCTTCGTCCGATCTCGCGCTACCTTCGCCCGTCACCCGGCTGGGTCAGGCCGTTGGTCATGATGCGCTAACAACACTGCCGCCATGCGACGGATGTCCATATAATCTAATCGATTTAATTTGACTAGGGTTATGGTGTCACAGCATCGTGTTGGAGACTGGTCCAGCACGGGTACTGTTCATTGCGCAATAGTGCCGCCACTATCACGCCCTGCCGAGATAGGGCGCATTTGCTGGAAGGCCACGGGAGACTTTGCAATGGACGGACATCTTTCGAGCTCGGTTGCGGAAGGCCGCAGCTTTCGCCAGATCATCGGCGGCAAGGCGCTCGATGCGGTTTCCGGGCTGCGCATTGATGTGGTCAGCCCATCGGACGGCCAGGTCTTCGCTTCGATCCCGGCGTCCGGTCAGGCCGACGTCGATCTGGCCGTGGCCAGCGCACGGCATGCCTTCGAGGACGGTCCCTGGGCGAAGATGCCGGCGGTCGAACGCGGCCGCTGCCTGACCCGGCTGTTCCATCTGGTCGAGAAACACGGCGCCGAGCTCGCGGCGCTGGAATCGCGCGATACCGGCAAGCCGGCCAGGCAGGGCAAGGCCGATGTCGGCGCAACCATGCGGTATTACGAATTCTATGGCGGCGCGGCTGACAAGATCCACGGCGACACCATTCCGTTCCTGGATGGATACACTGCGCTTACCTTGCGCGAACCGCATGGCGTGGTCGCCGGCATCATTCCGTGGAACTACCCCTTGCAGATCCTGGCGCGTGTCGCCGGTGCAGCACTTGCCATGGGCAACACCCTGGTGGTGAAGCCGGCCGAGGATGCCTCTCTTACCACCATCCGCATGGCGGAACTGGCGCTGGAAGCGGGAATCCCGGAAGGCGTCTTCAATGTCATCACCGGCTATGGCCGCGAGGCGGGCGCGCTTCTGTCTGGCCATCCCGATGTCGACTATGTCACCTTCACCGGCTCGCCGGCCACCGGCACAGCGATCCAGCAGGCGGCGGCGATGCACAATCGCGGCGTCACCATGGAGCTCGGCGGCAAGTCGCCGCAACTGGTGTTTGCCGATGCAGACCTGGAAAAGGCCGTGCCGGTGCTGGTCAACGCCATCATCCAGAATGGTGGCCAGACCTGCTCTGCCGGCAGCCGCGTGCTGGTGGAGCGGCCGGTCTATGACGAGGTCGCCAGGGCGCTTGCGGAACGCTTCTCGAAGCTGGTCGCTGGTCCGCACGATGCCGATCTCGATCTTGGCGCGCTGATCAACCCGCGCCAGCAGGCGCGAGTCGCCGGCATGGTGGCCGATGCTGAAAAGGCCGGCATTCCCGTACTGGCGCGCGGTTCAGTCGACAAGAATGCACCGGCCAGCGGCTATTATTTCGCGCCGGCGCTGTTCGGCTCGGTCGACCCTGCCTCAACCATCGCGCAGGAGGAGGTGTTCGGCCCGGTGCTTACCCTCTTTGCTTTCGACAGCGAGGACGAAGCGGTCAGGCTCGCCAACGGTACCGAATTCGGCCTCGTCGCCGGCATCTGGACCCGGGACGGCGCACGCCAGCATCGGCTGGCCAAACGGGTGCGCTCCGGCCAGGTGTTCGTCAACGGCTACGGCGCCGGCGGCGGCATCGAACTGCCTTTCGGCGGTTTCAAGCGCTCCGGCCACGGCCGCGAGAAGGGCTTCGAAGCGCTGTACGACATGTCGGCGACAAAGACGGTCGTCTTCAATCACGGGTAGAGCAGTTCCTGGAAAAATGTGTAACGGTTTTCCATCCGGAATTGCGTAAAAACAAGGAGTTAGAGCGTTTCCGCGTTTCCGCGAAAAACGGAAACGCTCTAGGGTGAATTCAGCGCTTTGGTATCGGCGGTTGGGGCGGCCATCTCCCGCTGACGGGAATTTCTGCACAAGGACAAGACATGCGTTTGAAAGACAAGGTTGCCATCATCACCGGCGCTGCTTCCGGATTCGGCGAGGGCATGGCCAGGCGCTTTGCCGAGGAGGGAGCCAAGGTGGTGGTGGCAGACCTGAACGCGAGGGGCGCCGAACGCGTCGCCGCCGAGATCGGATCCGCGGCGATCGCCGTTGCCAGCGACGTGTCCAGCCGCTCGGAAGTCGAAGAGATGGTCTACGCCGCCAAGAACACTTTCGGCCGCGTCGACATCATGGTCAACAACGCCGGCTACACCCACCGCAATGGCGACATGCTGGCGGTGGACGAGGCGACTTTCGACCTGATCACCGCCGTCAACATGAAGGCGATCTATCACGCCACGGTCGCGGTGGTGCCGATCATGGAGCGGCAGGGCGGCGGCGTCATCCTGACCACGGCCTCGACCGCCGGCCTGCGCCCGCGTCCGGGCCTGACCTGGTACAACGCCTCCAAGGGTTGGGCGATCACTGCCACCAAGTCGATGGCGGTGGAACTGGCGCCCAAGAACATCCGCGTCAACTGCCTCTGCCCCGTTGCCGGCGAAACCGGCATGCTGGCCCAGTTCATGGGCGAGGACACGCCTGAGCTGCGCGCGAAGTTCCGTGCTTCCATTCCGCTCGGTCGCCTGTCGACACCGCTCGACATCGCCAACGCCGCTTTGTGGCTGGCTTCCGACGAGGCCGAATTCATCACCGGCGTCGCGCTGGAGGTGGATGGGGGACGGTGTATCTGAGGGCGCGCTTCCCTTCTCCCCCTTGCGAGAGAAGGTGAGACAATGCTCACCCGCGGTTGAGGAAGCCCTGATAGATCCAGCCGCGCTTGTTCTGGTAGACGATCTCGCACCATTTGTGCTTGCCGCACGAGATCACGTCGACGCTGGCCTTGGCCGGCACCGTGGCGATGACGCCAGCGCCTTTCTTCGGGCCTGAACGCATCGTCACCGAGCGCAGGATCGTTCCGTTGCCACTCGCCGTGGCGGGTGTCGCATCCTGCTGGGGTTCCTCTGCTGCCGGAATGCCGGCGGTCAATTCCGCCTTTGCCTTCGCGGGCTTTGCCTGTGGCACCGGCGCTGCCTTGGCCAATACGGCTTCGGCAGGTGAGCTTGTATCTTCCGGCTCGGCAAACGCCTGTTCGGTGGTCGGCTCGTCTTCGGCGTTGTCCGCGTCGTCCTGGCCGGGCTTGGCGACCACGACCGATTTGGCGGCTTCCTGGATCGCGGCAGCCGTCTGCGGCTTTGGCGTATTGGAAGGTGCTGCGCTTGCTGCTGCGGTCTGGATGGCGGTCGGCTTGACCTGTGCGCCCTTCGCTGTGGTGGCTGCTGGCTCGGGATTGGCGGGCTTCTGTTCCGCAACCTGTGCGGGCTCAGCACTTTGCTCGGAAGCCGCGGCCTCCGAGGCGACGGGATGTTTGGCGAAAGCCTGCCGTTCGCCCGATGGCAACGCCAGCCACAGTGCGGTGCCGGCTACGCTGAGCAGCGCCATGGTGCCGACGGCCGCGATCACCAGATGGGAGTGGGCTCCGACTTTCTGCCAGAAGGACGGCTTTGTATTGTAGCCGAACTGCATCGAAATGCGGTGCGGCTTGGACGCTCCGAAACCGAGCGGCCGTTTCAAGACGGCCTCCTTTGGGCGCTTTGGGCTGGATAGCCTGAGGTGTCGACGGTCCCGCGGTCAGCGAAACAAAACTGAACCAACTTGAGCATCTGAGGTTCTGGTTACCCCTGAACACGGCCGACGTTCTTCGATCATGGGCAGCGCCTTGATCAGCGTCGGTCCCGAAATCCCTCCAGGCGGTACGAAGCTTTGACTTCGCAATGCCCAGCCTGGATCATCTGGCAGACGATTGTGGCATCTATGCGCCTTTCAAGCTTAAACGACAACCGTTCCACCCAAACTTATATGCAGATTTTGCCATGGGAGCCGGTTCGGACGCCTTTTGCGTGGAATTTAGTAAGTTTACACTTACATGTTTGGCGTGATTTCGCGAATCAGTTCGTCGCTCGGAAGCGCAGAGGCGAAGCAGGCTGTCTCCGGTTGTTCGCTGCAATGTCCGTGTAATCTAGCAGGGTTAGCAGCCGGGCAGGGACGCCAAACGGGATTCGCCATGCCTTCTCATGTCATTCGTGCTGCATGCACAACTGCCGCTTTTGCTGCGGCGACCTTTCTTGTCGGCTGCGCTTCCGACATCATGAAGAATTATGTCGGCCGTCCGATCTCGGAGGTCATCATCGACTATGGCCCGCCATCGACCGTGCTCGATCTCAGCCGTGATGAGCGTGCCTACCAATGGCGCAAGGTCTCGACCAATGTGGTGGCGGGCTCGACCAGCGGCGAGATCAAGGACACAAGGCGCGGCACGCGTTACGAAGAGACGGTGACGCCGGGTTATGTCGAAGAGCAGGAGTGTTTCTACACATTCTACGCGCGTCGCTGGGGTCAGGGCTGGTATGTCACCAGTTTTCGCAAGCCGAAGCTGGAATGTGAGTAAGGGTTTTTGACGTTTCTGCGTCGCCTGACGGCCAGAGCCGTCGGCGGCGCAAACCCAGAGCATGGGTGAGAGGGACAATGCGTATTCTGCTGCTCGAGGACGAGCCGGAGATGGCTTCCGTGCTGAAGACGGCGCTGGAGCGCCGGCATGTCATTGTCGATCATGTCGCAACCATAGCCGACGCCGAGGCCGCGGCTGCCTTCGGTCCCTATGATGCGCTGGTTCTCGACCGGCGGCTGCCGGACGGCGAGGGGCTTGATCTGATCCCGAAGCTGCGGGCCAGCCGCATCGACGCGCCGATCCTGATGCTGACGGCGCTTGGCGGGCTGGACGACCGTGTCGCCGGGCTCGACGGCGGCGCCGACGATTATCTGGCCAAACCTTTTGCCGTCGAGGAACTGATGGCGCGGCTGCGTGCCCTGCAGCGCCGGCCGTCGACCCTGCGCTCCGAACTCATCGTGGTTGGGCGCCTGACCTATGATTTCCATCATCGCGAAGCAATGGTGAACAACAAGCCACTCGAATTGCTGCGCCGCGAACAGCTGGCCCTGGAGGCCTTGATCCGCCGGCCTGGGCGTGCGGTGCTGCGCTCGACGCTGGAGGAATCGGTCTACGCCATGGATGACGAGATCGGCTCGAACGCCCTGGACTCCCACCTCTCGCGCCTGCGGCGCAAACTCGACGAGGTCGATGCCGGCGTCGAGATCCGGGCAATCCGCAATCTCGGCTACCTGTTGCGTGCCGTGACATGAAAAGGAGGCCGCGTCCGCGTTCGCTGCAATGGGTGCTGGTGCGCAGGCTGATCCTGCTGCAGGCCGCCATGCTGCTTGTCTTCCTCGGCTTGCTCACCCTGGTGCTTTTCATCGCGCAGCCGCGCCTGCTGGTCGACAATGAAGAGGCCGCCGTTATCGTCGGCGAGGCGTTGAGCCGTGATGGCAATGGTCAACTGGTGCTCAGGGAGACCGAGGAGCTCAAGCGGTTCCGCCAGAGTTTTCCGAACCTCTGGTTCGTGGCGCGTGACCAGAACGGCCAGGAATTGCATCGCGGCAATGTGCCTGCGGTCTACGCTGGCGGCGGCGACGGCTTGCTGAGACAAGTCGATCGTGCCGCCCTGAATTTTGCGCAGAACGATCTGCGTCCGGCAGCCACTTACGCCAATCTGGATACGCCGGCCGGCCGCGTCGGCGTGATCGCCTCCACCTTGTCCTCGCGCGCCGAGAACGATGGCGTCGAGGTCAATATCGACCTGCAGATTGAGCTCGCGCGCTATGCCGACGGTACCACCAACTGGCTGCGCGTCGGCCCGATCCTGGTTATCCTCACGATCGTGCTGCTGTTGCCGATCGTCGTCGTCATGGGCTTCACCACGCTGGTGACGACGCCGGCGGTCGTGCGCCGTTCACTCGCCGGGCTGGTGGCCACCGCCGAGGAAGCCAGTGCCATCGACATCGACAACCGTGCCGTGCAACTGCCGACCGAACGCGTGCCGCAGGAGGTGGCGCCGCTGGTGCAGGCGTTCAATCGTGCACTCGCCCGGCTCGGTGAGGGTTACGAGAAGCGTAATCGTTTTCTTACAGATGCAGCGCATGAATTGCGCACCCCGATTGCCATCATGCGCACGCGCGCCGAGCTGCTGCGCGAGGATCCGGAGAGCCGCAAGCTGCTGAAGGACATCGAGCGTCTGTCGCATCTGGCGCAGCAATTGCTGGACAGCCAGGTGATCGATCACTCCGCTGGCCAGCGCGAAGTGGTCGACCTGGTCGATCTCGCCAGGAACCTGGCCGCCGATTTCGCGCCGCTGGCGCTGGAGGCCGGTTATGAACTGTCCTTCGAGCCGGCCGAGGGCAAGGTGCCGGTCAACATCCGGCAGCAGCAGATCGAGCGTGCGGTCGCCAATCTTCTGCGCAACGCCATCGAACATGGCGGCGGTTCAGGCACCATAACCGTTCTCGTCGACGACAAGGGCGGGCTGGAGATCCACGACGAAGGGCCGGGCATCCCGCAGGCGGAGCGGGAGCGCGTGTTCGAACCGTTCTACCGGCTGCGGCCGCGCTCCACCGGAGCGGGGCTTGGCCTCAACCTTGTCCGCGAGATCGCGCGGCTGCATGGCGGCACCATCGAAATCCTCGATGGCGTCTGGACAGGCACGCATATCCGGCTGCAACTGCCGCTGGCAGAAAGGCCAGCGGTCAAATCCGGTCGCGCAGCGCGAACCAGTTAAGCGCAAGGAACAGCAGCGGCGCGCGGAAGCGGCGCCCGCCAGGGAAGGGCGGTATCTTCAACTCCTCGATCAGCTTCAGACGATCGCGATTGCCCGACACCGTCTCGGCATAAAGCTTGCCGAAGAAGTTCGACAGCATGACGCCGTGGCCGGAATAGCCGCCGATGGAAAGGACATTCGGCATCACTTCGCGCACGAAGGGCTTGCGTGGCACGGTGATGCCGACATAGCCGCCCCAGCCATGCGTGATCTCGACATCCTTCAGGGCCGGGTAAATCTCGGTGATCTGCTTGCGGATGTGGATGTGGATGTCCTTCGGGTCGTTGACCGCATAGACCTCGCGTCCACCGAACAGCAGGCGGTTGTCTTTCGACTTGCGGAAATAGCGTACGACGAAGCGGGAATCGTCGACCGACTCGCCACCTGGCAGCACCTTCAGTTCGTCGCCCAGCGGCACGGTGGCGCCGATGAAGGAGCCGATCGGCATGATATGCGACGCACTGACCGGTTCGAGGTCGCCGCCATAGGCGTTGGCGGCAAGCAGGCATTTGTCGGCGGTGATCGTGCCGCGCGCCGTCGTCACCTTCACCTTGCCACCCTGCGCCGAGATGTTGGTGGCCTGCGTGTTTTCGAAGATATGCGCGCCGGCGGCCGCGGCCGCGCGTGCCGTGCCGATCACCAGCTTCAGCGGATGGATGTGGCCGGTGCCGATGTCCCGGCTGCCGCCATGATAGAGTGTGGAGCCGAGCCGCTCGGCGGTCTCCCTGGAGTCCATGAATTGGATGTGCGGATAGTTGAAGCGCGTTGCCATGATTTCGGCATGCGCCTTGTAGTCGTCGACATAGCGCGGCTTGTGCGCCACCGACAGCTGGCCGGGCATGTAGTCGATCTCGATGCCGTTGGCGGCGGAGAAGTCGAGGAGATGCGCCTTGGCTTCCTCGGCAAGGTCGAACAGCGCCCTGGCGCGCGTGAGGCCGTATTCGCTTTCCAGCTCTTCCGCCCAGGCACGCTGGCCCGTGCCCATCTGGCCGCCATTGCGGCCGGATGCGCCGTCGCCGAAGCGATAGCTTTCGATCAGCACCACATTGGTGCCGGCCTTGGCCAGATGCACGGCGGCCGAGAGGCCGGTGAAGCCGCCGCCGATGATGACGACATCGGCCTGCCGGTCACCGTCCAGCAAGGGATATTCAGGGCGCGGACCGGCGCTGTCCTCATACCAGGAGCGGCCGGGGGAAATGGGGGATTGGTAGGGCATGGAGGCTTTCGGAAGCAGGGCAGTAAGGGATTAGGGCAGTATGGCAGTAGCCCAGCTAATCCTCGGACAATTTCCGCATCAGCAGCCGCAAGAGTTTTCCGACACTTTCGCTCCCGACAAGCAATGGGTCTATCGAAGATTGCGTTGCAAGACCAACGCGTTGCGAGATCAAGAGATGCGTTTCCAATTCCTTCAGCGATCCCTGTGCAATACGCAGAAACTGCAGGTACGAGCCGCGATTTTCGCGCCCGTAACCTTCCGCGATGTTTGCGGCGACGGACACCGCCGCCCGCCGCACTTGGCTGGTCAAACCGTAGATTTCTTCCTTCGGCCACCCCCTTGTCGTTTCGTAGGACAAGACGGCCAAATCCATTGCCTGCTGCCAGATCACCAGATCGCGGTATGACCGAATCTCACTTGGCACGTTCGTCCCCCAGTCGCCGTACCACTGCCCTATTCCCCTACTGCCTTACTCCCCTAAACATTGAGCAGCAGATACTCCCGCTCCCAAGGGCTGATCACTTCCATGAAGGTCTCGAATTCCGCGCGCTTGATCGCCGCATAGGTGGCGGCGAAGGTGCGGCCGAGCATGGCGGCCAGCTCCTCGTCGCCCTCGAACAGGTCGACGGCTTCGAGCAGGCCGCGCGGCAGGTCGATCTCGTCCTCATTGGCCGTGGTCAGCACCGGCGGCTCGGCCTGCAGCTTGTTGTTGATGCCGATCAGGCCGCAGGCCAGCGACGCGGCGAGCGCCAGATAGGGGTTGGCGTCCGACGACGGGATGCGGTTTTCAACACGGCGCGCGTTCGGGTCCGAACGCGGCACGCGGAAGGCGGTGGTGCGGTTGTCGTAACCCCATTTGTTGTTGACCGGGGCCGATGCTGCCTGGGTGAGGCGGCGGTAGGAGTTCACATAGGGCGCGAACATCACCAGCGCGTTCGGCACATGCTTCTGCATGCCGCCGATGAAATGGAAGAAGGCTTCCGTCTCGGTGCCGTCTTCCGCCGAGAAGATGTTCCTGCCGGTCTTCTTGTCGACGATCGACTGGTGGATGTGCATGGCCGAACCCGGCTGGCCCTGGATCGGCTTGGCCATGAAGGTCGCGTAGACGTCGTGCTTCAACGCTGCCTCGCGCAAGGTGCGCTTGAACAGGAAGACCTGGTCGGCGAGTTCGATCGGGTCGCCATGGCGCAGGTTGATCTCGAGCTGGCCCGCACCTTCCTCATGGATCAGCGTGTCGATCTCGAGGCCCTGCGCCTCGGAGAAGTGGTAGATGTCGTCGATCAGCTCGTCATATTCGTTGACGCCGGCAATGGAATAACCCGAGCCACCGGCGATCGGCCGGCCCGAGCGGCCGACCGGCGGGGTCAGCGGATAGTCCGGGTCCGGGTTCTTGCGCACCAGGTAGAACTCGATCTCGGGCGCGACAACCGGCCTCAGTCCATGGCGGTCATAGGCGGCGACCACGCGCTTCAGAACGTTGCGCGGCGTGAATTCGACCGCACGGCCGTCCTGATGGACGAGGTCGCAGATGACGGCGGCGGTCGGGTCTTCTTCCCACGGCACGGCGGTCAGCGTCGAAAGGTCGGGCACCAGCTTCAGGTCGCCATCGTCCTCCGGATATTCGAAACCGTTGCCGTCTTCCGGATACTGGCCGGAAATCGTCATCATGAACGGTGCGGAAGGCAGCGCCAGCGAGGTGTTCGAGGTGAATTTGGACGACGGCATCATCTTGCCGCGGGCAACACCGGCCTGGTCGGGTGTGATGCATTCGATGTCTTCGATGCCCCGCGATTCCAGCCAGACGCTCGCCTCCTTGAAGCTCTTCACTCCCCTGAGATTTTTCAGAAAGGCAGGCGCGCGGGTTCGCGTCCCCCGGCTCGACGGACGGACTTCCTTCTTGGCAGGCGGCATCAATCACCAGATTGTGGTTGCAGATTACCGAGTATAGCCGTGGCCCCGGAAGGAAGAAAAGGGGGGCTCATGCCGGTTTTTGCTGGCCCATACGTTCCAAATGGCTGGTTTTGGGCCGTTTTTGGTCCGATCCGCCGGTGCGCGTCGGGTTACGATCGGGCGCATGCCGCTAGAGCGTTTCCGTTATTCACGGAAACGCGGAAACGCTCTAAGTTCTGTTTTCGCCGCATTTTGAAACGCCATGTGATGTCACTTGACTACAAAATGCTCTGTCGCAAAACCACTGCACACATGGCGCGACATGCTTTAAATCAGCATCATGGCCAGCCTCACCACCATTGGTTTCGATGCCGACGACACGCTGTGGCAGAACGAGCAGTTCTTCCGATTGACGGAGCGTCATTTCGCCGAACTGCTTTCCGATCACGCCGAGAAGGAGCATCTGCTGGAGCGGCTGCTGGAAGCTGAAAGGCGCAACCTCGGCACCTATGGTTTCGGCATCAAGGGCTTCACGCTGTCGATGATCGAGACGGCGATCGACGTCACCGGCGGCAAGGTGCCGAGCGAAGTCATCGGCAGGATCCTGGCGGCCGGGCGCGAGATGCTGAGCCACCCGATCGAGACACTGCCGCATGTGCATGACACGCTGGAACTGCTGGCCGGGCGCTACCGGCTGGTGGTGATCACCAAGGGCGACCTGTTCGACCAGGAGCGCAAGCTCGCCCAGTCCGGCCTCGGCGATTTCTTCCAGGCCGTCGAGATCGTCTCCGACAAGTCGCGCCCGACCTATGAGCGCATCTTTGCGCGTCATGGCGATGGTGCCGAGCATGCGATGATGGTCGGCAATTCGCTGAAATCGGACGTCGTCCCCGCAATCGAGGCCGGCAGCTGGGGCGTTTTCGTTCCGCACGAGCTGACCTGGGTGATCGAGCATGTCGAAGCGCCGAAGGCTGCGCCACGCTTCCGCGAGATCAGCCATCTTGGCGAGTTGCCTGGACTGCTTTCCGAGATCGGCTGATGGCCGGCCGTATTTAGCGCGGCTGCCTGGCGCTGCTCTTCAGCGTCTCGATGATCTGCTGCAGCCGATCTGGTGTGATCGGCTTGGCCACCACGAAATCCACCGTGCGCGGCAGGGCAAGGCTCTCCACTGTTCCCGTGCGGTTGGAAAGGAAGACAACGCACGGTGCCGATCTGCCCATCATGCCGCGGATAGCCACAACACCTGAAAGCACCGCATCGCAATCGCTGTTTTCCGGTCCGCCATCCAGCACCACGGCTCCGGGAATGACATCCGTCAGGGCCGACGGCGCCGTCTCGGGTGATTCCGCGATCGCCTTCAGCCCGCTCTGCTCGATGATCCTGCAAACGACGATGCGGTTGATCGGCGATCGGCTGACGACCAGAACCTTGCTGAAATCCAGCCTCGGGCCGCCCCTGGCCGGGGCGGATTCGTCAACAACCGTCATATCGTTCTCGTCTCATTGCAGGAGAATGGACGCGCCTTGCGTGTCCAAATTCAATGCTAGGTTGTACCTTGACGAGAGAATGGGTTGAGCCCTTCGCTCGTGTCAAGCGTACGGCTGTACTAGCCGGCCTGTTTGCACATCACAATAATATTAGTGGTAACTATGCAACTAAAGTCGCAGGCCTTTGCCCGATAAAAGCACGCCTGAAACAAAAAAACGCCGCGCGATGACTCGCGTGGCGGTTTTTTGCTTGCAGTTGGTAAGTCTTGACTTTCTTCAGCCGTGACTTTGCTGGGTGACGATCACCGGGATCAAAAGATCACCCCAGTTGCCATCACCGCCATGGTGGCGGGCCGAACGGACCAGCTCGACCGAAACGCCAGCTTCGACAGCCTTCATGACCGACTGGTTGAGGCGGTGCAGGTCGTTGGCGACGATGCGGATCACCGCCTGCTGGTCGGCGCTCATGGTGGTGGCCTGTTCCTCGGCTCTTTCCTTGACACGGGTACGCGGTGCCATCGTTCTTCTCCTCGAATGTTCCTTCGCCTTCTCGGCGGTTCCTCTGTTGCCGCCCCGGCGCCTTGACGCCGGGGATAAGATGCAGGCCGGCTTACTCGGCGGCCGGGCGGAACTGTTCGTGCTCGGTCGACTCGTGCATGGCGGTGGTCGACGACTTGCCGCCGGTGATCGCCATCGACACGGCATCGAAGTAGCCGGTGCCGACTTCGCGCTGGTGCTTGGTTGCGGTGTAGCCGTTGGCTTCGGCCGCGAATTCCGCTTCCTGCAGCTCCGAATAGGCCGCCATCTGCCGATCCTTGTAGCCGCGGGCCAGTTCGAACATGCCGAAGTTGAGCTGGTGGAAGCCAGCCAGCGTGATGAACTGGAACTTGTAGCCCATCGCGCCCAGCTCGCGCTGGAACTTGGCGATCGTGGCGTCGTCGAGGTTCTTCTTCCAGTTGAACGACGGCGAGCAGTTGTAGGCCAGCTTCTTGCCGGGATGTGCCTTGTGCACGGCCTCGGCGAACTTCCTGGCCTGGGCGAGGTCGGGCTTGCCGGTCTCCATCCAGATCAGGTCGCAATGCGGCGCATAGGCGATGGCGCGGGCGATGCAGGGCTCGATGCCGTTCTTGACCTGGTAGAAGCCTTCCACCGTGCGGCCGGCATCCTTGTCGACGAAGGGCTGGTCGCGCTCGTCGATGTCGGAGGTCAACAGCTTGGCGGCCTCGGCGTCGGTGCGGGCGACGATCAGCGTCGGCACGCCCATGACGTCGGCGGCAAGCCGCGCGGCATTCAGGTTGCGGATGTGAGCTGCGGTCGGGATAAGCACCTTGCCGCCGAGATGGCCGCACTTCTTTTCCGATGCCAGCTGGTCCTCGAAGTGAACGCCCGCGGCGCCGGCTTCGATGAAGGCCTTCATGATCTCGAAGGCATTCAACGGTCCGCCGAAACCGGCTTCCGCGTCGGCGACGATCGGCGCGAACCAGGTATCGACCGAAAGGCCCTTGCCTTCGGAGGTCTCGATCTGGTCGGCGCGCTGCAGCGTGCGGTTGATGCGCTTGGCGAGTTCCGGCGCGGCATTGGCCGGATAGAGCGACTGGTCCGGATACATGGCGGAAGCCGTGTTGGCGTCCGCCGCGACCTGCCAGCCCGACAGATAGATCGCCTTGAGCCCGGCGCGGACCATCTGCATGGCCTGGTTGCCGGACAGCGCGCCGAGCGCATTGACGAAGTCTTCCTCGTGCAGGAGCTTCCACAGGCGGTTCGCGCCCATTTCGGCAAGGCTGTGCTTGATCTGCACGGAGCCACGCAGCCGCTTCACATCCTCCGGCGAATAGGGCCGCTCGATGCCGTCGAACCGGCCTTCAGCGGCCGAAGGGACGAGGTTGTAAAAATCGGTCATTGTCTGCTCCGCTTCACAAATTGCGTTTCGCGAAACCGCCCTGTGTTCGTTCGTGGATGGCGATCTCCCTGTGACTTGATTTACATTGCGGTGCGAAATCAGCCCAGTGAATTCGGGATTTTGGCTGAAAAATAAGGGAAAACCTGTGTTGTGTTTGACAATGCTGCGCTGTAAACTTGTAAATGATGTAAAGGCCGATCCGCGGTGTGGATTGAAAATATATTTACAGAGGCGTGGTCATGCCGAATTTTTGGAATTTCATCGCCGCCATCAGCGTGGCTGGGATAGGAGTGGTCCCTTGGCCCAGTCTTCTCAATACAATCTTCCGTCCCTCAGGAACGGAAGATCAGGCCCGCGCTATGGGTCTGACCGTGGAGGGCAATGGCTCCCGCATGGCAATTTCGGCATTTTCCCTGGTCTGTGTTTGGGCGGGCGCGCGGTTGGTCCAGACGATTCGGTTTCCGGAGCGGTGGGACAGCGTTTCGGAGATGGGATGGTGTGTATTGATCGCCGCAGCCATAGGCTCCGTTCTTTTTGTTCGCAGGGCGCTGGCATCCCAACTCGTCCTCGTCCTGAGTTTGATCGGCCTCACCGCGATGACCGTGGTGACCATTCAGAACCGGAGTGAGAGGACTCCAGTAGTTAGCTTCGGCTCCCCACCGGTCCTCAACTCTTCTGCGGTAGCGATTAGTCGCCGTGGCTGAACAGAAGATCTTCGCCGGGCCGCGCATTCGTCGCATCCGCAACCAGAAGGGGCTGACCCAGACGGCGATGGCAGAGGGGCTGGGCATTTCGCCATCCTATCTCAACCTGATCGAGCGCAACCAGCGACCGCTGACGGTCCAGCTCATCCTCAAGCTTGCTTCCGTCTACAAGGTCGAGCCGGACGAGCTGCAAGGCGAGGCGCGCGGTTCGATCTCTGCCTTGCGGGAAGTCTTCACCGATCCGCTGCTGGCAGGCGAACTGCCGGGAGACCAGGAACTGGTCGAGATTGCCGAGGCCGCTCCCAATGCGGCGGCGGCCGTCATCAAGCTGTTCCGCGCCTATCGCGAGCAGGCCGAACGCCTGTCGGACCTTACCGAGCTGCTCGCCCGCGAGGGCCACACCACGGCCCTTTCGGGCGCGCGTCTGCCCATAGACGAGGTGCACGAGGTGTTCGAGCGGCGGCAGAACCATTTCCCGACGCTCGAGGAAGAGGCCGAGGCCTTCACGACGTTGCTCGGCCCTGGCGACGACCTGTTCGGTGTGCTGAAGGAATGGCTTCGGCGCGAGCATGGCATCGTCGTCAAGGTGCTTCCCGTCGCCACCATGCCCAACTGGCGCCGCCGCTACGACCGCCACTCGCAGCGCCTGTTCCTCTCGGAGCGCCTTTCGCCTTTCGACCAGCTGCGCGAGGTGGCGATGGAGGCGAGCCTCATCCGCATGCAGGTGGCGGTGGCGGCCGAGATCGCGGCGCTCAAGCTGTCGTCGGACGAGGCCAGGCGGCTCGCCCGCTTCGAACTCGGGCGCTACGCCGCGCATGCGCTGATGATGCCGTACCAGGCCTTTCTCTCCGCCGCCCAGCGTGCCCGCTATGACGTCGATGTGCTGCGTTCGCGTTTCAGCGTCTCCTTCGAGCAGGCCGCCAACCGGCTGACCATGCTGCAGCGCGCCGGCGCTTCCGGTGTGCCGTTCTTCATGCTCGAGGTCGACAATGCCGGCAACCGCTTCCGCCGCGCCGGCGCGCAGGGTTTTCCGCACAGCCGTTTCGGCGGCGGATGCCCCAAATTGCCGGTCCATGCCGCCTTCACCCAGCCAGGCCAGATCTTCGTCGAGGCGGTCGAGATGCCGGACGGCGCCGAGTTCCTCACTGTCGCGCGCACGCTGGAGGGGCCGCAAGGCGCTTTTTCGGAACGGCCGCGCCGCACCGCCATCCTGCTTGGCTGCGACATCGCCTTCCGCGACGAGATCGTCTACGGCGCAGCGCTTCCCGCGCTGGCGCTTGGCGGCAAGAGCGGCGTGGTGAAGGCAACGCCGGTCGGTCCCGCCTGCCGGCTGTGCGAACGCTCCGGCTGCCTGTCACGCGCGGAGCCGCCGGTCACGCGTCCACTTGGGCTCGACGAAATGGTGACCGGCCTGAGCGCTTTCGATTTCCAGTAGCGAAACCGCCTGTATTCGAGCAGGGCCAAAAAAATTGGCGTCACCCCGCCGCCGCTGCTTGTTTGGATTTGGCGCAAGGCCCGCAACGCAGCCAGAGAAACACGGCGATGTCGTAATTACGCAAGTCTCCGCCGCAATACCTCAGACGGTGCAGTTCAAAACCGAGCCACCTCTCTAAACTCGGAGAGCGGCGCTTGGGAGTGTACGGATGAAAGGGACGCGGTCGAAATTGCCACCCCTGAACGCAATCCGTGCGTTCGATGCGATAGCTCGGCAGGAAAGCATGTCGAAAGCTGCGCTCGAACTGGGGATTTCGCCCCCATCTGTAACCCATCACCTTCAGACGCTTGAAGAGTTCCTGGGGACGAAGCTTATCGCACGAACGACGAACTCGATTGCATTGACGCCGCAAGGGCGCATGTATTCGGACGCAATTCGACCGGGCTTTGACATCCTGATCAACGCTACCGACAGTTTGATGCGGCACGAAGTGGCCGGGCCACTGCGCATCACGTGCGTTCCGACACTTGCAATCTCATGGCTTGCGGAGCAGTTGGCCGCACTTGAGCTCCGCTTGCCGGGGCTTCATATCCAGTGTGATTTTTCGCCCGTTCCGCTGAGTTTCGATCGCAACACGATAGACTTCGCGATCCGCTACGGAAGCGGAGACTACGCCGATGCGGATTCCGAATTGCTCTTCATCGATAAGATCGCCCCGGTGTGTACACCTGAAACGGCTCGTCTCATCGAGAATGTGGATGACTATCTGAAAATCACCCGGTTGCCGACGCCGGAATCGACGCCGGAAGGTCGTTCGATGTGGTACTATTGGGCGAAGTCCTTTTACAGCGAGGAATACGCCCAGAAATTCGAGGTCTCATTCGGACACGCTGTGAAAGGCTCGAGATTCACGGTCGAAGTGCTCAAGGTGAGCCAATGCGTCGCCATAATGGATTATGTAACTGTCGGCGAGGAAGTTCGACGCGGCAACCTGGTGAGCCCGTTTGACCAATGGGTCAATGCGCCCTACGCCTACTACCTCCTCACGCCAAAGAGACGCTCGCAGCGAGAAGCGACAAAACAGCTCAAAGCCCTGCTGAAGCGCACCGTGAACCAGATTACGCGGCCCTGACACGTTGATCCCCCAACCATCCGCGTCTGGCAAAGGGGCCGACAGGGCTATGCCGAAGCTATGGTTGAGTTCCTTGCCGTTCCATTTCTGGTCGGTGAAGCCACCGTGCCTGCCGGTCTTCGGTACACCAGATTGGGTGCGGTCATTGTGTCCGCCAGCACATCCGCGAAGTCGTCGTCGATATTCGTGAGGCCTATGTTTCGCGCAGCGAGCCATTCGTCGTTGTAGATGCTGTCCAGGTACTTGGTTCCACTGTCGCAGGCCAAGGTAACGATCTTGGAGCCGCGCGGCGCATTCCGCGCAATCCGGAGAGCTTCAAAGACGGCACCGCCCGTGGATCCGCCGACGAGGAGGCCGTGCTTGCGTGCGAGGTAACGGCAGACCGAGAACGCAGCGCCGTCGTTGACCTTCCGGCCATGGTCGATCACGTCATAATCTATCACCAGGCCAACGTCGGCCCCTGCGGGGGTGCCGGTGCCGGATTGATGGTAGACGTGGCCCGAGCCGCCAAAGACAACGCTGCCGGCGGGCTCGACGCCGATCACCCTCAGGGCAGGCAGTGTGCGACGAAGTGCCCGAGCCGTCCCACAGAGGGATCCACCCGTGCCGATGGCAGAGACGAAATGGGTGATGCTCGGTCCGATATCCCTGAGAAGTTCGGCAGCCAGACTTTCATATCCGTCGCCGTTGGCCGGGTTGTTATGTTGTTCCGTCCAATGGACACCCTCCTTGAGGGACATCTCCCTGGCCAGGCTGTCACGCATGCCGGTTGCCAGTGTTCCGTCTGGATTGCCCACAACGATCACCTCGCCTCCCAGGGCCCGGACTGTGTTGATCTTGTCTGGACTGGCATGGTGATCCATCAGCGCGGTGAACTTCATGCCCATCACCGCCGAGATCATCGAAAGCCCGCTTGCCGTATTTCCCGAGGAGGACTCCACAACCTCGGGCGGTGCTCCATGCTCGCCATGCGGCAGGTTCCGTATCATGCTCAGGGGCATCCGGTCCTTCATGGAGCCGGTCGGATTGAACATCTCCAGCTTGATGAAGAGGCTGACCTCGCCACCTCTCAATGCGATGTGGAGAACAGGTGTGTTGCCGATTGTTTCCAGAATGTTCTCAACGATCATTTTTCATTCCTCCCTCGATCCCTGTTCGTCCAGGTGGATCGCCCAGCCATTGCTTTTGCGGATAGCGGCAAGTTTTCTTGGGAGAGGAATTTGATGGAACGTGCTTTCGTTGGAATCCATCTGATATCCGGCCGTGTTCACGAAGACGACGAGATCACCCACCGATATGCCGTTGGCGGGCCGGATGCCGCGCTTTCGGATGACGTCGGATTCCAGGCAGCTTCTCCCAACCAGATATGTATGCAGATCGGCCGTTTTTGGCACCCGATCACCAACATTGATGACGACGGGTTCAGGCACGAAGTCACTGCCGAACCATATTTCGGACAATGAAAATGACATGCCATCGAGCACGGCGATCTGGCTGTTCTCGTCCCGCGCTTTCAGTTCGGTCACGCGAAAGGCGGTCACGCCGCACTGGTCGAGCAGTGACCGACCGGGCTGCAGCAGGATCGGGATGTCCTCCGCCTCAAGAAAGGCAAGTTCGGCCGGATCCGCCAGCACGGTCTCGACCACCGTGGCCGCATGAAAGGGGCCATGGGGCTCGGCTGCATAAGGGTAGGTTCCGGAAGCGCAGCTGCCCGACCAGAGAGGGCCGTGGTTGTAGGTATCCCGATCGAGATCTGCGAGGTAACGCAGCGGGAAGCCGCCGCCAATATCGATGCCACAGCACCGAAACCCCGCGGCGTGACTTTGGCGAGCCAACCGCAGGCAGCGGCGCAATTCCCTGACGCGGGAGCGTATTTCGTAGTCGTTGACGTGGAAGGAGTAACCCACCTGCTCGATACCGGCCACTTTTAGCAGCTTCAGACACTCCTGGATCTGGTCCGGGGTCATTCCGAAGCGGGATCCGGCCTCCGATTCGGGCCGCAATCTCAGAAACAGTCGTCCCGGATCTCCGGCCCATCCGGCGACGTCCAGGAGCCGTCGAAGCTCTTCGATGCAGTCCACATGAATGGCGATCGCGTGCTTCAGACAAAGCGCCATCTCGTGCTTCGTTTTTGCCGGCCCGGTCATCGCCATGTCGCGCACGGAAACCATGTTGAGGAAGGCCGACATGATCTCCTGCGTAGATGAAACGTCAGCGCCGGCGCCGGCCTTCGCAAATGCCCGAAGAAGCGCCGATGACTTGCAGGATTTGAGGGCGAACTGGATCCTGCATGATCCATAGGCCCTCCCGAGCAGGTCCGCCCATTGCCGACAATTCTCGCTGGCCTGGGCGGGAAACACCACGTGCAAGGGGGATCCGAAGCAGGATACCCATTCCGACAGCACCATCTTTTCCGCGAGGAGTTCTTGAACCTGGCTGCTGATGAGAGGGGCTGTCTCGGCGTCCATGCTCGCTACGGGTCCTCACATCAAGGTGTGCAGGGCGATTCCGCAGGTCGGAATTTGGGGATCCAGGCGATGCCGCGTGGACTTGAACCCGAGAAGCTTTCCGGAAAGCCCGGCCTCGTAGATCCTGTTCGTGTCGAATGAGGCCTCATCCTCCCATGAGGTGACGGAAAGCCTGGGGTCCTCGTAGGAAAGCAGGATGCAAGGCACTTTTCTGAGCGACAGCTGGCGCGCGCAATACAGCCGATGGTGGCCATCCATGACGAGCGAGTGTTTGAGCTCCACCAGAAGCGGACGCGTCCAGACGGAGTCGCGGGAGATGGCCTTCGAGAGCGACATCGCCCGGTCGAGATTGATCTCCTCCGTGGGTCTGAGTTCTTCGAGTCCCAACATGACTATGTGGTATTCCGATAAGGTGGCGGAGACGAAGTTCATGGCGAATGCCCTCCAGGTAACAGGCAGTAATCAGGGTCGTATCGAGCGTCTTCGGCGGAAGTGAAATTGCCCTCAATGCTCACGCGCGTTTCCGGAAGCGGAATGGCAGCAAGGTTTTGCTGGAACCGATCTAGCTGATGGACGGCGCAGGATTGCGGTAGCGAAAATCCTCGACCCACTCCGCCAGTGAGTGTTTGCGGGCGGCATATTCCGGACACTCGGACATCAGGATTGCGTGGCACTCCGGGAAGGAGCGCGTAGAGACCGCCGGAAAGAGGTGATGGAACAGATGGTAGGAGTCGTTCCGCGGGAAGATCAGCCATTGGATGAATGCACTCTCGACCACGTAGTTTCGGGCCTTGTCGATGTCATCCTCGTTCTGCAGGAGCCCGGCGTGATCCATGATGTCGGTGGCGTAGCCGATGGCAGGCAGAACGACGCAAAGCGGTACGATCCAGAATGCGACGACGATGATGGCAACGGGATTCAGCACCACGAGACCGCCGACTGCGGCAAGAAGAGAGCCGACATAGATCAGGCGCGCGATTTTCCAGGGCAGGCTCTCATTGCTCCCGAGAAACGTGCGGCCGGTATAAGCCAGGATCGTCTCGGCAACAAAAAAACGGCGCAGGTAATGGAGCCAGCGGGACGATGTCAGCGGCTCATGGAAATTGAACTTCGCGGTGTCCGCAAATTCGCGGTCCCGCTCATAGTCTCCCGTGTACTGATGATGGGTGATATGATCTCGACGATAGTTGGCGAAGGAGTAGAGAAGCAGGATGGAAAGGAGGCGACCGATCGCCTCGTTCCAGGCCCGATCGTTGACGAACCCGCCATGGCTGCACTCATGGATGATGTTGCCGAAGCATCTCATGCGCATGCCGATCATCGCGATCGCGATCCAGTAGACTGCAACGAACGCCAGCCAGGAGTGCTGCAGGATCAGAAGGGGCACCAGGACGCAGGATGCGATCGCTGTCATTTCGACGAGAAGAATAAGTGTTGCTTCGGCTCGGCTGTTTTTCTTCGAAAGATGCATAAATTTCTTGTTAAATCTGGCACGAATATCGCTTCCGTTAAGTGCCATTCTCTTTCCCCTCAACTTGAATAGAAAAGCGCGAGCATCACTGCAGACGATACTGCACCAACGAAGTAGGCACCCGTGATTCAATAAATTCATATGGACTTCGAATTTATCGTGGCTGCCTTTCCGCAGCAGACGCGAAACAATGGGGAACGATTGACTTTCCAAAACGATGTCTGAAGGATCCCATAAATGGTTGGGTCGCATAGGTTTCTGGCCTTAACCTTGTCGGTTATCTTCGGCCTGGGATGGGTTTTCGTAAAAGCGGCGCTCGATCATTTTCCACCAATAATCATGGCCGCGTTTCGGTTCGGCTGTGCGGGTGTCGCCATGCTTCCATTCTGCAAATGGAAGGGTCTGAATCTCAAAGACGTCATTGTACTTTCTATTTTGTCGATAAGTATTCCATATAGTCTTTCAAACTATAGTCTCAGCCAGCTCGACGTTTCGGTTACCGTGATGTTGGCTCAGATGGAGGCCCCTATACTGATTGTCATGTCGGCACTGTTCCTGCGGGAGATTCCGAGCCGGACGATCATTCTGGGGGTTATCGTCTCCTTTGTCGGTGTGACTTTCGTGGCCGGCAGGCCAGTTGTGTCCGGCAGTTTCTTCCCCGTCATTCTGGCGGTTGTCAGCATGGTGATCTGGTCGACCGGGCAGTTGATGATCCGCAGGCTCAGCCTTACCGCCAGCTTCAGCCTGCTCGGAGCCTTGTCGCTTCTGGCCGCGCCGCAGCTTGTCGTCCTCTCTTTTGTTTTCGGGGAGCCGCAGATGCAGTCGGTCTGGACCGCGTCGGCCACGAATTGGCTGCAGGTCGTCTATCTCGGGATTGTCATGACGGCTGGAGGGATCGGTACCTGGTACTTCCTGATCTCTCGCCATCCGATCAATCTCGTTGCCCCCTATCTGCTTTTGGTGCCCGCGGTATCGATCATTGGCGGCGCCTTGTTTCTGGGAGAGAGGCCAACGCTTGAAACGATCGTCGGGGGAGGCCTGATCGTAGTGGGCGTTGCGATTGCCTCTTTTTTCCCCGGCAGAAACGCCACAGCACCAGGAAACCGGTTGGAGAAAGCCGATGAATATTGCTGAATTGCAGATTGCGAAGATGGAAGAGGGCAAACTCCAGCTGGATGTCATGGCCATGCTTGAGCAGCGCGATGTGCCTCGAGAGGAAATCATGGAGATATTGCACATGGCTGCTGGCGACAGCGCTTTGCTGCGCCGCCTCGCGATCCGCAAGAAATTCGGCGAGCCGAATGCCTATCTTCGAGGCTGGGCTCAAATGCTGGGGCGCAAATTCAAGATCGACCGGCGCAGCTACATTCCTGATGCCTACACCGAAGAGCTGATCGAGCGCGTGATAGCGGAGGCGCCTCAGCGAGGATCCTTGCTGGAGGTCGGCACAGGTTGCGGCTGGATCTCCATTTCGCTGAAGTGCTCGCGGCCCGACCTTGCCGTTTCCGCATGTGATATCGATCCGAACGCGCTGGCGCTGGCCCGAGAAAATGCGCTGACGCATCAGGCCGAGATCGATTTCCAGGAAAGCTACTTCGTGGACGACGTGCACATGCGCGAGCCCGACATCATCATTGCCAACATCCCCTATGGTGGCGATGCGGATTACACCCCGCGCGAACTGGAGGAGCGTCCCCAGATGCCACCCATTTCGATCTGCGATCCCGACGGCCCCGTGGTGACCCTGATCGAGTTCATCGGCTCGGTACGACGCCGGAACTGGCGGAGCCGGATCTACGTGGAGACGGGTTATCTCAGCCGCGCACGGCTGGATCCGGTGATCGACGGATGCCGGCATTTCGAGCACTACCGGAACGGTGAATTCGGATACCTCGTCATCGATCCGTGAGTGCTTGGCACAGCGCTGTCCTTTCGAGGTCCTGCCAGGCCGTGCTGCGACGAAAATCTCGGCTCGAACGTTGAAGGCCTCACAGGAATATTGCCAGCCTCGATGTCCCGGTATTTTGTCAGGATCGTTTCAGCAGAGATGGCATGTTAGCTACCGCTGACATTGACGCTTGCCGGCTCTGTCCGCATTTTCCCGCGCGACATTGTGTAACCGGTGAGGGCACCGATGGCTGGTACCGATCGTCCCGTGCGGCGCTGGCTGCGGCGCATCGCCATTTTTGTCGTCGCGGTCCTGATCCTTGTGGTCGCGCCCGCCGCCGTCATCCTCTATCCGACCTTCAAATCCTATCCGCAGGTCAAGTTCCCGCCGGCTGCGTCGCAGGCCGAGAGGAACCGGCAGGACCTCGATCTGCTGCAGCGTCTGCCCGAGGTCGAACGCAGCTTCACCAACGAGACCCGCTCGGCCTTCAACGCAGCGATGGGCGAGCTTGCCGCCCGTGCGCCCGGTCTGGACCGCGCGGGCTTTGCCATGGGTGCCGCGCGTGCGGTGGCGTTGGCCGACAATGGTCACACCAGCGTCATGGCGCTGGTCGGCGGCCATGGTTTCAACGCGCTGCCGCTGCGCTTCGGCTGGTTTGCCGACGGGTTGTTCGTGGTGGCGGTGCGTCCCGACCAGCATGATCTGCTGGGAGCGCAGCTTGTCACGCTCGACGGTCATTCAACGACCCAGCTGCTCGAAGGACTGCGCGCCTATGTCGGCGGGCCGGCCAACCTGGCGCGTGAGTTGTCGCCGAACCTGCTTGCCTCGCCGGAACTGCTGCATGCCGCCGGCCTTGCCGACAAGGCGGACGCCGCGGCGCTGGTCCTGCAACCGCGTGACGGATCGCAGGCGTCGCACACGCTCGCCGCCGAGCCAGGCACGCCGGAGCCGCTGACCAGGACATTCTGGCCGAAACGCTATCTGAGCCCCGTTGCGCTGCCCGATGACAACGGATCCTGGGTCCATGTGCTGCAGGGCGTGCCGGTGCCACCGGCGCTGGCGCGGCCCGACCGGTTTTTCTGGCATGACTTCCTGGCCGATGGCAGCACCCTTTATGTGCAGATCAACCGTGTGCGCGACCAGGACGGCAAGTCCCTGCACGGCTATCTCGCCGACGTGCTGGCCGAGGCGAAGACACGCCGGATCAGGAACGCTGTGGTGGACCTGCGTTTCAATCCGGGCGGCGACTACACGCAAACGGCCGATTTCTCGAAGCAATTGCCCGAACTCGTGCCGCAGGACGGCAAGGTCCTGATCCTCACCAGCGGGACGACATTTTCGGCGGCGCTCAGCACCGCGGCGATGCTGAAATATCATGCCGGCGGGCGTGGCATCCTGATGGGTGAGCCGATGGGCGACAGGTCGAAATTCTGGGGTGAGGGCGGCAACGTCACCTTGCCGAATTCCAGGCTGACCGTCCGCTACACCACCGCCTTTCACGATTGGGAGGATGGCTGCGGCCTGGCGCAGGTCACGACATGCTTCTTCCTCAACTATGTCTATGGCACGCCATCCGGTTCGTTGGCTCCCGCCATTCCTGTCGTGCAGACATTCGCAAGCTATGCCGCCGGCGAGGACACGGTATTGTCCGAGGCGCTGAAGCAGGCGCAGTAGGTCCTTTCCGGCTGCGTCGCCAGGGGATCGTCAAATGATCCGCCGGCTGCGTGTGGCCGCGGATTGGAACAACCGAAGCGGGCAATCCGGCCCTTGCCCGCATCGGTTCTTTCGCGCTCAGTTCCAGCTGGAGCGTTTCCGTTGGAGTTGCTCCAGGGGGACAATTGGAAACCGCCAGATTCTGTCGTCCCCCGCACAATGCGTCGCATGCGAAAGGGCAATAGTGAGCCATGAACGCCATCGCTCAACCATCGGCATTGCGGGAGGAACGCATCGGCTATCTGCTGGTGTTCCTGTCCGCCCTGATGTGGAGCCTTGGTGGCACCATTGCCCGCTTCATCGCGGTCGATGACAGCTGGACGGTGGTGTTCTGGCGCTCGGTCTGGGCAGCGGCTTTTCTCATCGCTTTCATGGCATGGCGCGACGGCCCGCGCGGAACCCTCAAGCTGTTCCGCGACATGGGATTGCCGGGCCTTGCGGTCGCCGTCTGTTTCGCCACCGCGTCCACCTGTTTCGTCGTCGCGCTCGCCTACACCAAGGTCGCCAACATCCTGCTCATGCAGGCCGGTGTGCCGTTGCTGGCGGCGTTGCTGAGCTGGCTGCTGTTTCGCGAAAGAGTTTCGGCCGCCACCTGGGCGGCGATCGCCGGCGTGATCGTCGGCGTCGCCATCATGGTCTCGGAATCGCTCGGCGGTGCGGTGTCGCCGATCGGCGACGGGCTGGCCTTGCTCATCGCCTTCATGTTTTCGGTCGCTACCGTCATAACCCGACGCTTTGCGCAGGTGCGCATGACGCCGGCCACCTGCCTCGGCACGATCCTGGCCGCGCTTTTTGCTGCTTCGCAGGCCAGCCAGTTCGCGGTTTCGCCGCGCGACATGGGCTTCCTGTTCGCCTTCGGCGTCATCAACCTCGGCGTGGGGCTTGCTTTCTTCGCCACCGGCGCCCGGCTGGTTCCGGCGGCGGTGGCGGCGCTGCTCGGCACATTCGAGCCCATCCTGGGGCCGATCTGGGTCTGGCTCGTGCATGGCGAGGTGCCTTCCGCCCGCACCATGGTTGGCGGCATCGTCGTCGTTGCCGCACTGCTTGTTCACATCGGCCTGGAAATGCGGCGCCAGTCGCGACCGGCGCGACCCGGTACCACCGGCATCCCGTCGCCTACCTGACACAAACCGAGATTTGATTGTCAGGAGCGATTGGAACATCTTTGCCCATTGACAAGCCTGCTACGCGACGGGCAGGCTGCAGATGCGGCAACAACAAGACAGGCGCATCTTGCCACGTGACAGAGCCGGCCAAACCAGGATCGAGCTTCATCGCCTTGGTCTGCCAATCGGGCAGCCGCGGGCGGTAGTTCCCCCAAGCAGCCAGACAGGCTGCACTTTGCCTTTCTATCGCACGCATTCCAGGCACCGCCGTCTCAGCGGCGTGTCGTCCGTTGCCATAACACCAATCGACAATGAATGCCGGATCAGGGCCATCGTGCCGGCCGGCAAGGGAACACTGACAAAGGGAGTTTGAATGATGATCCGCAAAGCGATTTTGCTGGCGGCGACGGCCGTGGCGTTGACGTTGCCGACGCTGGGTGCGCAGGCACAGGAGCGCGTCGTCAACGTCTACAACTGGTCCGACTACATCGACCAGTCGATCATTGCCGACTTCACCAAGGAAACCGGCATCAAGGTCGTCTACGACGTCTATGATTCCAACGAGATCCTGGAAACCAAGCTGCTGGCCGGCGGTTCGGGTTACGACGTCGTCGTGCCGACCGCCACGCCGTTCCTGGTGCGCCAGATCGCTGCCGGCGTTTACCAGAAGCTCGACAAGTCGAAGCTGCCGAACCTCAAGAACATGTGGGACGTGGTCCAGGAACGCGTCGCCGCATTCGATCCGGGCAACGAATACTCGGTCAACTACATGTGGGGCACCACCGGCATCGGCTACAACACCAAGAAGATCAAGGAAGCGCTCGGCGTCGACACGATCGACAGCTGGGACACGGTGTTCAAGCCGGAGAATCTCGCCAAGCTGAAGGATTGTGGCGTGATGATGCTGGATTCGCCCACCGACATCCTGCCGACCGCGCTCAACTATCTGAAGATCGATCCGAACTCGAACAAGGCCGAAGATCTCGCCAAGGCGGAAGAGCTGATGCTGAGCATCCGTCCTTCGGTGCGCAAGTTCCACTCCTCCGAATACATCAACGCGCTCGCCAACGGCGACATCTGCCTTGCCGTCGGCTTCTCGGGCGACCTGTTCCAGGCGCGCAACCGCGCCCAGGAAGCCAAGGCCGGCGTCGAGATCGCTTATACGATCCCGAAGGAAGGCGCCGAGATGTGGTTCGACCAGATGGCCGTGCCGGCCGATGCCAAGCACCCGGCCGAAGCGCTGGAATTCATCAACTACATGATGAAGCCGGAAGTGATCGCCAAGTCG
This sequence comes from Mesorhizobium sp. NPDC059025, assembly GCF_042739655.1. Lineage (NCBI taxonomy): Bacteria > Pseudomonadati > Pseudomonadota > Alphaproteobacteria > Hyphomicrobiales > Phyllobacteriaceae > Mesorhizobium > Mesorhizobium sp. NPDC059025. The sequence continues at coordinate 131,555 of NZ_JBHYIM010000014.1, read as the reverse complement.
TCGGACTATGTCTTCTACGCCAACGGCAACAAGGCCTCGCAGCCGCTGATCAACAAGGAGATCACCGGCGATCCCACGATCTACCCCGATGAAGAGGTGATGAAGAAGCTCTTCACCGTCAAACCGTACGATCCCAAGACCCAGCGCACCATCACGCGCATCTGGACCAAGGTCGTCACGGGACAATAAGCATCAGCGAAAACCCCGGCAGTCCGACTGCCGGGGTTTTTTCGGGGACAGGATAACGGGAGTGGGACAATGAAATCGCTGGGCAGCATTCGCAGGGATTTTGCGCCGTGGAACGATCCGAACGCAAAGCCTTACATCCAGTTTGAAAATGTCACCAAGCGGTTCGGCGACTTTGTCGCCGTCAACAACTTGTCGCTGACCATCTACGAGCGCGAGTTCTTCGCGCTGCTGGGCGCATCGGGCTGTGGCAAGTCCACGCTGCTGCGCATGCTGGCGGGCTTCGAGCAGCCGACTTCGGGGCGCATCCTGCTCGACGGCGAAAACCTCGCCGGCACGCCGCCTTACCGGCGCCCGGTCAACATGATGTTCCAGTCCTATGCGCTGTTCCCGCACATGACGGTGGAAAAGAACATCGCCTTCGGCCTGAAACAGGAAGGCATGCCCAGGGCCGATGTCGAAAAGCGCGTTGCCGAGATGCTGAAGCTGGTCAAGCTCGAGGCTTTCGCCAAGCGCAAGCCGCACCAGCTTTCCGGCGGCCAGCGCCAGCGCGTCGCGCTTGCCCGTTCCGTCGCCAAACGCCCGAAGGTGCTGCTGCTCGACGAGCCGCTCGGCGCACTCGACAAGAAGCTGCGCGAAGAAACCCAGTTCGAACTGATGGACCTGCAGCAGGAACTCGGTCTGACCTTCGTCGTCGTCACCCACGACCAGGAAGAGGCCATGACGATGGCCGACCGCATCGCCATCATGGACAAGGGTGAGGTGATGCAGGTCGCGACGCCTGCCGAAGTCTACGAGGCGCCGACCTCGCGCTTCGTCGCGAACTTCGTCGGCAATGTGAACATGTTCGAGGGCAAGGTCGCCGAGCGCACCGAAAAGACCGCGAGGATCACCGGTGCCACCGGCGCGCAGATCCTGGTCGAGAACGCAGGCGACGCCACCGCCGGTGCCAACGTCGCTTTCGCCATTCGTCCCGAAAAGATCCGCATCTCCTCGGCCAAGCCGGAGGGCTCGACCAATGCGCTGGAAGGCGAAGTCTATGACATCGCCTATCTCGGCGACATGACCGTTTACCACGTCAAGCTGAGCGACGGGCAGATCGTGCGCGCGCAGAGCATGAATGCCGCCCGCATCTCGGACGATCCCCTGACCTGGAACGACCGCGCCTGGGTTTCCTTCCGGCCTGATGCCGGCGTCGTGCTGACGCGGTAGGAGGCGATCATGGCGGGTGCTACCCTTTCTGCCCCAACCGCAACCGGCGCCGCCCAGGCGCAGGCTGCCCCGCAACAGGCCACCAGCTTCACCGGCAAGCTGGTCATCATCATTCCTTATGTCTTCCTGCTGGTCTTCTTCCTCGTTCCCTTCTTCATCGTCTTCAAGATATCGCTGTCGCAGACAGCGATCGCGATGCCGCCCTATACGCCGGCGTTCGATTTCAGCGGCGGCATCTCCGGCATCATCGGCCAGCTGAAGGAATTGAACTTCGACAACTACATCTTCCTCACCGAGGACCCGCTTTACATCAACGCCTACCTCACCAGCGTCATCGTTGCCGGCATATCCACCTTGCTCACCCTGCTTGTCGGCTATCCGATCGCCTATGGCATGGCGCGGGCGCCGGCGACGCTCAGGCCGACACTGCTGATGCTGGTCATCCTGCCGTTCTGGACGTCGTTCCTGATCCGCGTCTATGCGTGGATCGGCATCCTGAAACCGGAAGGCCTGCTCAACCAGCTTCTGCTGAGCACCGGCATCATCAGCGAGCCGCTGATCATCCTCAACACCTACACGGCGATCTTCATCGGCATCGTCTACTCCTACCTGCCGTTCATGGTGCTGCCGCTTTATTCGGCGCTGGAGAAGATGGATTACTCGCTGGTCGAGGCTGCCCAGGACCTTGGCTGTCCGCCGATCACCGCCTTCTGGAAGATCACCTTCCCGATGTCGCTGCCCGGCGTCCTGGCCGGCAGCCTGCTGGTCTTCATCCCGGCCGTCGGCGAGTTCGTCATTCCGGACCTGCTCGGCGGCTCGCAGACGCTGATGATCGGCCGCACGCTGTGGAACGAGTTCAACGCCAATCGCGACTGGCCGGTGTCTTCGGCGGTGGCGGTGCTGCTGCTGCTGGTGCTGATTGTTCCCATTGTCATCTTCCAGCACGCCCAGGCGCGCGCTCAGGAACAGGGGCGCTGAGATGAACACGACCTGGAGCCGTTTCAACATCACCTCGGTTACGCTGGGCTTTGCGTTCCTGTACCTGCCCATCGTGCTTCTGGTGATCTTCTCCTTCAACGAATCGAAGCTCGTCACCGTCTGGGGCGGCTTCTCGACCAAATGGTATGTCTCGCTGTTCCAGAACCAGGCGCTGATCGATGCCGCCTGGGTCACCATCCGTGTCGGCCTGATCTCGGCGACCGTGGCGACGGTGCTCGGCACGCTGGCGGCGCTCGCGCTGACCCGCTACACCCGCTTCCGTGGCCGAGTGCTGTTCTCGGGCATGGTGTTTGCGCCCCTGGTCATGCCGGAAGTCATCACCGGCCTGTCGCTGCTGCTGCTGTTCGTCGCGGTCGGCCTCGACCGCGGTTTCTTCACGCTGACGCTGGCGCACATCTCCTTCACCATGTGCTTCGTCGCCGTGGTGGTGCAGTCACGCCTCGTCACCTTCGACCGCTCGCTCGAAGAGGCGGCGATGGATCTCGGTGCCTCGCCGGTGGCTACTTTCTTCCAGGTGACGCTGCCGGTCATCCTGCCGGCCATCGTCTCGGGCTGGATGCTGGCCTTCACCCTGTCGCTGGATGATCTGGTGACGTCGTCCTTCACCTCGGGACCGGGTGCGACGACGTTGCCGATGAAGATCTACAGCCAGGTCCGCCTCGGCGTGACGCCGGAGATCAACGCCGCCTGCACGATCCTGATCGCGATCGTTGCGACGGGGGTGATCATCGCCTCGGTCGTCAACAAGCGCCGCGAAGTGCAGCGCCTGCGCGACGAACAGGCGGCGATGCGGGGATAGAGCTTCGCGATCCGAAAATGAAAAAGGCAGCTTCGGCTGCCTTTTTCAGGAGCGTCTCCGTCAGCTCTGTGTTGTTACGCAAGCCCGGACGGAAAACCGTACCCGTCTCCCGGAATTGCTCTATTCGCCTGTCTTGCGGCGCGTGATCGGCGACACGAAGGGCGTTGTCCAGGTCCCGCCGACGAAGAAGGTTGCCTCGTTGCCGCTGTTGCTGGGTGTGGTGGGCGCAGGCAACGCGGCCGGAGGCGGTGTGCTGGACGTGGTCTGGCTGGCTGGAGCCTGGCCGTCCGGAACGGTGCCTGGTTGCGCTGGAGCCGGCTGGGCCTGAGGAGCCGGCTGGGCTGTCGGTTTCTGGATGACGCCGCCTGACAATGCCAGCCCACGCCCTGCATAAGGCACGATGCCGGACAGCCATATCTTGGTCTGGCCGGACTTCGCCTCGGCCCGGTCGATGCGAGCGACGCCCTTGGCTATGCTGGCCTTGAGCTCGGCTCCGTCGATCGCCAGCGTGCCGTCGGCGACTTCGTCGAGCGCGAAGAATCCACCGTCCTCGGCATGCTTCAGGAACGATGGCAGGTTGAGCGCGGTCAGATTGCCCGGGCCAAAAGTGGCCGAAACCGAACCGTCTGCATTCTGCAGGATCGAATTCCAGGATTTGCCGGGGCCTTTCAGGATCAGCGACACGGTGCCCGTTCCGGTCGGCATCAGGCGCGTCATGCCTGCGGCGGAGGTGAATTCGGCGCCATTGATGTCGGAAGCAAGCAGCTTCATCTCCACCTGGGTGCCTTCCGGACGCAGATCGAAGCGCAGGCTTGCCTGGATGTTGCCGCCAAAGGCGCCGGCGTCGGAAATGTCGAAGACGGCGAGGCCGTTCTTGACCTGGGCGGTGCCGGCCATGTCGGCAAGCTGGATCGGCCCGGCGGTGGCATGCGCTGCCGACAGTCTCAGATCGAGGTTGAAGCGGTCGGCGAAGGATGTGTCGATCGCATCGAGATCGCCGGGAGCCGCGGCCGTCGTGGTGAAGGCTGCGAGGAAGGCCGCCAGGTTGACGGTGTCGAAGGCCATGGTGCCGGAGATCACCGGCATTGCATCGTTGAAGGAAATATCGAGCGCGCCGTTGCCGGGGTTCTTGTCGACGGTCATCTCGGCATTCTCGAACTTGATCCGGTCGCCATTGCCGCTGACCTTGCTGCTGACCGAAACGGGGCCAGTGGTGGCGCCGGGTGCGATGCCGGCCCGCAGCCAGTACAGCGCGCGCCGCAGCGACGGTGCCGAGAACTTGGCCTGGCCGTCGAAGAACGATTTCGCCGAGAAATTGCCGTTGCCCTCGAATGAGAGATTGGCCGGCGGCGCCTTGAGCGACACCGTGAACGGTGCAGCACCGCCCGCCAGCAACAGCATGGGCTGCGGTGAATTGGCCTCCACGGACACGCTCTCGCCGCGCCAGGTGCCATTGGCCGTCAGCGAGCCGGCCGCATTCAGCGCCTCCCAGTCGACCATGCCCGACAGTCCGGTCACAACCTCTTCTTCCGATCCGTCGACGCTGGCGACGACACGGCCGTCGCGGAATTCGATGCTGCCGAAACCTTCCTGCGGCAGCTTGACGGCGTCCGGCTTGCCCGGATTGGCCTTGACCGTTTCCCTGGCTGCGTCGATGGCGCGCGCGACGCGGCCGCCAGAAGGTGCTGCAGGCAGAAGCAGCCCATGCTCGGCAGGCTCGATGCGGAAGACCGGCTTGATCAGCTGCACGCCGGAGAACACGACATCGCCACGCAGCGCCGCCATCGCCGACAGGTCGATGTCGACCCGTTCGGCCTGCATCACCGGCGGAGCCTTGTCATCGCTCCATTTCGACAGCGTGACACCCGACAGCGTGGCGCGGAACTGCGGCCAGATCGAAATCTCGGGCGTGCCCTCGATGGTGACGCGGAAACCGCTCCAGGCGCTCATCTCCCAGGCGATGCGGTCGCGCACGATGCGATTGGACGCAAAATAGGGTACGGCCACGAACGCCAGGACGGCGACGATGACCGCAATCGATACAGCCCAAATGGCCCGCCAGATCAGGGGTGATGGCATCTGGTCCTTAGCGTTTCAATTCCACCGCATGAAGGGGTGTAAACCTAGAGCAATTCCAGGAAAAGTGTTTAACGGTTTTCCGTCCGGAATTGCGTGAAAACAAAAAGTTAGAGCGTTTCCGCGTTTCCGTGAAAAAACGGAAACGCTCTAGGCGGCTGCATTTCAAGTCTTTGTGACCATGCGATGGCGATAGCACACATGCTGTCGCATTCGGCCGACCTTGCGTTGTTGCGTTGCAGTATGCTTAACGGGTGACGCCACGGGAGGAACATTGATGGCCGCAGATACCCCCCTTTGGAGCCCATCGGAAGCACGAATTGCCGAGGCGCCGCTGACCGAATTCACGCGCGCGGCCGAGCGGGCCAGCGGGCAGAGCTTCGCCAGCTACCACGATCTGCATGCCTGGTCGGTGGCGGAACGCGAAGCATTCTGGGATTTGGTGTGGAACTTCTGCGGCATCACGGGCGACAAGGGCGAAACAGTGCTTGTCGACGGCGACAGCATGCCGGGCGCGCATTTCTTCCCCGACGCCAGGCTGAATTTCGCGGAAAATCTGCTGAAGAAGAGCGGTTCCTCCAACGCGATCGTTTTTCGCGGCGAGGACCAGGTCGAGCGGCGCCTGTCGTGGGACGAACTGCACGCCAGGGTCTCACAGCTTCAGCAACTGTTCGTGAAGCTCGGCGTCAAACAGGGCGATCGCATCGCCGCGATGATGCCGAACATGCCCGAAACGGTTGCCGCCATGCTTGCCGCCACCTCGATCGGCGCGGTGTGGTCGTCCTGTTCGCCCGATTTTGGCGAACAGGGTGTGCTCGACCGCTTCGGCCAGATCGAACCGGTCGTCTTCATCGTGCCGGACGGCTATTGGTATGCCGGCAAGGCCATCGAGGTTGCCGACAAGGTGGCGGCCGTCGCTTCGAAACTGGAGAGCCTGCGCAAGGTGCTGGTGGTCGACTATCTCGGCACCGCGCAAGATGTCGCCGGCACCATCGAGGGCGCGGAAGCGCTGGAGATGGCGCTGCAGCCCTTCGCGGCCAAATCAGTCACCTTCGAACGACTGCCTTTCGCGCATCCGCTTTACATCCTGTTCTCATCCGGCACGACCGGCATTCCGAAATGCATCGTGCATTCGGCCGGCGGCACGTTGATCCAGCACGTCAAGGAACTGCGCCTGCATGCCGGCCTCGTCGAGGGTGACCGCTTCTTCTATTTCACCACCTGCGGCTGGATGATGTGGAACTGGCTGGTTTCGGGTCTGTCCTGCGGTGCGATGCTGCTGCTTTATGACGGCTCGCCCTTCCATCCATCCGGCAATGTGCTGTTCGACTTCGCCGACGCCGAGAAGATGACCTATTTCGGCACGTCGGCGAAGTTCATCGATTCGGTGCGCAAGGCCGGGCTGACGCCGATCACCACGCATGACCTCTCCACCGTCCGCACCATCTCGTCGACCGGCTCGCCGCTGTCGCCGGAAGGCTTTCGTTTCGTCTATGAAGGCATCAAGCAGGATATCCACCTCGCTTCGATTTCGGGCGGCACCGACATCGTCTCCTGTTTCGTGCTGGGCGTGCCGACCGAACCGGTCTGGGAAGGAGAGATCCAGGGGGCCGGGCTTGGCCTGGCCGTCGACGTCTGGAACGACGACGGCCAGCCGGTGCGGCAGGAGAAGGGCGAACTGGTCTGTGCCAAAGCGTTTCCGGCCATGCCGATCGGCTTCTGGAATGATCCCGATGGCAGGAAGTATCACGGCGCCTATTTCGAGCGTTTCGACAATGTCTGGTGCCATGGCGACTTTGCCGAATGGACCGAACATGGCGGTATGATCATCCACGGTCGCTCGGATGCGACGCTGAACCCGGGTGGTGTGCGCATCGGCACGGCCGAGATCTACAACCAGGTCGAGCAGATGCCGGAAATCCTCGAGGCGATCTGCATCGGCCAGGATTTCGAGGATGACGTGCGGGTGGTGCTGTTCGTAAGGCTGGCCGCGGGGATCGCCCTGGACGAGGCACTCGAGAAGAAGATCAAGGCCAAGATCCGCACCGGCGCCAGTCCGCGCCATGTGCCGGCCAGGATTGTCGCCGTCACCGATATTCCGCGCACCAAGTCGGGCAAGATCACCGAGCTTGCGGTGCGCGATGTCGTCCATGGCCGCGCCGTCAAGAACCAGGAAGCGCTCGCCAATCCCGAAGCGCTCGACCTGTTCAGGGATCGGCCGGAACTGCAGAGCTGAGCGGACAGCCGGGCGGAGAATACGGTAAACAAAGCGTAGCGCTCAAATTTACCGCGTTTTCACAAGTGGTACACTTTCGTAAATTTTTCCGCACCCGGGTAAGGATTTGTTTACGACCCGGCCGTGATAGTCACGGGTAACTTGAGGGAGAAATCCCATTCCCGCTGGGCGGGAACAGTATCGCTCAAGCCCGTTGTGACAAATTCCTCTTCAGGCGCCCCGTCGGGCGCCTTTTTTCTATTGAGCCGCCTAATCGGCCAGAACGCGCGTCGACGGGAAAGCCACTTCAACAAGCGTGCCTTCACCGGGCGTCGAGTTGATGGTGAAGCGGGCCCGGTTGGCCTCTACCATCGCCTTGGTCAGCGGCAGGCCGAGGCCGGTGCCGTCGCTGCGCCCGCGCTTCAGGGCATTGACCTGCTTGAAGGGCTTCAGCGCGTGTTCGATCTCCGCCTGGGTCATGCCGACGCCAGTATCGCGTACCCGCATCACCACATCGCCTGAGGTCTCATAGGCAGTCGAGACGATCACCTGGCCGCCCGCCTGTGTGTAGCGCACGGCATTGGACAGGATGTTGAGCGCGATCTGGCGGATTGAACGCAGGTCGGCCACGACCTCCGGCAGGCGCGAGGCGAAGGACGAGCGAATGATCACTCGCTCACGATTGGCCTGTGGCTGCATCAGCGCGACGGATTCGGCCAGCGTGTCGTTGAGCGACACCGCCTCGTAGTCCATTTCCTGCTGTCCCGCCTCGATCTTGGAAATGTCGAGCAGGTCGTTGACCAGATCGAGGACATGGTTGCCCGAGCGGTTGATGTCGCGCAGATAGTCGCGATAGCGCTCATTGGCGACTGGCCCGAATTTCTCATCCACCATCAGTTCGGAAAAACCGATGATGGCGTTGAGCGGCGTGCGGATTTCGTGGCTGATGCGGGCGAGGAAGTCGGTCTTCTGCGAGGATGCACGTTCGGCCACCGCGCGCGCCTGGGTGAGTTCTTCCTCGGCCCGCTTCCATTGCGTGATGTCGCGCACCACGGCGCAATAGCCGCTGTCGCCGGGCAGGCGGCCGATGGTCATGAACAGCGGGATGAAGCGCCCCTCGGCTTCGCGGCCGATGACCTCGCGGCCGTCATTGAGCACGCTGGCCACGCCATTGTCGGAAAGCCCGGCAAGGTAATCGCGCGCCGCCTTCTGGCTTTCGATGGCGAACAGCGAGGCGAATTGCTTGCCGGCGACGTCGTCGCTGTCGAAGCTGAACAGGGCCTCCGCCGGCCGGCTGATCGAGCGGATGGTGCCATCGCGGTTGATCAGCACCACGCCGTCGGTGGCGGTGTCGATGATGGTGCGCATTTCGGCGATGCGCGCCTTGAGTTCCCCATTGTCTGGCTGCACCGCCTCGGCTGCCGGAAAGGGCAGGACCTGCGCCGACCGGTTGTCGGTCGTGCCGTTCAGCACCAGCATCAGGGCCTTGCCCTTGCCCCAGGGCACGGAACGCAGCACCGCATCGACCGGAACCTCTTCGCCATCGGCTTTCTTCAGCCGCAGCTTGTGGTCGGAGTGGTCGGGCGCATCATGGCTGGCATAGGCATCGGCAAACAGTGCATCCAGGCCGCCGGCGGCCTCCAGCGCTGCGAGATCGCCATAACCGGTCAGGGCCAGGAACTCCGTATTGGCGTAGTGCAGCTTGTCGCCGGAATGGATCAGCAACGGCACCGGCAGCCGCGCCACGAGCGACGTGTCCGGTGCCGTCTCGCCGGTGGAGAAGGCAGCGGGCACGAAGCCGCCAGCCTGCAGCGGTGGCGCCGCACGCGGCGTCACGGTGGCCTGCACCGGTTCTGCGTCGGCTTCATCCTCATCGCGTGGATGCGTGAGATCGCCGTCATCTTCCAGGCGAGCCAGATCGGTGTCTTCCGTCGCGTCTTCCGCAGACGGCGTCTCTTCGGGGATCGCGCCGCGGCGCTGTTGCGTCACCTTCGCCACGGCGGCCCTGACGTCGCCTGCATCGTCCAGTGCCGGCGCCGGTTTGTCGCACGGCTCCGCTTCGTCCGGCGTGGCAAAAGCCAGCAGGGAGCGCGGCGCGGCCGGCTTGGCCGCGGGCTGGTCTTGCGCGGCATCGTCCGATCCGGCAGCTTCAGTTTCCGCTGGCTGGCCGGCAAGCGTTACGGGCAGTTCGGAGCTTGCGACGGAATCTTCGATCTCGGAAACCGTATCGGCGTTCGTGCCGTCGAGCCGCGCCAGGTCCTCGATGTGCTCGGCTTCCTGCGCCTCGAGCAGCGTGGCGCTGTCGTCCACGGCGGCCGCGTCATGTGAAGCGGCATGGTCTTGCGCGCCAACCATTTCCGGTTCCGCCGCGTCGGCCTTGGTATCCGGTGCTGGTTGCTCGACGGCGACGACAGGAAGCTGGACCTCGACCTCCGGCTTCTGTTCGGGCGTGGTCGCAGCGGTCTCGACCGGTTTCGTCGATTCGGCATCCTGGCTGGATGCTGCTGTCGCTTCGACCTTGCTTGGCGACACGGCGGCAATATCTGTCAGCGATGCAGCAGGAATCGTCTCTTTCGGCGCGGCAGGCGTGGCCTTGCCGGTTTCCACGGCACTGTCTTTCTTCAGGCGTTCGCCGATCTCGCGGAAGGCGGTGCGCTCCACATTCGACAGGCCCTTGTCGTTGGCGGGTGCCCGGTGTTCCGCCAGCCGGATGACCTTGTCGGTGAACCGGCGTTCCGGCGTCGGCGCAATGGTCAGTGCCGGCGTCTCGCCGTGGAAAGCATTGTGGCGGCTCGCCTCTGCGCCAGGCTGCTTCGCTTGCGATGGTGTGGGCGGCGCGACGACTGCAGCGGGCGGCGTTTCCGACGGCGTCCAATCGGGCGTGAGCGCCTCGCCGACCTTTTCGTGGTCTTCGGTGGCATCGGCAACCCGCGCGACGCCGAAACCACGGAAACCTTCGAAGTTGCGGTTACGGTCGTAGACGGGCAGGGCGGCGAGGTCGACCGGCACCTTCAGGCTGCTGCCGGCGATCGGCCAGGCAACCGAGCGGCCCGACCACGTGTCGCGCCGGTCCAGCAGCCCCGCGATCTCACCGGAAGGATCGAAGCCGAAAGTGGTGGCGACATCCTTGAAACGCCGGCCGATGACATCGGCGGCGGCCTCGCCGACAACGGCGGCGAATTCGGGTGAAATCGCGCTGAAGCGGCCGGCTTCGTCGGTGCGCCACACGAAACGCACCGGCGCCGCGTTGCGGCTGATGGCCTGTCTGGCGGGTACTGCGGCCTCGTCCGGCTCCACCGGTGCCGGGTTTCCGCCCTTTTCGCCGGCATCGCTGAAATACCAGCCATCGTGATGATGTTCTCCGGACGCGGCGCTGGTGGAAGCGCTGTCATCAGCCGCGCGCCAGCCTTCCGCGGCCGGCGGCTCGGCCGCAGCTGTCGGGCCGTTGCCGGCAGGGATCGTCGCTGCGGGTGCTGCCTCATTCCGATCGGCGCTGCCATCGTCGATCACCACCAGCAGATGGCGTTCCGGATCGTCCGTCAGCCTTGCCATGCCCGCGGGCAGGGCGCGCTTTCCTGCCTGGACACGCCGCTTCAGCGTGCGTTCGTGATCCCGGCCGGTTTCGCTTGCCAGGGCGGCGAGCGTCTCGGTGCTGATTCCAAGGCCTGAGAATCCCGCCGATGAGGCTTCGACATTGCCACTGCCGTCGATGAAAGCCAGGAACTGGCCGTCGGTGGTGAAGCCGCTTATGGCGCGTTCGGCGATTTCGGCCACGCTGCGCGAACCGGTCTGCTGGGCCGGCACCGAAAGCAGGATCGCCGCTTCACCGTCCGGCATGGTCACGGCACTGGCCTGGAAGCCGATCGCCTGCGTTGCCATGCCCCGGGAAAGCCGGACCAGCAGCGCGCGGTTGCGGCCGATGGCCGGAAAGCCGGCGGTGGCCGTGATCTGGCGTTTCGCCACCGGTGGCAGGTCGGCCGGCGCGTCGATCGCCGCCTCGATGTCGGCATGGCCGAGCACGGCAGCGCCCGGGCCGTTCGCCCACAGCACCTGGTCGAGGTCCGCCGAAAGGATGAGCAGCGCGTCGCCGGCAGCGAAACGCGCCCGCACCTCGTCGAGGACGGCAACATCGAGGAACGAATAGTTCTCGGACGGCATGCGCTCTGGCAATCCTCCAGGAGATGGCCGCGGTTAATTCTTCGTTAATAAATGGGTGCCGCAGCAAGGTCCACAAGCCAGAAGATAGCCCACTTGAAAAGTAGGGCTTTTGGTTAACGCGGGCATCCCCTTGTTTCTTTTCACTAATGTTGCGTCGCAACATAAATATTGCACTGCACAATGAGAAATGCTATGGTGTTAACAGAAATGAACGAGACGGCGCGGCGCCAGAGATGCGGATGTGCCCGTCCACAACGAGGATGGAAAATGACCAAGACGAAGACCGCTGAGACCACCGAATTCCCGACCTTCGATGCTTCGCAGGCTGCTGACCAGGTTCGCGCTTTCGCCGAGAAGGGCGTCGAGCAGTCGAAGGAGACCTTCGCCAAGCTGAAGACCGGCGCCGAGGAAGCCAAGAAGGCTTTCGAAACCAGCTACGAGACCGCCAAGACCACCTCGAGCGACCTGTCGCTGAAGGCGATCGCCACGCTGCGCGCCAACGCCGAAGCCAATTTCTCGCACCTCGAGGCCCTCGTCGGCGCCAAGTCGCTGTCGGAAGTCGTCGAGCTGCAGACCTCCTTCCTGCGCAAGCGCGTCGAGACCGTTGTCGAGCAGGCCAAGGAATTCCAGGCTGCCGCTTCCAAGGCCGCCGAAGAAGTTTCCAAGCCTTACAAGGCCGCTTTCGAGAAGGCCTTCAAGGACGTCTCCAAGGCCGCCTGATGCATCGACCCGAAAGTCGGCGTCGATTTTCGGAACTACGATGCGCACTGGAAAGTGCGGCAAAATGGCAAGGGCAGGCCGGGGTCTTGTAAGCATCGAACCGGCTTCCTAGCTTTATGAGGCAAGAGATACCTGGGGTGGTTCCTCCTCCCTCCGCTCCAGGCAAAAGCCGGCTCCTCCTCCCGCCGGCTTCATATCGGAAAAAGGCCGGCTCCTCCTCCCGCCGGCCTTTTTCTTAAGAAAAGGTAGGACCTCTCCGAAAACCGGTACTGCGTCTCGGCAGAGGCTTGAGTTTGTATGAAATGCGTCGGTATCCCCAGCGTAAGATCGGGGGCCGGGTGAACACGGATGTGGGTGAGCGGGCCTTTGCCTTCGCAAGAGCCTTGAATTACGATCCGATTGCCCGTATGGACGCTTCGCCGGATGACGGAGCGCGGCTGACACGAGTGGAGCTGGTGTTGCGATCATCGACGGGCATGAGTGCCGTTGTAGCTCAGATGGTTAGAGCGCCGGATTGTGGATCCGGAGGTCGCTGGTTCGATCCCAGCCAACGGTACCACTTCTTTTTTCGCCGGGTGGATGCCCCGCAAACCAATCACTGAAACCAGGTCTTGTTCTTTGGGTAGCCGGTAAGGTTGCCGTGAGCTTGCGACTCGGTTTCTATTAAAATAGGGACACCGGCCGGCCGCGCCGACAGCGCTGGCAGCCGGAAAGAACCGAAACGGGTAGTTCAATTATGAGCGTACACGCGATCGAATTTCTGCAGGACTGGATCGGCAAGGAGTGCTGTGCCCCGTCCGAAGCGGTGAAGATCGACAAGCATGCCGAGGTCCTGGCCAAGCAGTGTGCCGCCAAGGCCGCCGAAGCGGGAATCCCGCTGGAAGACCTCCAGGAAGAGGTCGGCGATATCCAGGAACTGATCGCTTCGCGCCTCGAAGAGGCCGTCGAGGCGGAAACGGACGCCGACAAGGCGGCCTGAGCCTGCTCCCTTCTCCAGCGGGCGGAGAAGGGCACCACCGTTCTCGGGGTTGCCGATGCCACTTGGCCGGATCGTCATCTACGCCAGGGATGTCGAGGAAACCGCCCGTTTCTATCAACGGCATTTCGGCTTCACGGCAATCCGCTTGCCTGGCGACAGGATTGTCGAGCTCGTCGCCAGCGATGGCGGTGCCAACATCCTGCTTCATCAGGCCGCAAAAGGCCAGCGCGGCGGCCAGTCGACCGTCAAGCTGGTCTTCGACGTCGAGGATGTCGAGCTGTTCTGCAGGCAGCGCGCCGAAGATGGCCTCGATTTCGGCGCCATCCACAAGGCCGATGGCTACCTTTTCGCGAACGCGAAAGATCCCTGCCAGAATTCCATCTCCGTCTCGAGCCGCGCTTTCCGGAAAAGCGACTAAAGCGGTTGCAAGTCCCTTCTCCCCTTACGGGAGAGGGGGATCGATCGAATATGTCGCAGGTTAAAACAGCGATCCTTGGCCGCTGGTGCCCTTGTCTTTCGGCGCGGCCCGAACTGGTTTCGGTGGGCTGGCAGTTGCCGGGCCTGACGCCGGTTCGCCGCCCTCGGCCGTGGCATGAGCGGAGCCATCGGCAAAGCGCAGTTCCAGCGCCGTACCCGGCGTCACTTCAGCCGCCCGCTTCACCAGCGTGCCGCTGGCGTCGAGGACCAGCGCATAGCCGCGCTCCAGGATAGCCTGTTCCGAGAGTTTCAGTGTCGACAAAAGCCGGTCGGCCTGGGTGAGGCGCGCGCGCAGCCGCTCCAGCCGTACCGTCATCGCCTGGTCCTTGCGGCGCGCCAGCGTCGCCAGCGCGTCGCCCTGCAGCTTCTGCCGGCGTGCGATCGGGGCGGGTGAAAGCCGTGCCGCGGTGCGCATGAAGCGCGCGCGGCGCTCGCGCACGATGCCGAGGAAAGCCGCCTGCGCGCGGGCCAGATCGCGCGCGGTGAGCCGCCGCGCCTCATCCATGCGCCGCGACAACGTCGCCGGTGTCAGCCGGATGGCGCCGAGCCGGCCGCGTTTGCGCTCGATCGCCACCGACAGCGCACGGGCAAGCCGATTTTCAGCCTCGTCGAAACGGCGCCGCGGCAATGCCAGCAACTGGTCCGGCGAGGGCAACGCCCGTGCCGCGGCGCGAGCCGCCTGGCGTCGGCGGTCGATGCCGCGCGACAAGGCCGCCGAAAGCCGCGCCGACAGATTGGCCAGCGTCGCCTCCAGATCCCCTTTGACCGGGACCGCGATTTCGGCGGCACCGGTCGGTGTCGGTGCGCGTACGTCGGCGGCGAGGTCGATCAGCGTCCAGTCGGTCTCGTGCCCGACCGCCGAGATGATCGGGATTTCGGAAGCCGCAACGGCCCGTGCCAGCCCTTCATCGTTGAAGCCCCATAGATCCTCAAGGCTGCCGCCGCCGCGCGCCACGATGATCAGGTCCGGCCGCGGGATCGGTCCGCCTGGCTCCAGGCTGTTGAAGCCCTCGACCGCTATGGTTGCTTCCATGCCGGCCGTTTCGCCCTGCACACGCACCGGCCACACCAGCACGTGCAGCGGGAAGCGGTCGCGGATGCGGTGCAGGATATCGCGGATCACCGCGCCGGTGGGCGAGGTGACGACGCCGATGACCGAAGGCATATAGGGCAGGAGCTGCTTGCGGCCGGCGTCGAACAGGCCCTCGGCAGCGAGGCGACGCTTGCGCTCTTCCAGCATAGCCATCAACGCGCCGGCGCCGGCGGGCTCCAGATTGTCGATGACGATCTGGTAGTTCGATTTGCCGGGATAGGTGGTGAGCTTGCCGGAGGCGATCACTTCCATGCCCTCTTCGGGGCGGAAGCGCAGCCTGCTCATCGTGCCTTTCCACACCACGGCATCGAGGCGCGACCGGTCGTCCTTCAGCGCGAAATAGGCGTGACCCGACGAATGCGGGCCGCGATAGCCGGAAATCTCGCCGCGCACGCGCACATTGCCGAAGGTGTCCTCCACCGTGCGCTTCAGCGCACCGGAAATCTCGCTCACCGTGTACTCGGTGGCGTTTGTCGCCCCCGGCCTCGAATCGTCTTCGAAAAAATCACTCATGCACCGATTGGCGCGCTGGAGGGGGGATGGGTCAAGCCCCCGCGGACGGAGCTGGTGTTGCTGGACCACACGAATGCGATGGACGTGCATGGCCGGCAGGCCTACCGATGCGCAATTCCTGAAATCAAGGCGTCGCCATGAACATGCAGCAATCCCGGCCGCCTGAAGCCGCGCCCGTTATGCGCAGCGCCAGCGAACGTCCGTTCGAGCCGCTCGACTACGGCCTCTATGCACTCACCGTCGTTGCCTGGAGCCTGTCCTGGTACGCCATCGAGTTCCAGGTCGGCATTGTGGCCAACGAGGTCAACATCGTCTGGCGGTTCGCCATCGCCACCGCGCTGATGTTCGGCTGGGTGGTTTTGAAGCGTGGCCGGCTGTGTTTCGCCCTGGCCGACCACATGCGCTTCGTGGCGCTCGGCATCCTGATGTTCTCGTCCAATTTCCTGCTGTTCTACTACGGCGCCGGCTACCTGGTCTCCGGGCTGCTGTCGGTGGTCTTCTCGCTGGCTTCGGTGATGAACATGATGCTTGGCGCCGTGGTCATGCGTGAAAGGCCGTCGCCGCGCATCTTGCTTGGCGGGCTCACCGGTTTTTGCGGCATTGCGTTGATGTTCCTGCCAGAGATCATCGGGCACGATCTCGGTGGTGGCACGCTGGTCGGGCTTGCTTTCTGCGTCGCCGGCACGCTCTCCTTCTGTGTCGGCAACGTGATCTCGGCCGCCGGCATGCGCAAGGGCCTGCCGCTCGTCTCGATGAACGCCTGGGGTATGTTCTACGGCACGCTGTGGTCGGCGATCCTGGCCTTGCTGATGGGCCGCACCTTCACCGTGGTGCCGACGGTGGCCTATTTCGGCTCGCTGCTGTTCCTGGCGGTCGTTTCCACCATCATGGGTTTTGCCGCCTACCTCACGCTGCTCGGCCGCATCGGCGCGGCGCGCGCCGGCTATGCCACGGTGTTGTTCCCGATCTTCGCGCTGCTGGTCTCGACCGTGCTCGAAGGCTACCGGTGGACCGCCTTCGCCATCGTCGGCCTTGCGCTGGTCGCCATCGGCAACGTGCTGGTGGTGCGCGGCGGTCGTCGCTAGAGCGTTTCCGCCTTTTATCGGAACCGCTCTGGCTCTTTGCTTTACGCGATTCCGGACGGAAAACCGTCTCTTACCAGCCTGGCATGATCTGGCTGGGTTTGGTGCGCTTCATCTTGGTGAAGGCGAGCGAGGCGAAGTCGAAGCTGCCGGGTTCTTCGTTCATCGGCACCGAGATGTTGTCGAGGCTTTCGGCGATGTGGCGCGCCAGCGCTTCGACGATTTCCGGACGGCTGGTCTGGCCGCGCATCAGGCCTATGCGGCAGTCGGGCAGCAGGCCGAAGCCGTCGGCTTCGCCCAGCACCCGCATGCCGGGACGCAGCGCGCATTCCGGCAGCACCGAGATCGCCAGCCCCGACAGCACTGCCGCCGCGATAACCGTTGCCGAGAAGGATGAGAACAGGATGCGGTAGTCGCGCCTCATCTCGTCCAGGACATCGCAGGCGGCACGGCGCCAGATGCAGTTTGGCCGGCCGAAGGCCATCGGCAGCACTTCTTCCTCATGGGTGGCGTGGTTGGCGGAGGTGACCCACAGCAGCGGTTCGCGCCGCACCACTTCCGACTGGCCGCGTGCGTCGTTGTGGGTGACCAGCGCCAGGTCGAGATGGCCGCGCTTGATCTGCTCCACCAGGCCGGGCGTCGGTTCGCAGGTGACGGTGAGTTCCACGCGCGGGTTGGAGCGAGCAAAGCGCGCCATGATCTCGGGCAGGAAACGGTCGGCATAATCGTCCGGCGTGCCGATGCGGATGGTGCCCTCCAGCCGGTTGTCGTCGAAGGCGGAAAGCGTCTCGCGGTTCAGATAGATCAGCCGGCGGGCGTAAGACAGAAGCCGGTCGCCATCCTCGGTCAGCTTGTTGGAGCGGCCATCCTTTTCGAACAACGGCTTGCCGATGCGCTCCTCCAGCCGTCGCATCTGCATCGACACCGCCGACTGCGTGCGGTGCACCTCTTCGGCGGCGCGGGTGAAGGACCCTGTGTCTGCGATCGAGATGAAGGTCTGCAACTGGTCGAGGTCGAGCGGCGCTTTCATCGGTATGATCCATCATCGTTTTTGATGATTTTGATAGAAACCATTCGTCGAAGAAATCGAGCTGTCGGCTCCATTCATCATCAGAGTTGATGATAGAGATTAAAAACATTCGTTGGATTAATCAATCGCGGCGTGGCATTTATTCAATTGTCCATATGAGCGCGTGTGAAACGGCTTCGGATCGCCTTTTTGGCGGTGCGGAACCCTGCTGCGCGCGGTTTCGAGGAGAAGATCCATGACCACGTATGATTTCGCCCCAGAGAGCGCGCGCATCACCGCGACCCCGGCTGCTGCGACGCGTGTGTTCAATCGTATGATCGGCTTTTTCCATGCCTGGCAAAACCGACGCACCTTCTATCGCCTCGGCGAGATGTCTGATGCGGAACTGGCCGATATCGGTCTGACCCGAGCCGATCTCTCCGTCGCCATCGACCTGCCCTTCGGTTCGGATCCGACGGTGAAGCTGCGTTCGATCGCCAGCGAGCGTATCGCCTCGATCGAGGAACTGGCCCGCAGGGTGGCCTGATCTTTCGCCTCGTGTTCCGGCCTCCAGCGGGACACGGCGGAACAAGGTTGCTGCAGGTTTCCCACTCCCTTCCGGCTCGACCCAGCCGGGACCTGCGCACCGCCCGGTCCCCCCACGGACCGGGCTTTTTCTTTTTTGGGAGCACGTTTTGCCTTCTCCCCTTGTGGGAGAAGGGACCTCTCACACCATCGCCGGGTTGAGCCGCGCGAAGCCTTCCTGGCGGTGATAAGGGAAGTGCGGGTATGGCGCGGTCACGCTGCTTGCGGCATCGAGCCTGGCGACCTGTTCCGGCGTCAGCGACCAGCCGACGGCGCCGAGGTTCTGGCGCAACTGCTCTTCGTTGCGCGCGCCGATGATGACGGAAGACACCGTCGGCCGCTGCAGCAGCCAGTTGATGGCGATCTGCGGCACGCTCTTGCCGGTCTCCTTCCCCACCTCCTGCAGTGCATCGACGACGCGGTAGAGATGTTCGTCCTCCACCGGCGGACCGAAGTCGGCTGTCTCATGCAGCCGGCTGCCGGCAGGGATCGGAGCGTTGCGGCTGATCTTGCCGGTCAAGCGGCCCCAGCCGAGCGGGCTCCACACCAGCGCGCCGAGGCCCTGGTCCTGGCCGAGAGGCATCAGGTCCCACTCATAGTCGCGGCCGACCAGCGAATAGTAGACCTGGTTGGCGACATAACGCGACCAGCCGTGCCGTTCCGACGCCGCCAGCGACTTCATGATCTGCCAGCCGGAGAAGTTGGAGACGCCGATGTAGCGCAGCTTGCCGGCCTGCACGAGACCATCGAGTGTGGAAAGTACTTCCTCGACCGGTGTGTGCGCATCGAAGGCATGCAACTGGAAAATGTCGATATGGTCGGTGCCGAGCCGGCCGAGCGCGGCATCCACCGCCTCGATCAGCCGGCTGCGCGACGATCCCCATTGGTTCGGCCCGTCGCCCAGCGGCAGGCTGGCTTTGGTCGAGATCAGCACGTCGTTGCGCCGGCCCTTGATCGCCTCGCCGAGCACGGTTTCCGACGCGCCGTCGGAATAGACGTCGGCGGTGTCGAACAGGTTGACACCGGCCTCCAGGCAGATGTCCACCAGCCGGCGGGCCTCTTCGACACCGGTATTGCCCCAGGCGCTGAACAGCGGCCCCTTGCCGGCGAACGTGCCCGCGCCGAAGGACAGCACGGGAACTCTCAGGCCCGATCTGCCGAGATTGCGGTATTCCATCTTAGAAGTCTCCATCTGCCAATGATGGCTAGATAGAAGCGCATCGTTTCGTGAGCCAGAGTGGTGAAAGGCACAGGATTTGTGAACTCAGGTCACATCCTGTTCGAACTTGCCGCGAGACGGATGCTAGAGCGTTTCCGTTTTTCACGGAAACGCGGAAACGCTCTAAGTTTTGTTTTCGTCGCATTTTTGTAACGCCAAGTGATTCCACTTGGCTACAAAATGCTCTAGGCGATCTGCTCGATACGGCATCGCGCGCACAGGGGATATGCCTGCAGGAACGGTCCCACCCGCTGCCGCATTTCCTCGAATTTGCGTCCATACATGTAAAGCGCCGTCTCCGTTGGTCCCTGCCAGTGGCTTGCCACATGGCCGATGCCTTCCAGCAGGCGCTGGCACTCGGCATGGACGTGGTTGGAATCGCAAGTCCGGTAGACTTCGTCCGGAAGATCGGTGCCGTTCAGGTAAAGGGCCAGGCCTTCATGCGTGCCGAAAGCGATGCGCTGGTTGTTCTGGCTCGGCAGCAGCAGATGCGACCCTCTGGGCGCCAGCATCGCGCCAAGAACGCCCTTCACCGTGTCGACCGCCTTGTCCGAGAATTCGTCGATTTCGATCTCGATGTCGCATTGGCTGACTTCGCCGTTGGCCTCCAGCAAGGTGCCGCCACCCACCGTGCGGATGCCGAAGCCCTGTTCCGACATGGCCACGTCGAATGCGTCTTCGATCTCGCCGCGGTCCAGCGGCTGTAATCTGGCATTCAGCACGGCCACCACGCGCACAGGAGCGGCTTTTTTCTTCCCAAACAAGCCGAACATGCATGGTCCCCTCGATCCAGCGCCGTGGAGACTGCCGCACACTCGTTAAGGAATTGGCTTACCGGCGGTCCATGCCTTTGAGGAATTGGTCGAAGATGCTTTCGACGCCCTGCTGGTAGTCGTCGCGCTGCTGGCGGCCGCTTTCGAACATCTTGCCGAAGATGTCGTCATAAGGGTTGCGCGCCCGACCGCTCGGGTTCGGTTCGGGTTCCGGAGCGCGACGCTGCGGGGCAGGGTCGGGCGCCTGCTGTGCGCCGCCCAGCATGTCCTGCAGGATCTTGCCCCAGGGATTGTTGTCGCCGAAAGGGTTTTGCGGCTGCTGCGGCTGCTGCGGCTGCGGCGCCTGTTGCTGTGCGCCGCCGCCGAACATGTCCTGCAGCACCTTGCCGAGCGGATTGTCGCCCAGCGGGTTGTTGCCGAACGGGTTCTGGCCCTGCGGCGCCTGGCGCTGCTGCGGCTGCCCGCCCATCATGCCGCCACCCTGCCGCATCATCTCCTCGATGATCTGGCCGAACGGGTTGTTGCCGCCGCCGAAACCGCCGGCCTGCATCTGGTTGGTGGTCTGCTTGAACAGCCCGCCCATCACCATCGAGGCCAGCACCGGCAGCATCTGCTGCAATACCTGCTGGCCGACGCCGCTGGCCTGTGCAGCCTGCGCCGCGACGGCGCGCGACAGGTCCTTGGAGCCGAACAACTGGCCGAGCACATCGTTGCCCTGGCTCACGCCCTGTGGCGAAAAGGCCTGGGCTGCATTGTCGAAATACTGACCGTACTGGCCGCTGGCCATCGCGTTCATGAAGGTGCCGACGCCATAGGGGTCGGCGGTGTTGCGCTTCAGGCCCTGGCTGAAGGCGGGCAGCAGTGCCTCGACCGCAGCCTGCGTCTGCTGCTGGCTCAGGTTGAACTGCCGTGCCAGCGCCTCCATGCCGTTGCCGTTCTGGGACTGGTTCAGCATGTCGAACAGGTTCAGCACGTCTTGCTCCTCCTCAGCCTATGCGCTTCTCAAGCAATTCCAGCAAAAGTGCGCTGCGGTTTTGCGTATCAAGGGGAGCGTAGAGCCTTTCAATGCAGGATTGAAGTGGGCAATTGGCTCGAGCGTTTCGATCGCATTCGAGCCATCTGGACATCGTCCATGCGCAACGGCGATCAAATGGCGGCACCCGGAATCGGCCATAAGGAGAAAATCTTCATGGGAGAGCGCATGGATCCCGTCGGCAAAGCCCTGTGGCTTATCGAGCACCGCTTCGGGCAAGCCATTTCGCTGGCCGATGTCGCCGAGGCGAGCGGCGTGTCGCGCTTTCACCTGTCACGGGTGTTCGGGGCCGCGACCGGTCACACGGTGATGGGTTATCTGCGCAACCGTCGCCTGGCCGAGGCGGCCCGGGCGCTTTCCGCAGGCGCGCCGGACATCCTGGCCGTGGCACTGGACGCGGGCTACGGCTCCCATGAGGCCTTCTCACGGGCCTTCCGCAGCCATTTCGGCCTCACACCCGAGCAGGTGCGCGCGCAAGGCCATCTCGAAAACCTGAAACTACTGGAGCCGATCAGGATGGATCACAGTCTTCTCGTCGACTTGGAAGCGCCGCGCGTCGAGGACGGCCAGGCCTTGCTGATTGCCGGTCTGGGCGAGCGTTATACATTCGAGACCAATGAGGGCATTCCGGCGCAGTGGCAGCGTTTCGGGCCATCGATCGGCAGCATCCCCGGGCAGGTCGGATGGACGTGCTACGGCGTATGCTGCAACGGCGACGATGCCGGTAATTTCGAATACATCTGCGGCGTGGAAGTCCGCGATTTCTCCGCCATCCCGGCGGAACTGACCCGCATACGAATTCCGGCTTGCCGATATGCGGTGTTTACCCACCGGGGGCATATCTCCGCGATACGCAGCACCGTCTATACGATCTGGAACAAGTCCCTGCCGGAAGCGGGCCTCGAGACGGCATGTGCGCCGGATTTCGAGCGTTATGACGGGCGTTTCGACGCTGCGAGCGGTTTCGGCGAGGTCGAAATCTGGATTCCGATCAAGTGATGCATGGACTGGAGCCCGGCGGTTTTCGGCCCGCTCCAGTGAAGATCGCGAATTCGTTCTCCCGGCGGAAGACTAAGACGCAGGCCTCAATACGCATACTCCAGGAACACCGGCTCGATCGAGTCGCCCCAGCGTGTGTGGTAGGCGGCCAGCATCTCTTCGGCGCTCGTGGTGCCGCGCGCCACCACCTCGTCCAGCGTCGACAGGAACGAGGTTTCGTCGAAGCCGTCTCGGTTCAGCCTGTTGCGGTTCCTAAGGCCCATGCGCGACAGCGCAAGCGTTTCGCGCGCGATCTCGCGCAGCGTGGTCGTGCGGAACGACGTGCCGATGCCTTTCTCCGGCACCGCGTCGCGCATCGCCCTGACCTCCTCATAGCTCCAGTCGCGTGTCAGCGCCTCGGCTGCGTCGAGCGCCGCTTCATCATAAAGCAGGCCGACCCAGAAGGCCGGCAGCGCGCAGATGCGCCGCCACGGGCCGCCGTCGGCGCCACGCATTTCCAGGAAGCGCTTGAGGCGCACGTCGGGGAACAGCGTCGACAGATGGTTTGCCCAGTCGCCCATGGTGGGCAGGCCATCCGGTACCTGGTTGCGCGCCGCGCCTTCCATGAACTGGCGGAAGGTGATGTGCGTCATGTCGTGGTAGCGGCCGTCACGGATGATGAAATACATCGGCACGTCGAGCGCCCATTCGACATAGTCGGCGAATCCGAATTCGGGTGAGAAGCAGAAGTCGAGCAGGCCGGAGCGCTGGTTGTCGGTGTCGCGCCAGATGTCGCCGCGCCAGCTCTGCAGGCCGTTGGGCCGGCCATCGGTGAAAGGTGAGTTGGCAAACAGTGCGGTGGCCAGCGGCTGCAGTTTCAGTGAAACCTGCATCTTGCGGCGCATGTCCGCCTCGCTCTCGAAGTCGAGATTCACCTGGATGGTGCAGGTGCGATACATCATGTCGAGGCCCTTGGTGCCGACCTTGGGCATGTAGCGCGTCATGATCTCATAACGCGACTTTGGCATTTGCGGCGTCTCGGCAAGCGTCCATTTCGGGCTGCCGCCAAGACCGAGGAAGCGGATGCCGAGCGGCTCGGCGATCTCGCGCACCTGTGCCAGGTGGGCATTGCCTTCGCGACAGGTCTGGTGGATCGATTCCAGTGGTGCGCCTGAGAGCTCGAACTGTCCGCCCGGCTCCAGCGAAATCGCGCCCTGGCCGGTTGGCTCGACCAGGCCGATGATGCGGCCTTCATCCAGGATCGGATCCCAGCCGAGTTTCTCCTGCATGCCTTCCAGGATCGAACGGATGCCGCGGTCGCCGCCATAAGGCACCGGCGCATGGCCGTCGACATAGAAGGGGAATTTCTCGTGTTCGGTGCCGATGCGCCACTCGGAGCGCGGCTTGTTGCCCTTGGCCAGGTAGTCGACGAGTTCGTCCATGCCCTCGATGGGTCGGAAATCGGTCGTGTCGCGTGCCATATGCCCCTCTTCGGTGGCGGATCGGTAGATCGCCGCGCGCTTGATGAACGAAATGTCAGGAGGCGATCAAGCAAAAAATCCTGAGCCAATCGTCAACAGGATTTGATCGCGCTGCAATTGAATATTGTCTCTAAGCAATTCCAGCAAAAGTGCGTAGCGGTTTTGCGTCCGGGATTGCGTAAAACTATCAGAGCGCTTCCGCGTTTCCGCTAAAGGCGGAAACGCTCTGGGGAGGGCGTTGCCCTTGTGCCACCCTGACAAGCGTGGCCGCCGCAGCGCCCGCGCTCTCCATGTAGGAGGGGTCGCGGTTGAGCAGGACGGTGGCGAAGGAGCCGTCGAGCAACAGCAGGATCTGGCGCGCCAGCAACTCGGCGTCCCTGATCCCGTCAGCCTCGAAAACACCCTTCATCCAGTCTTCGAAACGCTTCTTGTGGGCGATGCCGATGCGGATCGCCGGATGGCCCGGCATGTCGGCCAGTTCGGCGGCGGTCCGCAGGAAGCCGCAACCCTTCCAGGCCGGACGCCTGGCCGCCTGTCCGAGCGTGTGGAAGATGGCGGCGACCTTGTCGGCAAGCTCGCCCTCGCTCTCCGTGAACCAGTGCCGGAACAGCCCGAGATTGGGCTGGTCACGCCGCTCCAGATAGGCGGCGATCAGCTCGTCCTTGCTGGCGAAATGATAATAGAACGTGCGCTTGGTGAGCCCGGCTTTTTCGGCCACGGCATCGACCGACACCGCGCGCACGCCCTGGCCGTAGAACAGCTTGGAGGCGGCTGCGACGATGCGCTCGCGGGTCGTGTTGGCAGTCGGTTTCATAAATCTATGTATACTGACTAGTGAGTGTAACAACAAGCTGGTCTGGGTTATGTCGTGTCTCATGCATCTTGTGCTCGAGAAGTGACCTGCCATGAGTGTTTCAGCGCTGATCCAGGAAGCCCAGCCGATCGGGATTGCCGCCGCGGACGCTGTGCTCCTGGGCGGCCATTTCTGGCCGCGCGTAAGCGGGCCGGCGGCCGGCACCGCCATCATCAATCCGGCCACCGGCGTTCTGGCTCGCTACTACCACCATTATGCCCGCTTCCTTGCCGCGCACGGTTTCGATGTCGTTACCTACGACTATCGCGGCATCGGCGCCTCACGTCCGGCACAGCTGCGCGGTTGCGGCTATCGCTGGCGCGAATGGGGCGAAAAGGACTTCGAGGCGGTGCTGGCCTGGGTTCTCGCACGCGACGGTTCCGCTCCTGTCTCCGTCGTCGGCCATAGCGTCGGCGGCGCTTTGCCGGGGCTGGCCGGTCATGCCCCGGCCATTCACCGCCTGCTCTCGGTCGGCGGGCAGTTCGGCTGCTGGCGTCACTACGCGCCTGCGCGTCGCAGCCGCCTGTTCCTGAAATGGCATGTCGCCATGCCGGCGCTGACGGCGCTGTTCGGCTATTTCCCCGGCCGCCGCCTGGGTTGGCTGGAGGACCTGCCCGCTGGCATCGCCTACGAGTGGGCCTTTCGCCGGCCATATCTGGAAGACAACTATCCGCAACGGCAGCGCGAAGCCGTCCTGCGTGGCTTCGACGCCGTGACGGCACCGATCCTGGCGGTCACCATGTCCGATGACGACATCGCCACCGTGCCGGCGATCAGCGCCGTGCTCGATCGTTATCGCGGCGCACAGCGCACGCAGATCCTGCTCCGGCCCGCCGATCTCGGCCAGGAAAAAATTGGCCACTTCAGCCTGTTCCACAACCGCCACGCCACGGGCTTCTGGCTGGATACGCTGTTGTGGTTGCGTGACGGGGTCAATCCCTGGCCCGACAAGGAGGTGGGGAAAGGTTCCTCCTCTCTTTGTGGGAGAAGGTGACGATACTCTCTACCAGTCCCCGACTGTCGCCTGCATCACCGCCAGCGCTGCCACGGCGGCGGTGTCGGCGCGCAGGATGCGAGGTCCCAGCGGAATTGCGGTGACGAAGGGCAGGGCGCGCAGCATGCGGCGCTCTTCGTCGGAAAAGCCGCCTTCGGGGCCGACCAGCAGCGCCAGCTTCTTTTCCGATATCGCCTGCAAGGCGGGCAGCGGGTTGTTGGTCGAGGCATCCTCGTCGCAGAACACCAGCCGCCTTTCCTTGTCCCAGCCGGCAAGCAGCCGCTCGAACTTGACCGCCTCGCGCACCGCCGGAACGGCCAGCACGCCGCATTGCTCGGCGGCTTCGACGGCGTTGGCATGCATGCGCTCGGTCGTGATCTTGCCTTGCGTGTGCTGGGTCAGCACCGGCTGCAACACGCCGGCGCCCATCTCCACCGCCTTCTGGATGAGATAGTCCTGCCGCCCGACCTTCAGCGGCGCGAAGCAGTAGACGAGATCGGGCAGCGGCGGTTGCGGCCGTTGCTGCGTCTTCACGGTGAGCCGCACCGCCTTCTTCGTCCTCGCGGTGATTGCGGCTGTCCATTCACCGTCGCGGCCGTTGAAGGCCAGGAGTTCGGCGCCGTCGGCGAGGCGCAGCACATGCATCAGGTAGTGGCTCTGCTGGGTGTCCGGTTCGAACTCGACACCGGCCGACAGATCGTCGGGCACGAACAGCCGTTGCATTTTGTAGTTGGCGCGCATGGCCGAGCAATGCGGCAGGCCTTGCCGAAGGTCAAGCCGGGCTGACGGTATTGCCGGCAACGACGCCTGGAGCGTTTCCGCTCAACGGAAACGCTGAAACGCTCCAACTCTTTATTTTGTGCAATTCCGGACGCAAAACCACTACGCACTTTTGCTGGAATTGCACACCAGGGGTCGGTTTTACCTCATCGCCAGTGGGACGGCTCGCCTAGCTTTGTGGGTGAATGATGGAGGGCATGCATGAGCAAGATCATGCGCGGCGGCTGCCTGTGCGGCGGTACCACCTATGAACTGCGCGGCGACCTACGCCCGGTCGTCGCCTGCCATTGCCTGCAGTGCCGCAAGACCTCGGGCCACTATGTGGCGGCAACGCAGGTGGCGGCTGCAGACGCGGTGATCGAGGGCGATACGCTGAACTGGTTCCGCTCCTCGGATGTTGCCGAGCGCGGCTTCTGCAAGGTGTGTGGCTCCAACCTGTTCTGGCGACGGTTCGACAGCGACCGGCTCTCCGTCTGGGCTGGCACGATCGACGGCCCGACCGGTCTCAGGATGGAAAGCCAGCTCTATCCCGAGTGCGCCGGCGATTATTACGATCTGCCCGATGTGCCTTCCATCGCCCAGGAAACGTTGAAGTAGGCTGGTTGGTCATCCGTTTGCAGCGTTTCCGGCTCGCCTAAAACAGTCGCGATATTCGCCCGGAGGCATGCCGTATCGCGCCTTGAAGGTCCGGCTGAATTGCGTCTGGTCGCCGAAGCCCCAGCGATAGGCGATCTCCATCACCGTCTGGCCGTTGGCAGGGTCCTCGAGCGCTGCCTTGCAGGCGGCCAGGCGCAATTCCCGCACCCAGCTGGCCACCGTGCGGTCCATGTCGCCGAACAGGCCGTGCAGGTAGCGCGTGGACAGGCCACAGGCGCGCGCTATCAGATCGGGATCAAGTCCCGGGTTTCTCAGATTGGCGCGGATAAAGGCTTCGATGCGTGCGAGGTGGGCGTTGCGCACCGTGGAACTCTTCGACATCAGGATGCGGTCGTCGGCCCTGATCGCCAGCGCCAGCAGGTCGACGAGTTGCCGCCCGACCGCGATGCGGGATTCGGCATTCATGGTGTCGAAGCGGGCGGGCAGGAGATGCAGCATGTCGGTGAACAGGCCACCCGCGCCGTTCGCCGCATCGAACTGCAGCGAGCAGAAACGGTCCGGACCGTGCACGCGATCGGCGAGCGCACGCGACTCGACCTTGAGCACCCAGAGATCGGCAGGATCGGCGTGGCTGAATTCATACGGTTCGTGGCTGCGTTCCAGGAAGAACCCGCCCGGCGAACAGCTGATCTCGCTGCCGCCCTGCGAGAAGAACACTTCCGAACGTGCCGGCACGGTGACGAGGAACTCCTCCTTGCGGGCCGCCCGGAAATGGTGGGGCAGGCGCAGATATTGCAGGGCGTCGGAGGTCAGGCGCGAGATCGAGACGTCGCCGAACTGCCAGATCGTCAGGTCGCCCGAGAAATGGTCGGCGTTCCGGAATTTCAGGTCGAGTGGAAAATAGGCCCCGGCGATGGCCTGGTGCCAGTGCCGGCTCCGGTCTGCGGCGCGCGTCGCGCTTGTTGTGACACTCGTCTTCATGCTCGATCCGACGACGTTACCGAAGACTAGGCACCGTCGCCGCGGAACGCAACGTGCGTGTCGGCCAGTGCACGCAACCTCAATTTTTTGTTCGCGCAGCGCAAAGACCGCGCCTGCAAAACCTGTTTCGCTTGGGTCGCAACGGTGCATCAGACACCGTGCGGGAACAACAAGTGCGATGGGCCATAGGCCTCGTGGCACGGAGGAAAAGGTTGCAATGACGACAATGAAAGTCGATCCGATCACGCTGTCGGTGGTGCGTGGCGTGCTGGAGACAACACAGCGCGAGATGACGCTGGCGCTGGAGAAGACGGCGCGGTCTTCCGTCTTCAACCTGGCGCATGACTATTCGACCGCGCTGTTCAACGCGCGCCCCGAGATGATCCTGCAGGGCCAGGATATCCCGATCCATCTAGGCTCGCTGATCCCCGCCATGAAAGCCGTCGCCGGCTTCTTCGAAGGCGACATCCACGAGGGCGACCTCATCCTGCACAACGATCCGGCCTTCGGCGGCAGCCATGCCATCGACACCTGCATGTACAAGCCTGTCTTCTACCATGGCGAACTGGTCTACTGGACCGTCTGCAAGGGCCACCTCACCGACATCGGCGGCCCGGTGCCGGCGGGCTACAATCCCAACGCGACCGAGATCTATGCCGAATGCCTGCGCATCCCGCCGGTGAAGATCTGGGATCGCGGCAAGCCGCGCAACGATGTGCTGAACATGATCTTCACCAACATGCGGGCGCGGCGCGACCAGGAGGGCGATTTTCGCGCCCTGATCGGCGCCTGTCAGGTCGGGGAACGCAGCCTGATCGCGCTGCTCGACAAATATGGCAAGCCGACGGTCGATGCCTGCATCGACACGCTGCTGGACATGGCGGACCGGCACATGCGCTCGTTGATCGCCACCGTCCCTGATGGGACCTATGAGGGCAAGGCGATCCTTGAGGATGCCGGTCACGGCTTCGGCGATTTCGAGATCGGTGCCCGCGTGACGATCACGGGCGACAGCTGCCACATCGCCATCTCCAGCCCGCCGCAGGTGCCCTATTTCATAAACTCATACGAGGGCAATTCGCATTCCGGCGTCTATCTCGGCCTGATGATGTTCGCCGCGCTGCCGCCGCCCTACAATGAAGGGCTGTATCGCTGCGTCACCGTCGATTTCGGGCCGAAGGGCACGTTGTGCAATGCGCAGGAGCCGGCGCCGCACATGAACTGCACGACGACGCCGATGGAGACGCTGACCGACGCCGTGCGTCTCGCCTTCGAGAAGGCGATGCCTTCCAAGGTCGCCGCCTCCTGGGGCCATGCCAACGGCCTCAACATCGCCGGCAAGGACAGCCGAAACAACGAGGAATTTGTCACGATGGTGCTGGCGACCATCATTTCGGGCGGCGGCGCGACGCCACAGCAGGACGGCTGGCACGCCGTTGGACCGGAATGCTGCTTCGGCGCGCTGACCTCCGGCGATGTCGAACTGCTCGAATATTCCTATCCCATCATCATCCATCGTTATTCGCTGATGACCGATTCCGGCGGTGCCGGAAAATTCCGCGGCGGTTCCGGCACTGCCTGGGAAGTCGAGCCGCTGGACGGCGACATGCTGTGCATCGGTTTCGGCGAGGGCCGCCGGATTCCGGCCATGGGGGCCGCCGGCGCGAAATCCGCCCTGGTCGACAAGAAAGTCGGCCGTGTCGAGCTGAAACGCGGCGGCAAGGTCGAGGTAGAACGCAAGAACATCATCCAGACGATCAGGACAGGCGAGACGATCACCAATCTCAATCCGGGCGGCGGCGGCTACGGCAATCCTTTCGAGCGGCCGATCGAGAAGGTGGTGTGGGACGTTCGCAACGGCCTCGTCTCGATTGAAGGCGCGCGTGCCGACTATGGCGTGGCCATCGCCGACCCTGAAACGCTGGATGTCGACCTGGCCGAAACCAAGCGACTGCGCGCAGCCTGAGGAGACGATCATGGAACACGCATATCGTCTCGGCATCGATGCCGGCGGCACCTTCACGGACTTTGTCGTGGCCAATCGCGCCACCGGCGAGGTGAAACTTTTCAAGGCGCTTTCGACGCCTTCGGATCCGACCAGGGCCATCGAGAATGGCCTCAGGCTGATCGCCGACGACCTCGGCGTGTCACCTTCAGAGGTCGTCTCCGATTGCGACCTGTGCATCAACGGCACCACGGTCGGGCTGAATGCGCTGATCACCCATCGCGGCGGCAGGACCGGCCTGATCTGCACCGCGGGCCATGAGGACTCCATCGAGATCCGCAACGGCCACAAGGAAGACGGCTATCGCTACGATCCGGAATACCCGGCGGCGACGATGCTGGTGCCGCGCTATCTGCGCAAGGGCGTCCGCGAACGGGTGATCTCGGATGGTTCCGTCCGCACGCCGATGAACGAGGACGACGTTCGCGAGGCGTGCCGGTTGTTCCTGAAGGAAGGTGTCGAGACCGTCGCCATCTCCTTCGTGTGGTCGGTGCTCAATGCCGAACACGAGCGGCGCGCGGCGGAGATCGTGCGCGAGATGATGCCGGGCGTTGTCCTGACGGTCGGCAGCGAACTTTATCCGCAGGTGCGCGAATACACCCGCACTTCGACCGCGGTGACCAATGCCTATCTCGCGCCAGTGATGCGCCGCTACGTCACGGCGGTCGACAGCTATTTCCGCGCCCTCGGGGCGAAGCAGCCGGTCCGCTATTTCCAGTCGAATGGCGGTCTGGCGATCGGCCAGGCGATGACCGACCGTTCCGTCTACGCGATCAATTCCGGCCCGGCCTCCGCGCCGCAGGCAGGGCTGTTTGTCGGGGCGCCGTTCGGCAAGGACAACGTCATCACCGTCGACATGGGCGGCACCTCCTTCGACATCACGCTGACGCGCAACGGCCAGACCAACCTCAACAAGAACATCGACTTCCTGCGCTACCGCATCGGCGTGCCGATGATCCAGGTCGAGACGCTAGGCGCCGGCGGCGGTTCCATCGGCCGGATCGACAGCCTTGGCCTGCTGCAGGTCGGGCCGCAGTCGGCCGGTTCCGAACCGGGGCCTGCCTGTTACGGGCGCGGCGGCACGGAGCCGACCACGTCGGACGCCAACCTGGTGCTCGGCTATCTCAACCCGGAAGGACTGCTCGGCGGCAAGCTGCCGCTCGACCTCGAAAAGGCGCGGCAGGCGGTGGCGACGATCGCCGCTCCGCTCAACATCAGCATCGAGCAGGCCGCCTATGGCATGTTCACCATCGTCAACAACAACATGGTCAACGGCATTCGCCGCGTGTCTGTCGAACGCGGCTACGACCCGCGCGATTTCGTGCTGGTCGGGGCAGGCGGCGCGACCGCGGCCCACATCACCGCACTGGCGCGCGAGATGGGCATCGACACGATCATCCTGCCCAAGCTGGCCTCGGGTCTCTGCGCCTTCGGCCAGGTCATCTCGGACGTCAAGTACAACTACATGGCGACCGCGCCGCTCAGGCTCGACAATGCCACCGCCTGCGACAGGATCGAACAGCTGTTCGAGGAGATCGAGGCGCAGGGCATTGCTCATCTGAAGGCCGACGGCTTTCCGGGCACGCTGATCGAGGTCCAGCGCAGCCTCGAGATGCGTTATGTCGGCCAGGTGCACGAATGCACGGTCGATATTCCCAATTTCAGGATCACCGAGGAGACCATCGGCCAGGTCAAGGACGCGTTCCATGCCCGGCACGAGGAACTCTACACCTATGCCGAGCGCCACAGCACGGTCGAGGTCGTCAACATCGAATCGACCATCTACGGCCGCATCGAAAAGCCGAAGGCACCGAGACTGCGCGGCACCGGCGCGCTGCAGCAGGCGCTGAAGGGGCATCGCGACGCCGTCTTCGACGCGTCGGGCAAGCCAAGATCAACGCCGGTCTATGACGGTGCGGCGCTCGGCGTCGGCGTGACCGTAGCCGGTCCCGCGATCATCGAGGAAGTGACGACGACCATCGTCATCGAGCCCGGCTGGGCTGCGGCGCTGCATGAAAGCGGCAGCTACCTGATCACCCGGCAGGATTAGTCGAGATGACGCCGGCCACCCGCTCAAGGACGAGCATGGCCGGCCCGCTGCTTCTACCTGTGCGACGGCAGGAAGAAGGTCTGGTGGAAATAGGAGCGGAAGGCTTCCATCGCCGGCGTGAACTGCGCGCCGCGGCGCCAGGCAAGGCCGACATCCATCGACGGGATCGGTTCGGTCGGAACGATCGTCTCGATGCGCTTGCCTTCCAGCGACCATGGCCGCAGCACCATGTCGGACAGGATCGCGACACCTTGCCCATCCGCCACCAGCGAGCGGACGGCTTCGACCGAGGACGTCCTCAGCGTCACATTGGGCCGGTAGGAGGTGTTGCTCCAGTAGCGCAACGCCGTGTGCGCGGCCTCGTCGACCGTCAGCATGATGTAGGGCTCCTCGGCGATCTCCTTGAGGCCGACACTGCCCTGCGACAGCAGGCGATGCCTGGCCGGCACCCACAGCCGGCGCCGCGAGTTCATCAGCGTTTCCGTCGCCAGGTCCGAGTTGATCACGTTGGAGGTCAAAAGCACCGCCATGTCGTAGCGATTGGCGAGCAGCCCTTCCTCAATGGCCTCGCGGTTCAGCTCGAACAGCTGGATATCGAGGTTCGGCCAGGCGCGGCGAAGCCGTCCGAGATGGTTCGGCAGGAAATAGCCGATCACCGTATAGCTGGCGGCGACCGTCAGCCGCCCCGAAAAATCGCTGGCCGGCAGCAACAGGTTCGTCGCTTCGTCGACCTTGTTCAGGATCTCATAGGCGTGGAACAGGAATTGGCGGCCGGCCGTCGTCATCTCCATGCCCTGGGTCGAGCGGATGAACAGGTCGAGCCCGACGGTCTGCTCGAGCTCCTTGATCGCCGTCGTCACCGCCGATTGGGAAATACCCAGTTCCGCAGCGGCCTGCGAAATCTGCCCATGCTCGGCGGTGGAAACGAAATAGCGGATCTGGCGAAGGCTTACCGGCATAGGCGCTGTGTTCCGAATTTCAGATATTGTGCGCAGCTGTCAGCCGTAAAAGCAATATTACGTTGCCGCATCGCGCGAAGTGGTGCCGTGGCAGTCGTCATGCTCTGCGAAAAAGTCAATGAATCTCGTGATGTCGCGTCTGGGGACAATCACTCGGGCGATAGAAAATTCAGATATTTGATATCGATTAATAGAATTTTCCAAACGATTTCGCCCTCTCTACCTTCTTCATCGAGGAGTGCCCGGGGTCGATGCGGCCGCGCGGTGAGGACAAGGGAGGTCTGCTTGCAGACAGCGGCCGTCGACATCAATTGCGACATGGGCGAAGGCTATGGCCAATGGCGCCTGGGCGACATCGATGACGCCGACCTGATGAAGCTCATCAGCTCCGCCAACATCGCTACCGGTTTCCATGCCGGCGATCCCAATCTGATGGACGCCACCGTCCGCCTGGCGACCCAGCATGGTGTCGGCGTCGGTGCCCACCCGGGCTTCCGCGACCTGCAGGGGTTTGGCCGCCGCCGCATCAACGGCACCAGCGAAGAACTGGTCAACGACATCGTCTACCAGATCGGGGCGCTGCGCGAGTTTGCCCGCCGCTACGGCGCCACCCTGCAGCATGTGAAGCCGCACGGCGCGCTCTACATGGAATTTGCCGCCAGCGAGGAGATGTCGCGCAACTTCGTCCGCACCATGCGCACGATCGCTCCCAACGCCTTCATCTATTGCATGGGGATGTCCGAGACCTACCGTGCAGCAACGGAAGCCGGGCACCCGGTCATCCGCGAATTCTATGCCGACCGCGATTATGACCGGTCGGGCTCGATCGTGTTTACGCGACGGACGGGTCGCCTGGACCCTCGCCTGGTTGCCGAGAAGGTGGTGCACGCCTGCCGGACCGGCAAGGTCCGCACGGTCGAGGGCGACGAGATCGACATCGCCTTCGAGTCCATCTGTTTCCACTCGGACACGCCCGGCAGCCTGGAGATCGCCACCGCCATGCGCGCGGCGCTCGACGCCGCCGGGGTCAAGGTCAGGCCGGTAGCGGAACTCACACATCATCTGAAACCAGCGGCAAGGGGATGACCGATGGCTAGAACCGAACTCAATTCACCCTTGCCCGGCGTCTTCTACAGGCGGCCATCGCCCGACAGCGACGTGTTCAAGAACGATGGCGATACGGTGGTCGCGACCGACATCCTCGGCGTCATCGAAGTGATGAAGTCGTTCCACGAGATCCCGGCCGGCGCCTCGGGAGCCAATCTCAAATTCCTCGTCGACGACGGCGATGCCGTGATGGCGGGACAGGCGATCGCCGAGATCGACGCATGAACATCAAATCGGTCCTCATCGCCAATCGCGGCGAGATCGCCGTGCGCATCAACCGGGCCGCCAGGGCGCTCGGGCTGCGCACGGTGCAGGTGTACAGCGCCGCCGACGCGGATTCGCTGCCGGTCAGGCTGGCCGACGAGGCGATCCTCATCGGCCCGGCGGCAGCAAAGAAATCCTATCTGGACATCGAGGCCGTCATTGCGGCGGCGAAGGCGGCCAGGGTCGATGCGGTGCATCCCGGCTATGGCTTCCTCGCCGAAAACGCCGACTTCGCCGATGCCGTCGTCGCCGCTGGCATGACGTTCGTCGGTCCGTCGGGAGCTTCGATCCGGCTGCTCGGCGACAAGGTTGCCGCCCGCGCCGAAGCCGAGAAGGCCGGCGTTCCGACCGTGCCCGGCAGCGGCGGACGCATCGCCGATGTCGAGGAGGCGGCTGCGATCGCCACCCGCATCGGTTTCCCGGTGATGATCAAGGCGGCTGCCGGCGGTGGCGGCCGCGGCATTCGCGTTGCTGCCGACCTCGACGAATTCACGCGCCAGTTCCCGCAGGCTTCGGCAGAAGCCGCCGCGGCCTTCGGCGATGGTGGGCTGTACATTGAAAAGGCCGTGCTGGCGGCCCGTCACGTCGAGGTGCAGATCCTCGGCGACGGCACCAGTTTCGTGCACTGTTTCGAGCGTGAATGTTCGTTGCAGCGCCGGCGCCAGAAGGTCTGGGAAGAAGCGCCCGCGGTCGGCCTGCCCGCAACCGTGCGCCGGAAGCTCTGCGACAGCGCCGTCGCCCTGGCGCGCTCGGTCGGCTACAGCGGCGCGGGAACGGTGGAATATCTTTATGACGAGGCCAGCCAGGACTTCTACTTCCTCGAAGTGAACACCCGCATCCAGGTCGAGCATCCGGTCACCGAGATGATCACCGGCATCGACCTGGTGCAGGAGATGCTGCGCATCGCCGGCGGCGAACCGCTGTCGCTGCGACAGGAAGACATTTCCATCCACGGCCATGCCATTGAGTGCCGCATCAACGCCGAGGATCCGGCGAAGAACTTCATGCCCTGGCCGGGCGTGGTTTCGAAGCTGGGCATTCCAGCCGGCGAAGGCGTGCGCTTCGATACGATGCTTTTCGACGGCTACGCCGTGCCGCCCTTCTACGACTCGCTGCTGGGCAAGCTGGTGGTGCATGGCGCCGACCGCGCCGATTGCCTGGCGAAACTCGGCGCCGCGCTGCGATCGCTGAAGATCGAGGGCATCCCGACCACTATCCCGCTGCACGCGGCACTGGCCGCCGATGCCAATGTCGCGGCCGGCGCGTTCCACACCCGTTTCCTCGAAGGCTGGCTTGATACCGAATTCCACGCCCAGGCCGACAGTGCGAAGGAGGCTGCGCAATGAGCAACCGCTACTCGTTCGGCGGCGACGAGCACCTCTTCGTCGAATGCGACGAGAGCATGTCGCTGGAGGCGTTCTTCAAGAGCCTGTCCATGACCAACGCCATCCGCGACAGCCGCATCAGGGGCGTCACCGAAATCTGCCCGGCCAACGCCTCCTTCCAGATCAAGTTCGACCCGGATGTCATCAAGCCGGACGACATCCTGGCCGAGATCCAGTCGATCGAGAAGGCCACGACAAAGGCCGAGCCGGTGATCGACACGCGCATCATCGAGATTCCCGTCTTCTACGAGGACCCGTGGACGCACGAGACGCTGATGCGTTTCCGCGAACGCCACCAGGATCCGCAGGCGACCGATCTCGAATATGCCGCGCGCATCAACAATCTGGGCGGCGTGAGCGATTTCATCGCCGCCCACAGCGGCGCGCCATGGTTCGTCTCGATGGTCGGCTTCGTCGCCGGCCTGCCATTCATGTACCAGATGGTCGATCGGCCACGGCAGCTTCAGGTGCCGAAATATCTGCGTCCGCGCACCGACACGCCGAAGCTGACCGTCGGCCATGGCGGCTGTTTCTCCTGCATCTATTCGGTGCGTGGCGCCGGCGGCTACCAGATGTTCGGCATCACGCCGATGCCGATCTTCGATCCCGAGCAGAAGACCAGCTATCTCAGGGATTTCATGGTGTTCTTCCGCCCCGGCGACATCGTGAAATTCCGACCGATCGGCCGTGATGAACATGACGGCATCGAAGGCGATGTGAAGGCCGGGCGCTTCGTGCCGGTCATGCGTGACGTCACCTTCGACCTGCGCGAATTCCGCAAGGACATCGACGGCTACAACGCCAGGCTGGAGGGCGAGGTCCATGGTCGTTAGCGTCATCAATCCCGGCCTCGCCACCACGGTCCAGGACCTCGGCCGGCCTGGCTATTTCCATCTCGGCATTCCCATCGGCGGCGCCATGGACCGGATGGCGCTGCGCGCCGCCAACCTTCTGGTCGGCAACGACGAAGGCGCGGCATGCCTCGAAGCCGTGTTCATGGGGCCCGAGCTCGAATTCGGCGAGGATGCGACCATCGCCGTCACCGGCGCGGACATGCCGATCAAGATCGACGGTGTCGAGCAGCCGTCCTGGACCGCGCTCAAGGTCAGGGCCGGCGGCAAGCTGAGTTTCGGTTTCCTCAAGAAGGGCGCGCGCATCTATGTGGCGATCGCCGGCGGCATCGACGTGCCGGAAGCGCTCGGCAGCCGCTCGACCTATGTCATCGGCGCGCTCGGCGGCTTCAAGGGGCGAGCGATCGCCAAGGGTGACGAACTGCCCGTCGGACGGCCCGGAGCGACGAAGGAAGGCAGGACCTTGCCGGAAGCGCTGCGGCGGCCATCCGCATCGCCGGCGGAGCTGCGCGTGCTGCCGGGGCTCTATGCGCACAGGCTGCTGGAAGAGTCGGCCGCCGGTTTCTTCGAAGACCAGTGGAAGGTCGCCTCCGAAGCCGACCGCATGGGCTATCGTTTCAAGGGCGGGCGGCCCCTGCGGTTCATCGATCGCGAACCGCCCTTCGGTGCCGGCTCCGATCCCTCCAACATCGTCGACAGCTGCTACCCCTACGGCTCCATCCAGGTGCCGAGCGGCAGCGAGCCGATCATCCTGCACCGGGATGCGGTGTCGGGCGGAGGCTACTTCATGCTGGGCACTGTGATTTCCGCCGACATGGACCTGATCGGACAGATGCAGCCGAACACGCCCACGATCTTCATCAAGGTCGACATGGCCGAGGCTTTGCGCGCACGCACTGAGCGGGCAGCGCTGCTCGATCGGATGAGGGAGGCGCTGGCCTGAAGCAATTCCAGGAAAGTGCGCGCGGTTTTCCGTCCGCAATTGCGTCGAAACAAGGCCGGGGTGGACGGCCAATCAGTCAGTCATAACCAAAAAAGAGAAGGGGAAATACCATGGCTGGAAAGCTAGCGGCTGATGAAGCCGACACACTGGACTATTCGAACATTGCCGTACCACCCAATGCCCGCATGCCGAAGATGGCGTTGACGATGGCGTGGTGGGCCGTCTGCAGCGCCGTCTTCTACATCGTCGTCGGCGCCGCATTGGCGCTGGGCTTCGGCACCTGGAATGCGATCATCGGCATGGTGCTGTCGGTGGTTGCCTATGGGCTCATCAACGCGGTGCTGAGCCGGTTCGCCATCAAGACCGGGCTGTCCGTCGCCTTGTTCTCGCGTGTTCTCTTCGGCAATGTAGGGGCGGGCCTCGCGACATTGATCTTCTGCGCCACCGCCATCTACTACGCCGTCTTCGAGGGGTCGGTGATCGCTGTCGGCATCAACAACATCTTCCCGTCGATCTCCTATCCCATCGCGGCCCTGATCGTCGTGCTCTACTCGGTGCCGCTGATCTTCGGCAGCATCCAGACCTGGCTCGACAAGTTCAACGGCGTTTTGCTGCCGTTCTACATACTGGGCCTTGTGCTGGCGGTGGTGCTGGCGATCAGCCAGTACGGCTATAGCGACAAATGGCTCAATCTCGGCCCGGCCGGCGGCGAGCCCGCATTGGGCTGGCTGTCCTGCTTCGTCTACTACATGGGCGTGTGGGTGCTGATGATGTTCACCTTCGACTACGCCCGTTTCGGTCGCCAGGAAGACGCCGGCTATCACGCCTACTTCAACTTCGGCATGCCGTTCTATGTCATGGTGTTCCTGGTCAGCGGCCTGTTCGGCATGTTCATGGTCGGCACGGTGCCGGACCTCGGCGCGGTCACCGAAGTCTCGGTGCTGCTCGCGCTGTTGAAGATCATGGGCATTGGCGGCCTGCTCTTCGTCTGGGTCACGCAGACCCGCATCAACACGGCGAACTATTACCTCGCAGCCGTCAATCTGGAGGCGCTGGTGCAGCTGTTCGGCAAGCCGCCTTTCGGCCGCATCGGCTGGGCCATCGTGGTCGGCGCGATCGTCTATCTGCTGATGCTGATCGACGTGTTCAGCTACCTGCTGCAGGCGCTCGCCTATCAGGGCATCTTCGTCGTCGCCTGGGTGGCGGTCGCCATGGCGCACATCTTCTCCAGCCGCTACGAGCAACTGGTCGGCAGCACGATCGAATACCGTTCGAGCCATGTGCCGGCTTTCAATCCGCTCGGCATCATCGCCTGGTTCGCGGCGGCGGCGGTCGGCATCGCCCTGCATCTGTGGGGTGGCGCCTATACCGAACTGTCGGCGCCGGCCACCGCGGTTGTCGGTTTCTGCATCTACGCATTCGGCCTGAACAGCGCCAAGCGCGAGTGGTTCCTCACCGCGGCATGACATCCGGGCCCCGCGCTCCGTCAGGGGCGCGGGGCCTTTCCGAGAACTCAAAGGCGAGAATGCCGTCGTTGAAAGGACAGGTTCCATGGCTTCCCAGGCTGGTATCTCCACACTGCTGCAGCGTTTCGCTGGCGAGACCTCGCTGTTGCAGAAGGCCGCCGTCGTCTTTGCCGGTTCGCTGCTGCTTTGGGCATCGGCAAAGGTCCAGCTTCCCTTCTATCCCGTGCCGCTGACCATGCAGACCTTCGCGGTGCTGGCCATCGGCGCAGCGCTCGGCTGGCGGCTCGGTCTCGCCACCGTCCTGCTCTATCTCGCCGAAGGCGCGGCCGGGTTCCCGGTCTTTGCCGGCACGCCGGAGAAGGGCATCGGCCTTGCCTACATGATGGGGCCGACCGGTGGCTATCTGCTGGGTTACCTGCCTGCCGCCGCTCTCTGCGGCTGGCTGGCCGAACGCGGCTGGGATCGCAGCATTGCGCTCACCGCGCTGGCGATGCTGGCCGGCAACATCATGATCTATCTGCCCGGCCTGCTCTGGCTTGGCGCGATCGTCGGCTGGGACAAGCCGGTTCTGGCATGGGGGCTGATCCCGTTCCTGCTCGGCGACCTGCTGAAGCTCGGCCTGGCGTCGGCGGTACTGCCGCTGGTCTGGCGCCTCGCCGGCAAGAACAGCTGATCCGCATTCCTCCCCCCGATGCGGACCGCGTCGGTTCGAGAGGCCGGCAGGGCGGGAGCTACGCCAAGGCGCGATGGGGGCATCCCGCAAGCGTCGCGCCCCGCCCTGCCGGCTCCCTCAAGTGCCCGCGTTCCCCGTCATGCAGCGGGGCAGGGCGGGGAACAGTTCGCGCAGGTCTCATCCGTTTCCTGCGCTCGCATGCCAGACCGGCGTAAAGCCGGCGGTGAGCGCGGCAACCGCTGTTGGAGGGGTGATCAGCGCGCATGACGCGCCGCCCCTCGTTGCCGCGCTCATGCTGGCCGGCTCGTCGTAGCCGGCAAAACTCCAGCGCAGCAGTCCGCCGCCGCGCACGGCAAAAGGCCTGCCGCCGATGTCCACCATCGCGCCATCAGGCAGCCGCATGATCTCGTCGGCCCGGATCGACGGCAAGGGCTTGCGCGAGGAGGCGAAGCGCTCCTTGTGCAGCCGCGCGTCCAGCTGCGGCGCACGCGGCTCGGCGATGCCGAAGGCCTTGCCGAAACGGCCGAGGAATTCGCTGGCCTGCGCCCGTTGGCAGAAAAAGCAGGGCCGGTGCCCGGCGGCGAGCGCGCTCGGCTCGTCGAGGAAGAACAGCTCGGTCCAGCCGGCTTTGCCGCCCGGCCGGTTGCGGCCCATCGGTTCGCGCCTGCGCCCCTGGTAATCGCAGACGCAGATGATCCAGGCCGGCAGCGCCCAGCGTTTCTTCAGCAGCGTCTTTGTCTCCGGGTCGTGGATGATGCCGCGATTGCCTGTGAACAGCCCGCGCTCGGCCACAGCGTGGATGGCTCCATAAGGATCGACGCGGTTCTGCAGTGGCATAGGCTTTTCCCGATCCTGTCCGGCGCACGCACTTGGCCGGTGCTTCGTTGCCATGATACGCAATCGCCAGTTCAAATCATGTCAGGATGGTCATGCGGGTTCTTGTCGTCGAGAATTATCAGGGCACGGATCTCGGCAATGTCGGGGCGGCACTTGGCGAAGCCAATGCCGAACTCGATGTCCGCCGGGCCTATCTTGGCGACGAACTGCCGAAGGATGCCAGCGAGCATGACGCGCTGGTGATGTTCGGCGGCGGCCAGAATGCGCTTGCCGACGACAGCCATCCCTATTTCCCCGAACTGCTCGACCTGATCCGCGACTTCGCCCACAAGGATCGCTCGGTGCTCGGCATCTGCCTCGGCAGCCAGCTCGTGGCGCGCGCCTTCGGCGGCATCAACCAGGTCGGCGGCGCCTCCGAATTCGGCTGGCACGGCGTGACCCTGACCGATGAGGCGAAGGCCGACGCGGTCCTCGGCGCCATGCCGGTGGCATTCCCGATCTTCCAGTGGCACGACGACACTTTCACCCTGCCGCCCGGCGCCGTGCGGCTGGCTTCGAGCACGGTGGCCGAAAACCAGGCCTTCCGCCTCGGCCGCGCCGTCTATGCCTTCCAGTTCCATTTCGAGGCCGACACGCCGGTGGTCAACTACTGGACGACGACCTTTGCCGAAACGGTGACCGCGCGCTGGCCCGATTGGCCGGAGCGGCTGCCCGCCGAAGCCGCCCGCAACGCCGCGCTGGCCGACCAGTCGGGTCTGGCGATCGCACGGGCCTGGGTGGCGACGATCTGAGGTCTGGCTGATCAAAGGGTCGGGAAAGTGCCGTCGGGATGACCCCGCGCGTTCGCTCTGTTTGTGAGGATGAGCCGCAAGCTGCGTTTTCTGTGTCGCGGGGGGAAATATCCGCGCCGCGAGGCTGGCCGTAAACAGACGGCTTGAAGTTTGGACGGGCAGGACGACCGGGCAGGCCGCCCTGCTCGGTGGAACTCAGTTCTTCTTCATCATCGCCTTGCCGGCTTCTTCGAGATGCATGGCGCATTCGTCGTTCTTTTTGGCTTTCATAGCCGTCTTGGCCATTTCCACGTGCTTCATGGCCTCGTCTTTCTGCATCTTCATCGAATCGTCTTTCATGGCATCCATTTCGGCCTGGACCTTCATCATGGATGCTTCATCGCATTTCATCGGATCCATGGCGAATGCTGGCTGGGCCGCCATGATGCTTGAAGCTGCGGCAAGGATTATCAAGCTGCGCATGTTCATTCTCCTCCGTTGATGGGGAACGTCTTCCCCATCATGAAGCTTCGCCCGGAAACAGGAATTGTTACCTTGACCCCGGCAGAGTCCGCAAAATCCCTGCTCGTGGCGGCTGCGGGTCTCCGGGCTGGCAGGCTGGCGGGGGAGGACAGCCGGTCTCGCTGCCTGCAGGGGAAGAGCTCGCCGGATTAGCCTGCGCTCGGGAATGGGGCTGAGGACAATCTGGCGGGCAACCGAAAGGATGACGGGGAGTTAACTTCCGGCAGCTTGGTCAAATCACTGCTATCGCGTCGACCTCTATGAGGTAGCCCGGCGACATGATCGCCACCCCGACCACCACATTCGCCGGCTTGTGATTTCCAAACAGCGAGATCTGCGCCTCCTCGATGATCGGGACATGCTCGTCGCGGTTATAGCCGACGATGTAGATGGTGATCTTGCAGACCTGCTCGGGCCGCGCGCCCGCAGCTCTGAGCGCCCGGCCGAGATTGCCGAACGCCAGGCGCGCCTGCGCCGCAAAATCGCCGTGCCCGAGCAGCTTGCCATCCCTGCCTTCGGGCTGCTGGCCGGAGACGAACACCATCCTGGATCCCGTCGCGATGACAACCTGCGTGTAGATCTCCGGAACGGGCAGGTCGTCCGGGTTGATGAGTTCAAGCGACATTGGACGATCTCCTGTCTTGTTCGACTGAAACGGATATTCCCGTCACCGTATCGCTAGCCCGCGGTACGGTGGCGAAGCATCGGCGACGGCGCAACAAACCGAGCCCCGGGGGCTGGCTGGCAGCCGCTCAAAGTCCGGTTTTCACGGAGTTGGCGATGGCCGCGCGAGGCAGCCGATCAAGCGTGACTAGGCCAACTGCCTTTCCTTGTCCCGCCTTTCGAGATCGCGCCTTTCGAGTTCCGCGTAGAGCCCCTCCCATCGCTGCGCGTTGGCGTCCGCTTCACGGGCATACATGAAAAGGATGAGCAGTGTGGCGGTCGCATACCAGGGAATACGAAATCCCAGATAGCCGGAGACGACATCCAAAATCGCGGGGATCAGCAGCGTTGCGCTCATGATCCGAAAGACGTTCTTTGTGTTGAGGATTGTGTTTTCGAAAGTCATTTTCTTTTCCCCCAGTTTGGCCAAAGTTAACCAAACGTAAGGCTGCCTGACAAGGAAGCCGTTTGGAGGCGGGGCGGTGCGGATGTTGAGGGAGTTTGCAATGGCTGGTGAAGGCCACCGAAGACAGCGGCAGTTGAGAAACAGCGTCGGGTAGCTGACGCATGATCTCCATTCATGGCCGGCGGATGGGTGCCTTCGCTCCGTTCATGAGCAACGAGCCACAGGCTGCGTTCTCATGGGCGAAGAAGCGGAACGAGCAGCGTCGGCAGCACGAAGCAAAGCGCCAGAAAGCCGCTTAGGAAGGACTTGTCAGTTCTTCGCAATGCATTCGATCGTTCCTCGAACACACGGAGCGCCAATGTAATTGGCGGCGCACATTAAAAGAGCGCCATAAGTATGACTCTTGATATTCGACACAAAGTCTTTGCACTGCTCAACAACGCGAGGATGAACCACGCGCCAGAATGGCTCAAGGAGAGATTTGAGCTGTTGTTCGCGATTCATGCACTCGGTTATCTTGCCAAAACCCAGAACCTTATCGGCTATTTCTGCAAAGGCCGCCGTGCAATAACTCTCG
This sequence comes from Mesorhizobium sp. NPDC059025, assembly GCF_042739655.1. Classification (NCBI taxonomy): domain Bacteria; kingdom Pseudomonadati; phylum Pseudomonadota; class Alphaproteobacteria; order Hyphomicrobiales; family Phyllobacteriaceae; genus Mesorhizobium; species Mesorhizobium sp. NPDC059025. Next base: position 88,285 of record NZ_JBHYIM010000014.1, on the reverse strand, counting down.
CTGTCTAACTGCGGAATAGTTCCCGTCTGTAAGAAGAAGTCCGCTGGGTAACGACAATCAAGTCGACCGTCGAGGCACGCTAACCCGACACCCTGATCGACTGAACCTGCGAGGGTCATGTACGTCTGGTGTCGTTTCTCTTTGAAATGAGTCTGCATCACTTTGATCTGTGATGCTGGGTTACCGAAGCGCCAAAACCTTCTGACTTTGTCCTTGAGTGCAGCTTCGTCCACAAAGCATTTGTCCAACTCAATTTTCTGTTCTGCCTTGTCGAGCATCTTTGAGACAAGATCTGTGCAGTAAGCTCGAGTGTCTAGCTCCGGAAACTGAACTTGTTCCTCGGCCATGGCCATTTGAGCAAGCATCAGCACAAGGCCAACAACAAGTGTGCGCATTTCATCCCCCGGCGAGACTGAGAGGAAATCATCGCTCGCGTCACTTGTCGAGCGCTGCTGTAGGCCTCTACCTTGATCCATCGCAGGCAGTGAAGCCGAGATCGCCCAGCATATCGAGAAAGTGAATATGCAGCGCCGCGAGGAAGCGGAGCGGCAGCGGAGGGCGGCGCTCAAACGGGCAGAGGAAGAGGCGAAGCTCGCGACCGCCGTTGCGGCTCAGTTGGCGAGGCGGCGTCAGAAGTAGGCGGATTAGATTAGATCAGGTTTTTGTCAGGTTGGCGTACCAAGCAGCATAGCAAATTGCCGAACATAGTCCCACTGGCGGGTCGCCAGCTTAAGCAGGCCCGGATGCTTGATCCGCCTCGACAAAGAGGCTTTCAGCGTAAAATTCGAAATACGAAACGCCCTTCTTGTCCAAAACCAATTTTCCGAGCAGTATCGTTTTCTTCGTGCGCCATGTCGATCTCCTCGGTGTCTCCGAGGATTGAATGGCCGTCGCAGGGACGCGTTCCAAAAGGTTGAGACGCGGTGTTATCGGGCAACTCGGGTGTGCTCCGCCCCGCGTTTCAGCTATGATCGGTCTCTGGATAGGAGACCCCAATGTCCGCTTTCTGGTTTGATCAGCAAGAGCGCCTGAAGACGGCGAAAGGCCAGGAGCTTCTGTCTGCTGACCGAAGGGGAGATATTGAACCAACGGCGGTCGCATCGGCTCCCGAGCCGGTCGAAGGCAAGATCGCTGTTCGGATAGGCGCTGGCGGCCGGCCGATTGTTGTCATCAAAGACAGACCTGCAGGAGAATAGGCTTCCCGCCGTCCATGACGGCACGGAGATACGAGGCAGTTGCGTCTGTGTAGTTGCGACGAAGTGATCGCGGGACACGGGTGAAAGCGTAGGGGGGCCTACGGAGTTGCCCGCGCCTCGCGTTCGAACGCCTCGCGTTCGAATTGCCTGCCAGCGCTCCTTCACCTCAAGAGCCCAGTGCCAGCGGATGCCAGTGCGGGCAAGCCTGTTTGAAACTTGATCGCGTATCGCGCGCTTAGTACGCGAGTCCAGAAGCTCTCCCTTGGCAGGTGGGACACTTTCGCTGCCAGTTATCGGAACCATTCGATCCGAACTCATGCCCGGTCGGGCATTGGAGTACATAAACTACCTGAAGGTGGTCGTTGCCTGGTTGATCCGTCTTCCGAAGAACTCGGTTGCCATGCTTATTCACGTAGCCGATCTCCGTCGTGCCCTTGGATTTCGCCATGCCCATTCTCCCCAATGCCCGTCATGGGAGCTTCGCCCAGTGACTAACGGTTGGAAGTATCAAGTTGGGTGATGCTACCTCGCCGCTGCAATCGCCAGTATGCGAAAATAAGGGCGCCGCTTAGCAACGCCTCGATCCACGGCCCGGTGACATACCAAAAAAACCGAAACGCGGGCAAAAATTCGACGCCATAATTCCAGCCCGCATGGAGTACGGTGCAGAAGGCCAATGCCGGCCAGATGTGGCGCACATTGCCATATAGGATTGAAGTGAAGACGTGGAACAAGCTGGAGCCCACGATAACTGAGACTGAGCCCGCCAACGCTGCCCCGCCGGATGCGCCAAGTGCCAGAGAGTGTGGGTATACATCCCCCCACTTCATCGCGCACTCAGCGGCAAAGAAGACGAAGTAAGATGGTACGCGAAACCAGGTGTTTCTGAACAGGAGCACGATGCCGAGCTTTATCAGTTCTTCGACAAGCGCGAAGAAGACTATTTCAAGCATGTGTGCGCTTGCTCCCGAGTCCCCAGCCCGAGCTTCGCCCAAGCACTTGCAAAGGGCAAGGCAGCGATCAGTTCTCGCCGTGCTTCGCTGCTTCCAGCAGTCGATCGAACCTGATGCGGGGTTTGCCTTGCCCGAGCATTTCCCGATACGAGGCTACGCTGTAGCGATGAACATCTTCCGGAACGGCCGGATTGGACCTTGAAAGTTCAAACGACACGACCTCCCGGTCGTCTATGAGGACGGTATAGAAATCTTCGAACTGGTCAGGAATCTCGGAAACGAGATGATGCAGGCGACCTGCCATGTCGACGCTCGCGAGTGCTTTGAGTATCCGTTGATCTCGTTCGGCTGCAGCCGAAAGCAGCGTGCCTTCGATGGAGTATCGATCGCGGAAGTAGCGCTCCGTCATCGGCTACGGCACCGCCGTGATCAGCAGGAAGATGACAAAGATGCCGAGATGCACCGCGCCCTGCAGCACGGTGGTGCGTCCGGTGCCGAGCGTGATGGTGCTGACGAACAGCGTCAGCAGCAAAAGCACCATGGCGGCGGGGCTGAGGCCGAGCATCAGCTTGCGGTCGGTCAGCACGGCGACGGCGGCCACCACCGGGATCGTCATGCCGATGCTGGCGAGCGCCGAACCGAGCACCAGGTTCACGCTGTTCTGCAGCCGGTTCAGAAGTGCGGCGCGAACCGAGGCGATGCCTTCCGGCAAAAGCACCAGCGTGGCGATGATGACGCCGACGACGGCCTGCGGCAGGCCGGCTGCGGCGACGAGGTTCTCCAGCGGGTGCGACAGCACTTTCGCCAGCAGGATGACGACAAGCAGCGACAGCGGCAGCATCACCGCGCTGACCAGGGTCACCCTGGATGTCGGCGGTTCGAGAGGCGCCTCGTCGGGATCCTGCCCGCCGACGGGAACGTCCATGAAATAATCGCGATGCTTGATCGTCTGGATGAAGACGAAGACCGCGTAGAGCGCCAGCAGCACCAGGCTGACCACCAGCAGCTGGACGGGCGAGAATTGCTGCGGTCCACCCGCCGAGACGAAATTCGGCAGCACCAGCACGCTGATCGCCAGGGTTCCCAGCACGGCAAGCGAAGCGGAGGCCGCGTTGAGCTGGAAAGTCTGCTCGTGGTGGCGCCGGCCGCCAAACACCAGGCACAGTCCGATCACGCAGTTGAGGACGATCATCAGCGCCGAGAAGACCGTGTCGCGGGCGACGGATTCGCTGCCCTCCGAGCCGGCAAGCATGATGGAGACGATCAGCCCGACCTCCAGGATCGTCACGCAGACGGCAAGAATGATCGAGCCCATCGGTTCGCCGACCCTGAGCGCCAGGATCTCCGCATGGTGCACCGACGCGAAGATCGACGCGCCAAGGGCGATCGATGCAAGGATGATGACCAGGATCGAGTCGTCTGAAACCAGTCCCAGATATTTCAGCGCAACCAGCACAAGCGCCGCCGCCGGTGCTGCCCAGGTCCAGAGCGGTATCGTGGTATGGTGATCGAGAGCCATGTATTCCCTAAGCGCCGGAGATCATTGCGGGTCCTGGCCGCGAAGGTAGAGGAACTGTGTCGGCCTGTACATTCGCCCCGGACCGGCCGGGGCGCAAAAGTGCCGCCGTCCCGGAGGGCCGGGTGACATCGGGAAGATACCGGTGGCGCGGGATTATCGTCCCCTGGCGCGGGCGAGGGCCCCGATGCTGGTCGAGATGTCCCTGACGACCGATTTCGTGGCTTCCAGCTCGGCGCGGCCGAAACAGGACAGCAATTCGGCAGTGTCGGCGGCGAGTTTCTCGGTAAACCTCGAGACGAGCGACATGCCTTCGGTGGTAACGAAAAGCTGCTTCACGCGACGGTCGCTGTCGTCCTCGAAACGCCGGATCAGCCCACGGATCTCCAGCCTTCTGGCCAGGCGGGCAAAGGTTGGCGTCTCGATCCGCAATTTGTCGGCCAGCATCTTCTGGCTGTTGGCGCCGCCATGCGCGATCCGGTATAGCGTCGCGCCTTCTTCCAGCGAGAGGCCCGTACCTTGCAGTGCGATCTCGTAGATGTCTTGCAGGCGCCTGACTATCTCCCCCATGTCTTCGAAAATTGCGATGGGGCTATCCTGTTCTTCCATTGTCGACTTTTCCGCATATCACCCATTGAAGTCGCGGCACCCTGGTAGCCTCCGGGGAGGCGTGGAAGACGAGGAGATCGTTGCGTCACGAATGGGAACGGGCGAGGTCCCTCCCACAGCATGCTTCACTGATCGATCTCCCGCTTCCATTTGATGGTGTTGACCTCGCCGGAGTTCCCGATCCGGCAGACGAAAAATGCAGGCAGGGAAAGGGAGTTCCCGCAACACGGAAATGTTACGGCCGAATTCGCCTGCAACATTCCACGGCGCCTCTTGCAGCCAAAACCGAACCGCGGCCGACAGGGGTGGCGGCCGCGGTTCAGCTGGATCATGGATGATGTCGTCTGCGCCGAAAGGTCGAGGCGAAGTTGCTCGTGGGACGACGGCATCAGCATGTCCCAACCTGCGGTCCTGGTTTCAATCGGCCTGTGCGGGTCCGGGAGGACCGGGGGGCCGGGAGCTTTTGATGGGATCGGCCCAGGCTGGGCCGATCCCGGGAGGTTTCTCACCTCGATAAAAAGAGCGAATGACTGGAGGTCAAACCGGCACCCGCTAAAGGAGGAAGGTCCTGGAGCTTTTCCGTTTTTCACGGAAAGGCTCCAACGTTTGCTACGCAATTCCGGACGGAAAACCGCCAGGCAGTTTTCCTGGAACTGCTCTAGAAGTCGCGCTGGAAGCGGAGGATGCCGCCGACGCTGCTCTTCTTGTCCGTCGTGGTCCAGTCGCCGAGCCAGTCGGAATCGCCGCGCTTGCCTTCGTTGAGGTAGTCGACTTCGGCCGTGACGGTGAAGCCCTGAACCACCTGGTAAGCGACGTTGGCGGCGATGCCCAGGTTTTCCTGCTCGTCATACGACGCCTGGAGGTTGAACGTGGTCTTCTCGTTGAACTTGTAGCTGCCGCCGCCCCAGACGGCCCAGTTGCCACCCCACGGCTTGTAGAAAGTGCGGGCAGCATTGTCGTCCGTGCCGTAGCCGCCCATGACCCAGAGAGCGATCTGGTCGGTTGCGTTCACGTCGAGGCGCACCTTGCCGGCCCATTCTTCCCAGCTCGGATTGTAGGCGATGACACCGGTGATGCCGCCCCAGCCCTGGCTGTACTTGGCGCCGACCACGACGTTCGGAGCGTAGCTGTCGATGGTGTTGTCGACGATGCCCGGAACCCAGTTGCCAGCCCCGTCCTTGACGAAGGTGTCGTAGCTGCCCGAGCCCTGTTCCAGCGAGACGATCGCCGAGAAGCCGTTGCCGGCGTCGAAGGTGTAGCTGATCAGGTTGGTGTCGAATTCGCCATAAGGAACGATCGTGTCCTGGATGACGTTGCCGGCATAACCGATGAAGGTGTCGTAGGCCGACTCGTCCTTGCCGACGCGCAGGCCGCCGAGCTGGATCCAGGCGAAGTTCAGCGAGACGTTCTTGTTGCGGGCATCGGCATTGCTGTTGTCGTTGCCGAAGTTGAAACGGGTCTCGGTGTAGGTCTTCAGGGTACCGAGTTCGGTCTCCTGGCCGGTCCAGGTCTTCAGCGTGAAGCGGGTGTTCTTGCCCCAGGTATCCTGTTCCTTGCCATTGAGACGGTCGTTGGTCTTGGCGCCGTCGAAGGTGCCGCGATCACCGAGGCTGGCATCGTAACGGACGTAACCGCCGACACGCAGGCAGGTCTCGGTGCCCGGGATGTAGAAGTAGCCGGCGCCGTAGACGTCGCAGATCTTGACGTATTCAGCGGGTTCCGGCTCGGCGACGACGACCGCGTCAGCGGCGCGTGCGCCGGAAACGGCAATCAAGGCCGCAGTCGAACCTAAAAGAAGCGTTCTGATGTTCACTGTAATCCCCTATCGATACTGGGTTCCGAGTACGTACGATCAATCTCGCACCCCGAATATTTTTAAGCTCAAATGTCATTGAATGATATTACGTGGCGTCACTTAAGTTGTTGTGTAGCCGAATAGCAACGAGAGATCACGTATTCGTGTTCTCGAACGAAGCATTGATTTCATATGAAACGATTTCAATATTGTGGTGTCTCGCATCTATTTGTTTGTCATGACAAATTCGTTTTGAATATTAATTCGTTTTGCGTTTACTTTTAGTTGATCATCAAATGAAACGATTTCAAATGGACATAGTCAGCCTCCGAAACAATTTCGATTTCGCATCGGCGGAGGTTGCAGGCTGGCTTCAGCGATTTGCCGGCGCTGGTGGTGAGGGGCGGGCGGCAAATGATTCCGCTCACCTGCAACGCGCCCGGGAACACCTTCCGCAACGTCCGCGTGGCAAATTTGGCACGCCGCCCGGATTCCGCTGTGGATGGCGCATTTCGCGCTTGGCCTGTGTCGGCGCGATTTTCTAGAAGGCGGCGGCTGGCTTGCCGGCGCTGATGTCCCACTGTGGCACAAGCGTCACACAAGCCGAAACAAGCATCGTCCAGACACGCGAATGTGCGGAAACAACGCCACGAAGTGTGCGTTTCAACACATTCGTAACCGATCCTTTGCAGGACAATACAGAAGGCTCAACTTGAGATGACCTCCGTGAAAGCAGCGCTTCTGTCCTTCTTCATGCTGTCCGCAATCGTGATCTGCGGCCTCGGTATCTACTCGGCCGACGCAGCCAACAACCACCTCGCCGTCGACGGCTACGGCGTCGTCTCCGCCTCGCACTGACCGGCCTTCCAGGCTCGTTCCCGGCCGAAAGCATGGCCGGTGGTGCGTCCAGGCGCTTCGGTGCCTGGATCGAGCCGATGGCTTCGCAGGCTCCGGCGCATTTTTCCTGAAAATCCTATGATGGTGCAGGCGCCGTCGAACGGCGCACCACCAGTTCCGGCTCGAGCCGTACACGGTTGCTTTCCAGCGGCCGGTGGTTCAGTCGCGCGAACAGCATCTGGGCGGCGATCGTTCCCTGCCGCACGCCCTCCGTCTTGATCGTGGTCAAGGGCGGCGTCAGCCATCGCGCGAATGGCAGGTCGTCGAAGCCGACAATGGAAAGGTCGTCCGGAACGCGGCGGCCCATCTCCTGTGCCGCGTTGAGCACGCCGATGGCAATCGTGTCGTTGCCCGCAAAAAGCGCTGTGATGTCCGGGCGGCGCCGCAGCAGCGCGGTTGCAGCGGCGTGGCCGCTTTCGGCGCTGAAGTCGCCCTCCTGCACCGCATCGTCGTCCAGCGAAAGCCCATGCTCCTGCAGGCTGCGCTCGAGCGCTCTCAATCGCGCATCGGTCGCCACGAAACCGCGTGGAGAGAAGGTTATGGCACCGATCCGCTTGTGGCCGAGGCCGGCGACATGGTCGACGGCAGCCTTGATCGCCCCGCGCGTGCTGAAGGTTACCGAGACCTCTGAAGGGTGGCGTACCGAGCCGACGAGGACGACCGGGAAATTCTTGTCGATCAGGGAGATCAGCGCTTCGTCGCCGGCGCGTGGGTTGACAACGATCAGCCCGTCGATGCGCCGCGATTCCACCAGATTGTCATAGGCGCCGCCTTTGCCATGGGCCTCCAGCCCCTCGACCAGGACATGGAAGCCCATTTCGCGGTTGGCCTTTTCGATGCCGTAGAGAACCTGCGGAATATACTGGTCGACCAGCAGGATCGAGGGATCCGAGACCACCAGCCCTATGGTTTCGGTCAAGCCGCTCACCAGCATGCGCCCGGCTGAATTGGGCTTGTAGCCGAGTTCCGCCGCGGCCTGCATCACGCGTTCGCGGGTTTCCTTGCTGAGGACCACGCTTTCCGAGCGGTTCAGCACCAGCGACACCGTCGCACGCGATACGCCGGCGCGGCGCGCCACGTCATGACTGGTCACACGGCTGGAATTCATCTTCTGCCTCCGGCCGCTCGTGTCGTGCTGATTTTTCATCAGCGCGTTCAGTCGCTTCGCCCTTGCCATGACCTACAACCGCAGACGCGGCTTGACAACAACAGGTTTTCATCATTATCCATTACTAACACGTGTTAGGAATGAAAATTCATGGAGGCTAACACGTGTAATGATCGATTGGGTGGAGATCGTATGTCGGGACGTGCGAGGACTGTGTCGCTACGCCAGAGGCGGCGGAAGGAGGCCCTGGTCGGCTATCTGTTCGTCGCCCCGGCGTTTCTCGGTTTCCTGATCTTCTACCTGTTGCCGACACTTCGCGCCGTCGAGATCAGCCTGACCGACTGGAACCTCATGCGCGCCCCGAAATTCGTCGGGCTCGGCAATTATGCGACGCTGCTTTCGGACGCGAATTTCTGGCATTCGGCCAGGGTGACGTTCGCCTACGTCCTCTACAACATTCCGCTGCAGACCGTGCTCGGGCTGCTGCTGGCAGTGCTTTCGGACCGGCTGGCGCGTGCCGTCTGGCTGCGGGCGATCATCATCGCGCCCTATCTGATTTCCAATGTGGTCGCAGCACTGGTCTGGATGATGATGCTGGACCCGATCCTGGGGCTCGTGAACGCATTCCTCACCTTCTTCGGTGCCGGACCGCAGGGATTTCTTGCCTCTCCGGATCAGGCGATGGTGTCGGTGGCCGCCATCTCCACCTGGCGGCACACGGGCCTGACCGCGCTGCTGTTCTATGCCGGCCTGCAGGCGATTCCCGCCCATCTCTACGAGGCGGCCAGGCTTGAAGGGGCAGGTGAGTGGACGATGTTCCGGCGCATCACCCTGCCGCTGCTGCGCCCGGTGCTGGCCTTCGTCGTGGTGACCAGCCTCATCGGTTCGTTTCAGGTCTTCGACGTCGTCGCTGTCGCGACAGCGGGCGGACCGTCCAATTCGACCCGCGTCATTCTCTGGTACATCTACGAGAATGCCTTCAAATTCAACAAGATGGGGTACGCATCGGCGATTTCCGTCGTGCTGTTTGTCACGCTGATCCTCATCACGCTGCTGCAGATGCGGGTGTTGCGGGCAGATCAGTCGGATCTGGATTGAGGCCTGCGATGAAGAAGCTCACCCCGCAGGCCGTCCTGGGTTATCCCGTCCTTGCCCTGTTCGTTTTCATATCGTTGCTGCCGCTGTGGATGGCGCTCAAGATCGGCCTCACCTATCCGGCCGATGTCTATACCAGCGCTTCGAGCCTGCTGCCGAACGCCTACACGCCCGGGAACTTCCTGCGCGTGATGGGCCTGCCCTCGACGATCGAGCTGTCGGCCTTCCGTGCCTCGCCGATCGACTTCATGCTGGCGTTGCGAAACAGCGTCATCTACACCGCGCTCACGGTCACGGGGCAGATCTTCTTTTCGGCGCTCGCCGGCTACGCCTTTGCCCGCATGAATTTCCCGGGCCGCAACAAGCTGTTCTTCGCTTTCCTGGCCGCCACCATGATCCCCAGCGTGGTGCTGTTCATCCCGAACTTCGTCCTCATCAAGCAGCTCGGTCTCCTGAACAGCTTTGCCGGGCTGGTTGCCCCGACGATCCTGATGACGCCCTTTGCGGTGTTTTTCCTGCGCCAGTTCTTCCTGTCGGCGCCGAAGGAACTCGATGAAGCGGCGCGGCTGGAAGGGGCTTCCCAGTTTCAGATCTTCTGGCGCATCGCACTGCCGATCCAGAAGGGGCCGATCGCCACGCTGGCGATCCTTTTGTCGATCAATTCCTGGAACGAGTTCTTCTGGCCCTTCCTGGTCGGGCGCGATCCCGGCGTTCGCGTCATGGCGGTCGCGCTGTCGGATTTCATGAGCCAGACGGGCAGGGGCAATCCAGACTGGAGCGGGCTGATGGCGGCGATCATGCTGTCGATCCTGCCCGTCATCGCCATGCTCATCATTTTCGGCCGGCAGATCGTGGAGTCGCTCCAGACGAGCGGCCTGAAATAGCCGGCCAGTCGTGAGGTCATAAAGTGGAGGAGAGACAATGAGAAAAAACCTGACAGGCGTTCTTGCCGCCGCAACCGCGTTGACCACGCTCGCACCCTCGTTTGCCCGGGCAGAGGACGTGACCCTGAACTATGCCATGTGGGACGCCAACCAGGCGCCCGTCTATCGCCAGTGCGCGGACAGGTTCGAGGCTGAAAATCCCGGCATCAAGATCAACATCAAGCAAGACAGCTGGGACAATTACTGGACCACGCTGAGCACGTCCTTTGTCGCCGGCACCGCGCCGGACGTGTTCGTCAACCATCTCAGCCGTTTCCCGGAATTCCTGGCGAACGGGGTGATGGATGACCTGTCGGACCGCATCGCGGCCGACAAGGTTGACATGAAGGCCTATCTGCCCGGTCTCGCCGAAAGCTGGAACAAGGACGACCGGCAATACGGTCTGCCGAAGGACTGGGACACGATTGCCCTCGTCTACAACAAGAAGATGGTCGCTGATGCCGGTGTCAGCGAGGAGGAGCTCAGGAACCTCACCTGGAACCCGAAAGACGGCGGTTCCCTCGAAAAGGTCGTTGCGCGCCTCAGCGTGGACCAGAACGGCAAGCGCGGTAACGAAGCCGGTTTCGACAAGTCCAGGGTTGCCGTCTATGGCTGGGCAACCAACACTGTGGATGGCTACGGCCAGACGCAATGGAGCTTCCTGGCTGTCTCCGACGGCTTCAAGCCGATCGATAAGCCGTGGGGCAAACAATATGGTTATGACAGCCCGGCGCTTGTCGAAACGCTGACCTGGATGCGCGACCTGGCCTTGAAGAAGGGCTACGCGCTCAGCCAGGAACAGACCGGCAGGCTGAACGCGACCGCGATCTTCGCGGCTGGCAAGGCCGCCATCGTTCCGGATGGCTCGTGGAACATCTCCTCCTATCGCGACACCTCCAAGGCCGAGTTCGGCTTTGCGCCGCTGCCGCAGGGGCCTGAAGGCCGCCGCTCGATGTTCAACGGTCTGTCCGACAGCATCTGGTCCGGATCCCAGCACAAGGACGAAGCCTGGAAATGGGTGAAATATCTCGGCGGATCGGACTGCCAGACCATCGTCGGCAAATCCGGGGTCGTTTTCCCGGCTCGTCCCGAAGCAGCAAAAGCGGCCGAGGAAGCCCATAAGGCAAAGGGACTTGATGTGTCTGCCTTCGTCCAACTGGCAACGCCGGAAACCACTTTCCCGTTCCCCATCTCGGATCGCGCCTCGGAGATTTCGGCGATCCTGACGACGGCCATCGAGAACATCCTGCTTGGCAAGGGCGATCCGGCGGCCGTCCTCAAGGAAGCCAACGACCAGGCGAATGGCATGCTCTGAGCGTGATCCCGAAAAGTGGAACCCGGTTTTCGGATAAGATCACGCTCCGACAATGAAGCCGGACCGGTACCGAGCCTCCAACTCCTGACGCGCTTCCTCCCGCGGCAGGATCTTCCTCCGGCGTTCTTTCCGGACGCCGGAGGACCCTTCACAATCCCCCTCATCTTATCGAGAACCCGCAATGCGACGCCCAAAGATCACGTTCATCGGAGCCGGCTCCACCGTTTTCATGAAGAACATCATCGGCGATGTGCTGTATCGCCCCGCGCTCAAGAATGCTGTGATCGCGCTGATGGACATCAATCCCGAGCGGCTGCAGGAAAGCGAGGTCGTCGCCGGCAAGCTCGTGCAGGCGCTTGGCGCCAATGCGACCATTGAAACTCACTCCAACCAGCGCAAGGCCCTGGAAGGGGCGGATTTCGTCGTCGTCGCCTTCCAGATCGGCGGCTACGAACCTTGCACCGTGACCGACTTTGAGGTCCCCAGGCAATTCGGCCTGCGCCAGACCATCGCCGACACGCTCGGCGTCGGTGGCATCATGCGCGGCCTGCGCACCGTGCCGCATCTGTGGGCCATCTGCGAGGACATGCTGCAGGTCTGCCCCGACGCGATCCTGCTGCAATATGTGAATCCGATGGCGATCAACACATGGGCGATCGCCGAGAAATATCCTTCGATCCGGCAGGTGGGGCTGTGCCATTCCGTTCAGGGCACTGCCTATGAACTGGCGCGCGATCTCGATATCCCGGTTTCGGAAATCCGCTACCGCGCCGCGGGCATCAACCACATGGCGTTCTTCCTCACCTTCGAACATCGCCAGGCGGACGGCAGCCATCGCAACCTCTATCCCGACCTCGTGCAGGGCTATCGCGAAGGGCGCTTCCCGAAACCAAGCCACTGGAACCCGCGCTGTCCGAACAGGGTCCGCTATGAAATGCTGACGCGGCTCGGCTATTTCGTCACCGAAAGCTCCGAGCACTTCGCGGAATACACGCCCTATTTCATCAAGGACGGCCGTGCCGACCTCATCGAGAAATTCGGCATCCCGCTCGATGAATATCCGAAACGCTGTGTCGAGCAGATCGCCCGCTGGAAGGAGGAATCCAAGACATTGAAAGGCGCCGGCACGATCGACATCAAGGAGAGCCACGAATACGCCTCCTCGATCATGAATTCGGTCTGGACCGGCGAGCCGTCGATCATCTACGGCAATCAGCGCAACAACGGCTCGATCACTTCGCTGCCGGCCAATTGTGTCGCGGAAGTGCCTTGCCTCGTCGATGCAAACGGTATCCAGCCAACCGTCGTCGGCGATCTGCCGCCACAACTGACGGCGCTCATCCGCACCAACATCAACGTGCAGGAACTCACCGTCCGGGCGCTGACGACCGAAAACCGCGACCATATCTACCATGCGGCGATGATGGATCCGCACACCGCGGCCGAGCTCGATCTCGACCAGATATGGACCCTCGTCGACAGGCTGATCGCGGCGCATGGCGATTGGCTGCCCGCATGGGCACGCGGCTGAGCGGCGCCGCATCGCGGGCAATTCGCAAAACAACCGGAGCAGCAGTTCGACCCCATGACCTTTCTCAGGATCGATCACGTCACCAAGCAGTTCGGCTCCCTTCAGGTCGTCAAGGGAGTGTCGATCGAGGCCGGGAAGGGTGAGTTCGTCGTCTTCGTCGGCCCCTCGGGTTGCGGCAAGTCGACCCTGCTTCGCATGATCGCCGGCCTCGAGGAGACCAGCGAGGGCACGATCTCGATCGACGGCGAGGATCTGACCCATGCCGATCCGGCCGATCGCCATGTCGCGATGGTGTTCCAGTCCTACGCGCTGTTCCCGCACATGTCGGTCTTCGACAACATCGCCTTCGGCATGCAGATCAACAAGGTGCCGAAGGCCGAGATCAAGGCGCGTGTCGCGGAGGCCGCCCGCATCCTGCAGATCGAGCCGCTGCTCGACCGCAGGCCGAAGCAACTCTCCGGCGGCCAGCGCCAGCGTGTCGCCATCGGCCGCGCCATCGTGCGCAAGCCCAAGATATTCCTGTTCGACGAGCCTCTCTCCAATCTGGACGCCGAGCTGCGCACCCAGATGCGTGTCGAGATCGCCAAGATCCATCGCGAGATCGGGGCGACCATGATCTACGTCACGCACGATCAGGTCGAGGCCATGACGCTCGCGGACAGGATTGTCGTCCTGCGTGGCGGCCTGGTGGAACAGATCGGCACCCCCATCGACCTCTACGACAATCCGGCCAATCTCTTCGTTGCCGGCTTCATAGGCAGCCCGCGAATGACCCTGTTGTCCGGCAAGGTGGAAAGCATTTCGGCGGATGGGATGCAGGTCGCTTGCCCGGCTTTCTCGCGACCGCAATCCATTCCCGGGCCGTTTGCACGGCCGCTGGAAACGGGCAGCCAGGTCACGCTCGGCCTGCGTCCGGAAGCCATCAGGATCGATGCCGCGAATCCGGTGTTCAGCGCCAGGGTGGAAATCACCGAAAATCTGGGCGGGTCCACGCTCATCTATGCCGTGGCCCCGGACGGCACCGCGCTGATCGTGCCGGCGCAGGAGCGCACGGCGGTTCGTTCCGGCGACACGCTGCCGCTGTCCTTTTCCACAGCCCCGCACGTGTTCGATGCGCAGGGAAACAACCTTCGTTTGCCCTAGGGCACGATCTCGAAAAGTAGCAGACCTTTCGGATTGAGATCGCACGACAAAACAAGGAAATGGAGCGGAACGCCGGTTCAGCTGATCGCATTTCGCGCAAAGGCCGAGGGCGTCCAGCGCTGGCGTCCTCTTGCCTTCTGCTCAAACCCCTGTTGACAAAAAGCCTGCTTGAGGTCCACCCTTGAGGCTCACCAGGGGGGTCCCGACAAGGGGCTGAGATACTGCTGTAACGCGCAGTGACCCGTTGAACCTGATCCAGTTCATACTGGCGTAGGGACGGTGGGAACACTTCGCGGGCCGGCATTTTTCGGCTTCGGTTTCGGGCAAGAATGCCCGTATTCCATTCAGCGAAGCGTCACTTCCTCCTCATGCGCGAACTGGGTCTCCGTCACTCGAGGAGGCTCGCTCATGAATATCCATACCCCGACCGTCACCGTTGGCGAATTGCCGGCATCGCGCAAGGTCTACAAGCCGGGCGTCATCCATCCCGGCCTGCGCGTGCCGATGCGCGAAATTTCCGTGCATCCCACCGCCGGCGAGCCACCCGTCACGGTCTATGATTCCTCCGGCCCCTACACCGACATCAGCGTGCAGACCGATATCGAGCGCGGCCTGCCGCGCCTGCGCGAGGAATGGGTCGTGGCGCGCGGCGATGTCGAGCGCTACGAGGGCCGCCTGGTCAAGCCGGAGGACAATGGCTTCGTCTCCGGCGAGCGGCTGACGCCGGAATTCCCGGTGCGCAACCAGCCGTTCCGGGCCAGGGACGGACGCGCCGTCACCCAGCTCGCTTATGCGCGCGCCGGCATCATCACGCCGGAAATGGAATTCATCGCCATCCGCGAGAACCTCGGCCGCCAGGCGGTGCACACCAAACTGCAGCGCGACGGCGAGAGTTTCGGCGCGGCGGTTCCCGACTATGTCACGCCGGAATTCGTGCGCGACGAGGTGGCGCGTGGTCGCGCCATCATCCCGGCCAACATCAACCATCCGGAAGCCGAGCCGATGATCATCGGCCGCAATTTCCTGGTCAAGATCAACGCCAACATCGGCAACTCGGCCGTCACCTCGTCCATGGCCGAGGAAGTGGAAAAGATGGTCTGGGCGACCCGCTGGGGCGCCGACACGGTGATGGACCTTTCCACCGGCCGCAACATCCACAACATCCGCGACTGGATCCTGCGCAATTCACCGGTGCCGATCGGCACCGTGCCGCTCTACCAGGCACTGGAAAAGGTCGGCGGCGTTGCCGAGGACCTCAGCTGGGAGGTGTTTCGCGACACGCTGATCGAGCAGGCGGAGCAGGGGGTGGATTATTTCACCATCCATGCCGGCGTGCGGCTGCCCTACATTCCGCTCACCGTCGACCGCGTCACCGGCATCGTCAGCCGCGGCGGCTCGATCATGGCCAAGTGGTGCCTCTACCATCACAGGGAAAGCTTCCTCTACGAGCACTTCGAGGAGATCTGCGATATCTGTCGCGCCTATGACGTGTCGTTCTCGCTGGGCGACGGGCTGCGGCCAGGCTCGATCGCCGACGCCAACGATGCGGCGCAGTTCGCCGAGTTGGAGACGCTGGGCGAGTTGACGCAGATCGCCTGGGCCAGGGATTGCCAGGTGATGATCGAAGGTCCCGGCCATGTGCCGATGCACAAGATCAAGGAGAACATGGACAAGCAGCTCGCCGTCTGCGGTGAGGCGCCATTCTACACGCTCGGGCCGCTCACCACGGACATCGCGCCGGGCTACGACCACATTACCAGCGGCATCGGCGCCGCGATGATCGGCTGGTTCGGCACCGCCATGCTCTGCTACGTGACGCCGAAGGAGCATCTCGGCCTGCCCGACCGCAACGACGTGAAGGTCGGCGTCATCACCTACAAGATCGCCGCCCACGCCGCCGACCTCGCCAAGGGCCATCCCGCCGCCAAGGTTAGGGACGACGCTCTGTCACGCGCACGCTTCGAGTTCCGCTGGGAGGATCAGTTCAACCTCTCGCTCGATCCCGAAACCGCGCGTGCGTTCCACGACGAGACCTTGCCCAAGGAAGCGCACAAGGTGGCGCATTTCTGCTCCATGTGCGGGCCGAAATTCTGCTCCATGCGCATCTCCCACGACATCCGTGCCGAAGCGCAGAAGGAGGGCATGGCGGCGATGGCGGAAAAGTTCCGCGTCGGTGGCGATCTCTACCTGCCGCTCGATTCCGTCGACACCGTCGATGTGGCTGCTTCCTTCGAAGCATCGGAGGCGGGGGCCGACCAGCCATGAAAGCGCTGGTCAAGGGAGCCGGCGTCGCCGGGCTGACGCTGGCCCTCGAGCTGGCGTCGCGTGGCGCCGACGTCACCGTCATCGAAAAGCGGCATCGCCTTGCCGGCAGCGCGTCCTGGGCTGCCGGCGGCATGCTGGCGCCCTGGTGCGAGCGCGAGAGCGCGGAGGAGGCGGTCGTGACGCTCGGCCGCCTGGCGCTCGACTGGTGGGATGCCGTGCTGCCGGGGCATGTCGTGCGCGCCGGCACGCTGGTGGTGGCTCCGGCGCGGGACGCGGGCGAGCTCGACCGTTTCGCGCGACGCACGGCCGGGTTTTCGGCGATCGGCGAAGAGGCCGTTGCCGCACTCGAACCGGATCTTGCCGGCCGGTTCCGGCGCGGGCTGTTCTTCGGCGAGGAAGCGCATCTCGATCCTCGTCGTGCCCTGATTGCGCTCAAGGACAGGCTGGTCGGCATGGGCGTGCGCTTCGAATTCGGCTATGGCGCGGTGCGGGTTCCGGAAACCGTCGACATCGAGGCCGACTGCACCGGCATCGCAGCAAGCGTCCCGGGACTGCGCGGCGTGCGCGGCGAGATGCTCCTGCTGCATGCGCCCGATGTCTCGCTGGCGCGCCCCGTCCGGCTGCTGCACCCGCGCTTCCCCGTCTATGTCGTGCCGCGCGCCGATCACCTGTTCATGGTCGGCGCGACGATGATCGAAAGCGACGCCAATGAACCGGTCACCGCGCGTTCGATGATGGAACTGCTCGGCGCCGCCTACGCGCTGCACCCGGCTTTCGGCGAAGCCGAGATCGTCGAGGCCGGTGTCGGCGTGCGTCCAGCCTTCGCCGATAACCTGCCGCGCGTCAGCCGCGACGCAAACCGGGTCTCGATCAACGGCCTCTACCGCCACGGCTTTCTGCTGGCGCCGGCAATGGCACGGCAGGCGTCCGAACTGATCTTCAATTCGCAAAGGGAGCTTGCCGATGCGGCTCATCATTAACGGCGAAAGCCGCGAGGTCGACGCCGGCACGCTGGCGGGCCTGCTCGCCGAACTCGACTATGCAGGCGGCTGGCTGGCAACGGCGCTCAACGGCGAAGTGGTGCCGGCGAGGGAACGCGAGACCTGCCGGATCGCCGATGGCGATTGCATCGAAATCCTGTCGCCGATGAAAGGAGGGTGAAGCCATGCTCGAACTCTATGGACAGCAGTTCTCGTCGCGCCTGCTGCTTGGCACCGCACTTTATCCGTCGCCGGCGATCATGGCCGATGCGGTCAAGGCTGCGAAGACCGAGATCGTGACGGTGTCGCTGCGTCGCGAAAGCGCCGGCGGCAGGACCGGCGGGCAGTTCTGGTCTCTGATCCAGTCACTCGGCGTGCGCGTGCTGCCCAACACCGCCGGCTGTCATTCGGTGAAGGAGGCCGTCACCACGGCGCAGATGGCGCGCGAGGTCTTTGCAACCAACTGGATCAAGCTGGAGGTCATCGGCAACCACGACACCTTGCAGCCGGATGTGTTCGGCCTCGTCGAGGCGGCACGCATCCTGAGCGATGATGGCTTCGAGGTGTTTCCCTACACTACCGACGACCTGGTCGTGGCCGAACGATTGCTGGAAGCCGGCTGCAGACTGCTGATGCCGTGGTGCGCGCCGATCGGTTCGGCGCGCGGGCCGCAGAATGTCGATGCACTGCGCTCGCTGCGCGGGCATTTCCCAAATGTGCCGCTGATCGTCGATGCCGGCATCGGCCGCCCGTCGCACGCGGCCGAAGTCATGGAACTCGGCTACGACGCCGTGCTGCTCAACACCGCCGTCGCCAGGGCGGGCGATCCGGTGGCGATGGCAGGCGCCTTCGGCAAGGCGATCGAGGCAGGGCGGGAAGCCTGCCTTGCCGGTCCGCTCGAACCGCGCGACATGGCCGTTCCCTCCACCCCCGTCATCGGCATGGCAGCCTTCTCATGAAACTCGACCCGTTCTACCTCATCGTCGATTCCGCCGCCTGGATCGAGCGGCTGGTGCCGCTTGGCGTGAAGCTGTTGCAACTGCGCGTCAAGGACATGCCCGCCGAGGCGCTACGCGCCGAAATCCGTGCCGCCAGGGCAATCTGCGAACGCCATGGCTGCCAGCTCGTCGTCAACGACTACTGGCGACTCGCCATCGACGAGGGCTGCGACTTCGTCCATCTCGGCCAGGAGGATCTGGCCGAAGCCGATGTCGGGGCGATCCGCCGGGCCGGGTTGAAACTGGGCTTGAGCACGCACGATCATCCTGAACTGGAAACCGCACTGGCGGCCGAGCCCGACTATGTCGCGTTGGGCCCGGTCTATCCAACCATCCTGAAGGCCATGAAATGGGCACCGCAAGGCCTCGACCGCATCGCCGAATGGAAACGCCGGGCGGGTGAATTGCCCCTCGTCGCCATCGGCGGATTGACCGTCGAGCGCATCCCGGGTGTCTTCGCGCAAGGTGCCGACAGTGCCGCCGTCGTCACCGACATCACCCGCAATGCCGATCCGGAGGCGCGTACCCGCGAATGGCTGGCGGCCACGGCATCATGGCGGTGACGCCCGACCGGCATGTGCTGGTCGCCGCCGGTACGGACTCCAGCGGCGGCGCCGGCATTGCGCGCGACGTCGAGACGGTCGCGACGTTCGGCCTGCGCGCCTGCCTCACGGTCACCGCCGTGACCGTGCAGACCCACGGCGCCGTCGAGCGGGTCGAGCAGATGCCGCCCGACCTGATCGCCGCGCAAATGCGCGCCGCCTTTGCTTCCAACGCGATAGCCGCGGTCAAGATCGGCATGCTGGGCAGTGTGGATGCCGTAACCACCGTTGCTTCCGTATTGGCCAGCCGCCTGCCGCTGCCGGTGGTACTCGATCCTGTCCTGGCCTCGACATCAGGCCGCGCGCTGCTGCCAATGGATGCGGTCGAGGTGCTGAAACGCCGGCTGATGCCACTGTGCACGCTCGTCACGCCCAATCTGCCTGAACTGGCGCTGCTGAGCGGCAAACCGGTTGCGACAGACGAGGCTGGCATCATTGGACAAGCGGGGTCGCTGTTCGAAAGCGGCGTTGCAGCCTTGTTGGTCAAGGGCGGTCATGCCGAAGGCGATCGTTCAGTCGACCTTCTCCTGCGCGCTGGCCAGAAACCGTCACGCTTCGAGGCGTCCCGTCTTGATACCAGCATGCGCGGCACCGGCTGCATGCTGGCCAGCGCCATCGCTGCCGGGCTGGCCTTGGGTGATGATCTGGATGCGGCAATCGGCAAGGCCAAGGATCATGTTTTCCGGAAACTGAATGAGGCGGCAAAGCCGCCGGGGCTCGGCCACCTTCTCCCACAAGGGGAGAAGGGAACACCGTGCTACCCGATGATCCGGTGAGGGGGCAGGAAAAGGCTACGCGGCTTCAGTCACTATCCGCTTGTCCGCACCATCGACGACCAGTGCCGTCAGCCTGCCGCTCTGGTAGGCGGCGGTGTCGACATTGACGCGGTTGGGCATCAGCTCGGCTTCCGACTGCGGCGTGTGGCCGTGCACGATGACCTTTTCGTAAAGCCCGGGATGATCGAGGAAGATGGAGCGGACCCAGATCAGGTCGTCATGCGCCTGCCGGTCGAGCGCGATGCCGGGACGCACGCCGGCGTGGCAGAAGAAGAAATCACCGAACGAAACCGAATAGGGCAGGTCGTGCAGGAACTGTTTCTGCTCGGGCGGCACCGCGCTGACGAGATCCTTCCAGCCTTGTTCGAGCGAGGCCGGATCGGCGAAGTCGATCGCCACGCCGTAGGACAGTGCCGTCTCGCGGCCGCCATAGCGCGCGAACAGCCCATCGGCGTCCGGCATGGCCAGGAAGTCGCGGAAGCCGATATCGTGGTTGCCGGCCAGCGCGATGATGCGTGGATCGCGCTGCTGCGCGGTGATCAGGAAATCGATGACGCCTTTCGAGTCCGGGCCGCGGTCGACATAGTCGCCGAGATGGATGATGCGCCAGTCGGTCGGCCGGTCGCGCTCGATTTCGGCGGCAATGGTCCGGTGCATGCCGGACAGCAGGTCGAGCCGACCATGCACGTCGCCGATGGCGTAAAGGCGCATGCCGTCCGGCGCGCGGGCGTCGAGGAAATGGATACCGTCGGTCAAAGGAGAAGCTGCTTTCAGATGGGTTCGGGAGCGCTGAATTATGATCCCGAACCGAAGGTCAGCAAAGCGAAAGTCGCGGAACTTTTGGACAAGGATGCGGCAAAAGGGAGATAACGATTCTTCGGCGGGAGGCTTTGTGACGCTTCGTTAGATGACGCTCCGGTTGCCTTCGTTATCTACGAGCACGAGCGCGCTGCCGCGCACTTGGCCGCGGTATTTTTCGAAGAATGCATCGCGGCGTTCACGACCTTTTTTTGTCTTTGGTTTCAAGAAGGCCTGCGCCTTTTCAAACCGCGCTTCGTGATGTGACGAGCCTGAGTTGGCCATCCAAGCCAGCTTACGAAACACGAAGTCTATTCGCCCCATCAGCATGTCTCCATTGCCCATCGAGACCCTAGCAAGTCAGCGCCTGGGAGGCCACTGCTGATCAGAGATATTCGGACCGGGATGCGCCAAGACAGCAAGATAGCGTTTCGGCTCGGTAGTTTGAAGATAGCGGAAGTGCGCTAGCGGTAAAGCATGTGCTTGCCGACATCCTTGATGTCGCGCTTGCCGCACAGCGCCAGCGTCAGGTCGAGCTCCTTGCGGATGATCTCCAGCGCCAGCGTGACGCCTTTCTTTCCGGCCGCCCCAAGCCCGTAGAGGAACGGACGGCCGATATAGGTGCCCTTTGCGCCGAGGCACAGCGCCTTCAGCACATCTTGCCCGGAACGAATACCGCCATCCATGTGGACCTCGATGCGGTCGCCGACAGTGTCGACGATCTCTTCCAGTACCGCGATGGAGGAGGGGGCGCCGTCGAGCTGGCGGCCGCCATGGTTGGAGATGATGATGGCATCGGCGCCAGTCTTGGCCGCCAGCACCGCGTCTTCCTTGTCGAGGATGCCTTTCAGGATCAGCTTGCCGCCCCAGCGCTGGCGGATCCATTCGACGTCGTCCCACGACAGGGTCTGGTCGAACTGCTCGTTCGTCCAGGACGACAGCGAGGCAAGATCGCCGACGCCCTTCACATGGCCGACGATGTTGCGGAAGGTGCGGCGTTTGGTGCCGAGCATGCCGAGGCACCAGCCGGGCCGGATCGCCATGTCGATCAGGTTCGGCAGGGTCAATCGCGGCGGGGCCGACAGGCCGTTGCGCACATCCTTGTGGCGCTGCGCCAGGATCTGCAGGTCAAGCGTCAGCACCAGCGCCGAACATCTGGCCGCCTTGGCCCGGTCGATCAGGTTGAGCACGAAATCCTTGTCGCGCATCACATAGAGTTGGAACCAGAACGGCTTCTTGGTCACCGAGGCGACGTCCTCGATCGAGCAGATGCTCATGGTCGACAGCGTGAACGGCACGCCGAACTCTTCGGCCGCCTGTGCGGCCAGCATCTCGCCATCGGCATGCTGCATGCCGGTCGAGCCGGTCGGCGCCAGCGCCACCGGCATCGAGACGGTCTCTCCGATCATGGTCGAGGCGAGCGACCGGTTGGCCATGTCGACCAGCACGCGCTGGCGCAGCTTGATCTTGCCGAAGTCCTCTTCGTTGGCGCGGTAGGTGCTCTCCGTCCACGCGCCGGAATCGGCGTAGTCGAAGAACATCCTCGGCACGCGCCGGCGCGCCTGGTTCTTGAGATCGTCGATTGTCAGAAGCATGCTCATTCCGCTTTCCCGGTTTCGCGTGCCGCCGCGTCCGTTTCGTTGCGCCTGCGGCCGGGTTCCCCGTCACGCTGTTTCGCGTCCCCGCCGCGCTGTTTCAGCCGAAGCCGCGACACGCGTTGCCAGTCGCCGCTGCGTTCGGCTTCCACCATGGAGCGTTCGACATAGGTGATATGGTCCATCGCCGCCTTTCGTGCCGCCGCCGGGTTGCCCGATGTGACGGCGGCATGGATGGCGCGGTGCTGCGCCAGCAGTTCGTCGCGCGCGCCGGGCAGGGTGAAGACCAGCAGCCGGTTCTGGAACACGCCTTCCGACAGCAGGCGGTAGCAGGAGCGCAAGGTGTGGAGCAGGATGATGTTGTGCGCGCACTCGCCGACGGCGTTGTGGAACTCGACGTCGATGTCGGCTTCGTGCTGGAAGTCTCCGGTGCGGTGCGCTTCGTCCATGCGCGCCATGATGCGGTCGAGCAGGGCAAGGTCGTCCGGTGTTGCGCGCCGGGCCGCATATTCGGCGGCGACGCCCTCGATCTCGCGGCGGTATTCAAGATAGTCGGCGGCGGCTTTGCGGTGGGAGGAGATCAACTCCATCACCGGCTTGGAGAACACCTGGCCGATCACGTCGGCGACATGGGTGCCGCCGCCGTGCCGCGTCGTCAGCAGGCCGCGTGTCTCCAGCGCTTTCAGCGCATCGCGCAGGATCGGCCGCGACACCTCGAACTGGCGCGCGAGGTCGCGTTCACCCGGCAGCCGGTCGGCCGGGCGCAGCACGCCTTCCAGGATCAGGGCCTCGATCTGCGCCACCACCTCGTCGGCGGTGCGCGAATGATCGATGCGGGAAAAGATGTCGCCCAAGGGAGTGCCCGAGAAAAAGCTTCTGTAGCCCAGAATAGCGGCAATCACGCGAACTGGTCAATTAATCTATCCAATTTGGTGTTCAAACGCGAAGCGATGACGGTCGCTTTGACGGCCTGTCGCCCGGACTTTTCGTTGTCATAGCTCCGGATTGCTCCTAGAGCTTTGCAAAAGACAGGGCTCGGAACCTGGGGGAACTGCCGTGTCGGACGACCAGTCCAATCTCGAATTCCGGCCGCGTGCCATCGGCAGCGTGCTGGGCTTTCCCGCGCATGAGGGCCGCCCGAGCGCGCTCGGCGAGGTGCATGCCCGCCCGCACCCGCTGGTCGAGACGCCACGTGTCCTGATCCAGCTTTCCTTCATGACCGAGGGTGGCACCAGCGTCGACCACGCCGTGCTGTCCGAACTTTCGCGCCGCCTTGGCATCGCGGCACCCGGCAGTCAGGCGCGCCTCCATGCCATGAAGTGGGGCAAGGGTTCGCTGCGCTGGGAGCGTCACACCGAGTTCTCGACCTATCTGTGGGAAGGGCCGCTCGACGAGAGCGGGCGCGCGCATGAGGACACGCCGTTCGGCAATGGCTTCTCGCCGCCCGGCACGGTGATTTCCGGCATTCGGCTGGAGATCCGCAACTGGACCGCCGCCAACGAGAAGCTGCTCGACAGTTTCGATCCCACCAGCCTGTGTTTCTCGCTGGTGGAACGGGGTGCCGCCGCCATCGTCGCCGATTTCCGCCAGGACGGTGACGGGCTGACCCGCGTCCTGGTGCTGAACCGTTCGCTGACCGCGGCCAGCACCGGCGCGCTGTCGCAGCGCCTGCTCGACATCGAGACCTACCGGACGCTGGCCATGCTCGGCCTGCCGCTGGCGCTGTCGCTGTCGGCACGCGTGCGCCGTATAGAAGACAAGCTCGCCGTCATTACCCGCGAGATGAAGGCAGCAGAAACCCGCGACAGCCAGACCTTGCTCGCCGACCTGACCGAACTTGCCGCCGAACTGGAAGCGGATGCCGCTTCCAGTCTCTATCGCTTCGGTGCCAGCCGCGCTTATGACGGCATCGTCACGGAGCGCCTGGAGGCGCTCGATGAGGAGGTGGTGCCGGGCTACGACACCTGGGCCGGTTTCCTGCAGCGCCGCGTCGCGCCGGCCATGCGCACCTGCCGTTCGGTCGAGGAGCGGCAGGCCAACCTGTCGCGCAAGCTGACGCGCGCCACCACGCTGCTGCGCACCTGGGTCGATGTCGAGGTGGAGAAGCAGAACCGCGACCTGCTCGCCTCGATGAACAACCGCGCCCGCCTGCAACTGCGCCTGCAGCAGACCGTCGAAGGTCTGTCGGTGGCGGCGGTGTCCTATTATGTCGTCGGGCTGATCGGCTATCTCGCCAAGGGCGCCTCCTTCTTCGGCCATGCCTTTGCGCCGGAAGTGGTCACGGCCGCATCCGTGCCGGTCGCCGTGCTGCTGGTCTGGTGGGGCGTGCGCCGGGTGCAGCGCCTGCACGGCGAGCCGGCAGGCCACGCCGGCGAATAGTCCGGAACCATCTGTCCATTTGCCAGCGTCAGATTGACGCGCGGGAAGGTGCGCGTGCGGCCGTGCGTGCCTGGGCCTAAAGCATCATTTGCAAGCACTGCGGCAAATTGGTAAAAAGCTTTTACCAGTCTGCCTATTTGCCAAGCGGGAGGCATCATGTCCGGTCTTGCCATGCCGAAGCCGGATGGGGCGACGCTTGGGCGACGCGCCACCATCGTTGCCGATCTCAGGTCGATCGTGCCGGGCGAAGGCGTCGTCGAAACCGTCAACGAGATGCGCGCTTTCGAAAGCGATGGACTGACCGCTTATCGCCAGCTTCCGCTAGTCGTGGTGCTGCCCGAGACGGTGGCGCAAGTGTCGCGGGTGCTGAAATACTGCAATGACCGCAACATCCGCGTCGTGCCGCGCGGCGCCGGCACCTCGCTCTCGGGCGGAGCCTTGCCGCTGCAAGACGCGGTCCTGCTGGTGATGAGCCGTTTCAACCGTATCCTCGGCATCGATTATCCCAACCGCACCGTGACGGCGCAGCCAGGCGTCACCAATCTCGGTATCACGCATGCGGTGGAGCAGGAGGGTTTCTATTACGCGCCGGATCCGTCCTCACAGATTGCCTGCTCGATCGGCGGCAATGTCGCGGAGAATTCCGGCGGCGTGCATTGCCTGAAATACGGGCTCACCGCCAACAACGTGCTGGGCATCGAGATGGTGCTGATGAATGGCGAGGTGGTGCGGCTCGGCGGCAAGCATCTCGACGCCGAGGGGTATGACCTGCTCGGCCTGATGACCGGTTCCGAGGGATTGCTCGGCGTCGTCACCGAAGTGACGGTGCGGATCCTGAAGAAGCCGGAAACGGCACGCGCGCTGCTGATAGGCTTCCCGACCAGCGAGCAGGGCGGCCAGTGCGTGGCTGACATCATCGGTGCCGGCATCATCCCAGGCGGCATGGAGATGATGGACCGGCCGGCGATCCACGCGGCGGAGGATTTCGTCCAGGCCGGCTATCCGCTGGAGTGCGAAGCGCTGCTGATCGTCGAACTTGACGGACCGGCGGTCGAGGTCGATCACCTGATCGGCGCCGTCGAGGCGATCGCCATCAGCAATGGCTCGACCACCTGCCGCATCTCCAATTCGGAGGAAGAGCGCCTGCGCTTCTGGGCCGGCCGCAAGGCCGCCTTCCCGGCGGTCGGTCGCATCTCGCCGGACTACTACTGCATGGACGGCACCATCCCGCGCAAGGAATTGCCGCGCGTGCTGGCCGGCATGCGCGAGCTTTCTGAAACCTACGGCTTGCGTGTCGCCAACGTCTTCCATGCCGGCGACGGCAACCTGCATCCGCTCATCCTGTACGATGCCAATGTGCCAGGGGAACTGGATAGGGCCGAGAAGTTCGGCGCCGATATCCTGCGGCTCTGCGTCGAGGTCGGCGGCGTGCTGACCGGCGAACATGGCGTCGGTGTCGAGAAGCGCGACCTGATGCCGGAGATGTTCAGCGAGGCCGATCTCGACCAGCAGATGCGGGTGAAATGCGCCTTCGACCCCAACCATCTGCTCAACCCCGGCAAGGTGTTTCCGCAACTGCGCCGCTGCGCCGAACTCGGCCGCATGCATGTACATCGCGGTCAGGTCGCCTTTCCCGACATTCCGAGGTTTTGAGCGATGGGGCGATTGGCTGGGCCACAGTCCAAGGGGCAGATATTGCGCGCTTGGATACGAGAGACCAAGGAACAACGTGAGGTGTTGGATCGCCTGGCAACCGCTCCACCAAGGCCCTTGGCGAACCCTCCTTCCATGCGCCGCCGCATGGCGTTGCTTTGTTATGTCGCTCGCGAGCTTCCCGATGGTTTGGGGATCGCCCGCCAACATCGCCCGCCTTACACACCCGACATGCGCTGGCTGGTCGAGCATGGCTATCTGCGACTGGAGCGCGTACGCGCCGGGCGCGGTCGTCTCTGGAGCTTTCTCGTCCTGTCGAATTCAGGCCAGCGCAGGGTGTCGGCCTACGATCTTCCCCAAGCAGACTGGAACTGGATTGCCGCGGCTTTCCATCACGGCATGCTCAAGTGAGACGGATCTCGTGCAACTGAAGCAAGCAACATTGGTCGGCATCGCGCGGGGCGACGTCACGCTCGCCTTCCGCCGCTGGTTGCGGCCGACGGTGAAAGCCGGCACCGGCCTGCGCACGGCGGCAGGCGTGGTGCGTATCGCTGCGGTCGAACCGGTCGACGAACAGGATCTGACCGATGCCGAGGCGAAGGCGGCGGGCTTTGCCGATCGCGCCGCACTGCTGGCTGATCTGCGCTTGGATGGCGATCGCACGCTCTATCGGATCGTTCTCGAAGGCATTGAGCCGGACCAGCGAGTCGGCCTGCGCGGCGCGGTGAAGCTGTCCGAATCCGACTGGCATGATCTGGCGGCCCGCTTCGCGCGCTGGGACAAGGCGAAGCCGGGTTACTTCCCGTCGATCCTGAGCGCTATCGGCGACCATCCGGGCACGCCGGCTGGCGAACTGGCGCAGGCTGCCGGGGTGGAAAAGCTGAAGTTCAAGCAGGATGTGCGCAGGCTGAAGGAGCTCGGCCTGACGCAGAGCCTCGACGTCGGCTACCGGCTCTCACCGCGCGGCGAAGCGGTGCTGGAGAAGTTGCGGGAGCATAGGCTGTGACCACCTTCCCCCCAACCTCGCCTGCCGAAGTTCTTTCCGCCGTGCAATGGGCGGTTGCCGAAGAGGCGCCGCTGGAGATCGTCGGCCACGGCTCCAAGCGCGCGATCGGCCGCCCCCTGCAGACCGAACACACGCTCGATCTTTCGAAGCTCTCCGGTGTGACGCTCTATGAGCCGGCGGAACTGGTGCTGTCGGCGCGCGCCGGAACACCGCTGGCTCAGATCGAGACGCTGCTTGCCGACAACGGCCAGCAGCTTGCCTTCGAGCCGATGGATTATGCCCGGCTGCTCGGGCAGGAGCCTTGCAGGGGCACCATCGGCGGCGTGCTGGCGGCCAACCTCTCCGGTCCGCGCAGGCTGAAGGCAGGGGCTGCACGCGACCACATCCTCGGCATTCATGCCGTGTCGGGGCGTGGCGAGGCGTTCAAATCCGGCGGGCGTGTCGTCAAGAATGTCACCGGCTACGATCTCTCCAAGGCAATGGCGGGCTCATGGGGCACGCTTGCAGTGTTTACCGACGTCACCTTCAAGGTGCTGCCGGCGGCGGAAACTGAGGTGACGCTGGCCGTGCGTGGCCTGCTAGACGACAACGCTGCCGCGGCGATGTCGCTGGCGCTTGGTTCCAGCGCTGAAGTGTCGAGCGCCGCGCATCTGCCGGAACGCATCGCGGCACGTGTTGCCGGCGGCGCTCTGGGCGGCGAGGCGGCGACCTTGCTGCGCGTTGAAGGCTTTGGTCCTTCGGTGACGTATCGTATCGGCGCGCTGAAGGAACTGCTGCGCAATGCCGGACCGCTGCAGGAGATCGCCGACGAAGCGTCCGCCACCATCTGGCACGATGTCCGCGACTGCATGCCGTTCGCCGGTTCCGACAAGCCGCTCTGGCGCGTGTCGATGGCACCCGCCGATGGCCACGCCATGGTGATGGCGCTGCGCATGCAGTCGGCGGTGGAAGTGTTCTACGACTGGCAGGGCGGTCTGATCTGGCTCAGTATGGAAATGGGCGAACCGGAACACCAGTTGGTGCGGGCGGCGGTGCAGCATTTCGGCGGCGGCCACGCGACGCTTGTCCGCGCTGCCCCCGGCGTCCGCGCGGCGACGCCGGTGTTCCAGCCGCAACCCCCGGCCCTGGCTGGCCTTGCCGAGCGGCTCAAGTCCGAGTTCGACCCCAGGCAGATCCTCAATCCCGGCCGGATGGCATAACGATGCAGACCTCTTTCACAGCCGACCAGCTCGCCGATCCGCATGTCGCGGAATCGGAGAAGATCCTGCGCAAATGCGTGCATTGCGGCTTCTGCACCGCCACCTGTCCGACCTATGTGACGCTTGGCAACGAACTCGACAGCCCACGCGGGCGCATCTACCTGATCAAGGACATGCTGGAGAACGGCCGTCCGGCCGACAAGGAGATCGTCACCCACGTCGATCGCTGCCTGTCCTGCCTCGCCTGCATGACGACCTGCCCCTCGGGCGTCAACTACATGCATCTGGTCGACCATGCGCGCAGCCATATCGAAAAGACCTACAGGCGCCCGCTCGCCGACCGCCTGATCCGCTCCGTACTCGCCTTCGTGCTGCCGCATCCGGCGCGCTTCCGCACCGCGTTGAAGCTGGCGAGGCTCGGCCGGCCGTTCGCGGGGTTTTTCGAAAACAGCAAAACGCTTAAGCCGCTCGCCGCCATGCTGAAGCTGGCGCCCGCCAGCGTGCCGGCGGCATCGCCATTGGCCAGGCCCGGCGCGCGCAGCGCCGCGAAGGGGCAGAGACGGGGACGGGTCGCCTTGCTTACCGGTTGCGCGCAGCAGGTGCTGGAGCCCGGCATCAACGAGGCGACGGTGTCGCTGCTCAACAGGCTCGGCATCGACGTGGTGATGCCGCAAGGCGAGGGCTGCTGCGGCGCGCTGGTCCATCACATGGGTCGTGAGGAAGCGGCGCTCGCCTCGGCCCGCCGCAATGTCGACGCATGGATGCGGGAGATCGAGGGGGAGGGGCTAGATGCCATCGTCATCACCGCTTCGGGCTGCGGCACCACGATCAAGGACTATGGCTTCATGCTGCGGCTGGACCCGGCCTATGTCGAAAAGGCCGCCAAAGTGTCGGCGCTCGCCAGTGACGTGACCGAATATCTCACCACGCTCGACCTGCCGGAGCCTGCGCGCAAGCCGGGCACGGTCGTTGCCTATCATTCCGCATGCTCCATGCAGCATGGCCAGAAGATCACGCGACAGCCGAAGGAGCTGCTCGCCCGTGCCGGTTTCGTGGTGAAGGAGCCGCGCGAAGGGCATCTGTGCTGCGGTTCGGCGGGAACTTACAACATCCTGCAGCCGGAGATTTCCGCTCGTCTGCTCGAACGCAAGGTCAGGAACATCACCGCCACCGGCGCCGACGTGGTAGCCACTGGCAATATCGGCTGCATCACGCAGATCGGCTCGGCCGCGAAACTGCCGGTGGTGCATACGGTGAAGCTGCTCGACTGGGCCTATGGCGGCAAGCAGCCTGCCGAACTGCGCGGCGGCAAGGCGGCCTAACCCAGCACGCTACCGATAGCCAGTGGCGTCTGCCGGCTTGCCGGGTTCCTCGACCTCGGCGATGTAACGCTAGGCATCCGGTCGGGACCCGTCGAGGTCGGTGAAGCCGTACTCTTGCGCCAGGCTTCCGCTCGACAGCGACTGGCCGTTCCAGCGCGCGCGGTCCGGATCGGCCGCAAGTGCCGCGACCGCACGTCCGACGAAATGTGGCGTTTCCGAAATGACGAAATGCGGCACCTTATCCGTTGCGTCGCGCCAGTTCTCTTCCCTCACGCCAAAGGTCTCCAGCATGATTTCGGAACGCAGCCATCCGGGCGTCAAGGAGATCGCGGTCGCGCCATGCGGGGCAAGGTCCTTGGCATGCGCCCAGCCCATGCGGTTCACCGCCACCTTGGCGAGGTCGTAAAAGGGCGAGAGGCGATAGTGGCTGGCATTGTATTCAGCCGTCCCGTCCGTCACCTCCACCAGCAGTCCGCCGGGATTTTCGATCAGCAGCGGCAAAGCGTGATGCGCGGTAATGAGATGCGTGTCGACAGCCAGGTGCAGCATGCGCAGGCCCTTGGCGAGGTCGTGTTCCCATACGGGCTTGTTCCACTCGACGTAGTTCTCGCCGCCCCATATGTCGTTGACCAGGATGTCGAGCCGGCCCTGCTCTGCGCGGATGCGTTGCACGAGGGCCGCGACCTCTTCCGAAACGAGATGGTCGACCTGCACGGCGATGCCCCTGCCGCCGGCAGCAGTGACGAGTTCGGCGGTCTCCTCGATCGTCTCGGGCCGCTGGTACTCGGATGGATGCTGCCGCGTCGTGCGCCCGGTGACGTAGACCGTGGCGCCGGCAGCTCCCAGTTCGACCGCTATCCCGCGCCCAGCACCGCGTGTTGCGCCGGCGACGAGCGCGACCTTTCCAGCAAGAGTCATTGAAACCTCCTGGGCTTTTGCCTTTGATGGCGTGATGTGAAATAATATATAAATGAATATTCACTTATTAATCGGAAATCAAGATGCCGCGACCCAAAACGCTGTCCGACGAGAAGGTGCTGGAGATCGCGCTGGGCCTGATCCATGAGCGCGGCCCCGAGGCGCTGACCTTCGAGAGCCTGGCACGCGCCTGCGGCCTTTCCCCGGCAACGCTGGTGCAGCGCTTCAAGACCAAGGCCGGGCTGAAGCAGGCTGCCTTGCTGGCCGCCTGGGACCGATTGGACACGCGCACCGAAGAGCTTGGCGGCAGCGTCGCCAGGACGCCGGATGGGGCGGTCGACCTGCTGGTCGACCTGTCGCGCGGCTACGGCGAGATCGAAGCCTATGCGGAGGGCCTGCTCGTGTTGCGCGAGGACCTGCGTGACCCGGTGCTGCGGGCGCGCGGCGCAGCCTGGCGCCGGCGTCTCTCAGCCGCGCTCGACGCGTGTTTCGCGGATACCGCAGCCGCGCCGGAGGATGTCGGCCTGCTGATGGCCTCGCAGTGGCAGGGTTCGCTGCTGTGGTGGGGGTTTGACCCGCAAGGGCGCGTCGAGGATTTCGTCGAGACCAGCCTGCGCCAGTTCGTTACGGCGCTGCTGCCGCGTTGATCCGGTCCGCTGCCGGGATTTCATTACCTGCGAGGTCATTGCCGCTGTCGCTCGATCTGGCATTTTGCGCGCCATCGAGCCCAGACAGGAGAAAAACAGTGGCCATCACCTACATCATCGGCTTTCGCGTCCGCCCGCAGCATCAGGAGCGGTTCATGATGCTGCTCGATGGTGTCCTCGACACGATGCGTCACGAAGAGATGTTCATCTCCGCCACCTTGCACCGGGATCCGCAAGATCCGTTGCGGTTGTTGCTGCACGAGACCTGGGCCGACCATCAGGACGTGCTCGACGTGCAGTTGAAGCGCCCTTACCGCGAGGAATGGCACGCTGCGCTGGACGAAGTGCTGGAGGGTCCGCGCGACATCCAGGTCTGGCAGCCGCTCAGGAGCGACAGCCGGAAGACCTTTGACCTCGTCTAGCCTTATTCCGCGGCGATCTGGCCGGGCTGTTCGTCGACGGCATAGCTGGCGCGGTAGAGCTCGCGCTGGCGGTTGAGCGCCACCATCGTGTTGCGCAGCAGGATCGACACCGTGATCGGGCCGACGCCGCCCGGCACCGGCGTGATCCAGGACGCCACTTCCTTGACGCTTTCGGTGTCGACGTCGCCGACGATGCGGGTGGTGCCGTCCGGCAGCGTTTCCGAATTGATGCCGATGTCGATGACGGCGGCGCCCGGCTTCACCATGTCCGCCTTGATCAGGCGCGGCTTGCCGACCGCAACGAACAGCGCATCGGCGCGGCGCGCATGCACGGCCAGCGAGCGTGTCATGTGGTGGCAGACGGTGACGGTGGCGCCTTCGCTCATCAGTAGGAAGGCGATCGGCTTGCCGACGATCTCGGAATGACCGACGACCACGACTTCGAGACCCTTCAGGTCGAGCCCGGTTTCCTTGAGCAGCTCGACCGAGGCGGCGGCGGTACAGGGGGCCAGGTCGAGCTGGTTGTAGACGATGTTGCCGATCGAGGCCGGGTGCATGCCCTCGACGTCTTTCAGCGGATGCACCGCGCTCTGCAGCGCCTTGACCGGGATATGCTTGGGCACCGGGCGCTGGATGATGATGCCGGTGACGCGCGGATCGGCATTCATGCCATGGATGGCTGCCTCGAGTTCGCGCGCGGTGACGTCGGCCGGAAAGCGGCGTTCCTCGAAATCGATGCCGGCCTGGGCTGCCTTGGCGCGCTGGTTGCGCACATAGACATCGACCGCGTCGACATCGCCGACGGTGATCGAGACCAGCTTCGCCGGAAAGCCCTCTGAGCGCGCCTCTTCGGCGGCGATGCGGACACTTTCAATGATGCGCTTGGCGACGGGGCCACCCTTCAGGTAGCGGCTGTCGGTGGTGGACATGGGCGGATTTCCAAAGTTCTAGCGTTTGCAAGTGCTAGAGCGCCCTTTGCGCGTCCGAATAGACGCGCGGCGCTCTCGGTTGCGGGCGACATAGCAGGAGAATGCCGCCGGCGGGAGGCTGAATCCGTCCTGCCTTAGTCGATTATGGTCACTGGCGGCCAAAAACCCGTCTAGCGGGCGAAAGCAGAAAGGGCAGCGCGGCGTTGCCGGCTGCCCTTTCTGGACCGGCCATGTCCCCACAAGGCCCGTCCCCCGTTATTTCGTCGGTCGGCGGTTGAGGCCGACTCAATGCGCAAACATTACATCACGACGACCGTCGTGCCTACCTTCACCCGGTCGTAGAGGTCGACGACGTCCTCGTTGCGCATGCGGATGCAGCCGGAGGATACGGCGCCGCCGATCGTCCAGGGCTGGTTGGTGCCGTGGATGCGATAGAGCGTCGAGCCGAGATACAGCGCGCGGGCGCCGAGCGGGTTTTCCATGCCGCCGGCCAGGAAAGTCGGCAGGTAGCGGCCCTTGGCCTTTTCGCGTGCGATCATCTCGCTCGGCGGGCGCCAGTCCGGCCACTCGCGTTTCTGGCTGACCTTGTGCGTGCCGGCCCATTCGAAGCCCGGCTTGCCGGTGCCGACGCCGTAGCGGCGCGCCTTGCCGCCTTCCCCTACCAGATAGAGGAAGTTCTGCGTCGTATCGATGATGATCGTGCCGGGTTTTTCCTTGCCGTCAAACGCGACTTCCTGCGGCAGGTAGATCGGGTTGATCTGCGGCCGCGCCACTGTCCGCCGAACCTGCTGGCCGGGCACTGCTGCGGTGCGCACGCGGTCGGTTCCGGCCTGCGGCCTGACCTGACGGTATTGGACGCGCGGTTGCGCCTGGCCGTAATATTGATCCTGCGGGGCGGCCTGGCGGTAACGTACCTGCGGCTCTCCCCATGGCCGGACGGCACGGCTCGCCCTGACCACGCCCGGCGCGCGGCCGAGCTGCGTGACCCAGGGCGCCGACAGATCCGGGCTCACCATCACCGGCGGACGCTCGGCGTAGCGGTCATTGGCAAGGGCAGGGGTGGCAATCGCCGCCAGCGCACCGATTGCGCCGAACAGAGGCAGAAAAAGCTTTCTCGTGGTTGTTCGCATGGGGACGCACTCTCAACTCGATCGTCGCGCCGCGCAGGAAACGGGTGTTCCTCACGGCCTCGATCGGCATGTTGTCCGGATGCGGCAAGCGAATGGTGAATCGCGAACGTTTAAAATGCCGCTTTGTCAGTAAACCTTTTGGTGTGGTTACCGGCCGGTTCAGGAATCTGGTAAAGCCCCGGTAAAGCACGCCTTCCAGGCGTTAACGAATGGATTTGCAATGAGTGACAACAATGGTTTGATCACCGGGGAAGACGGCGTCACCCGGTGCGCCTGGCACGGCAACCTGCCCGACTACCAGCTTTATCACGACCATGAATGGGGCAGGCCGGTGACCAGCGACCGCCGCCTGTTCGAGAAGATCTGCCTGGAAGGGTTCCAGTCGGGCCTGTCCTGGCTGACCATCCTGCGCAAGCGCGAGGCTTTCCGCGAGGCGTTCGCAGGTTTCGATTTCGACAAGGTCGCGCGTTTCACCGATGCCGACGTCGAGCGGCTGCTGACCAATGCCGGCATCATCCGCCATCGTGGCAAGATCGTCTCGACCATCAACAATGCCGGACGTGCGCAGGAACTGGTCAAGGAGGCCGGCTCACTCGCCGCCTGGTTCTGGAGCTTCGAGCCGGGCCCGCAGGAGCGGCCTGCGGTGGTCGACATCGCGCATCTGCGCGCCAACCCGACCACGGCGGTATCGACACGCATCTCGAAGGAACTGAAGAAGCGCGGCTGGACCTTTGTCGGCCCGACCACCGTCTACGCCTTCATGCAGGCCATGGGCATGGTCAACGACCATATCGAGGGCTGTGTATGCCGTGCCGAGGTCGAGGCCGAGCGGCGGGCGCTCGCACGACCGAAGTAATTTCAGCCGCGTGACAGCATCAGCCCTATGATGATGGCGGTGATGGTGGCGAGCGCCGGATAGATCACCAGCAGCCCGGTGATCAGGATGTCGCCGAGACCCGAACCCTTGCGTTCGGCTGCCGGCACCTCGAACGGTCCGGCTTGCTGGCTGACCGTGGGCGCGACGGTTTCGAGGCGACGCAGCGGGATCACCTGTGCCGTCATGACCGGTTCATCCAGCAGTTCGATTTTGTGCGCTGCGGCCATTTCAGTGCAAGTCCTTGGTTTCAAGCCGCTTATCAGCGTCGATTATGTCGGCACGATGCTGCGATAATGGCCAAATTGGTGCGTTTTGGCGCATTTGGCCGCAATGGTTGACGAGTGGTTAGCCGGGGAAGCCGCGAGGCCGGCATTCCGCCGTTTCTGCCGCCGCGAAACCGCTATCGCGCTGCAAGGTGTTGTCTCCGGCAAACGCCTTGCCGCACCTGCCAGCATCGGCTAGGACAACCGCGCCGCGAAAGCGGCAGTTTTCGACATGCCTGCACCATCGACAGCGAGTTCACGACCATGGCCGACAAACCGGAAAAGATGAAGGCGCGGCTGCCGCGCGGCCTTGTCGACCGCAGCGCCGAGGACATCCGCGCCGTCGAAAAGATGATGGCCACCATTCGCGCGGTCTACGAGCTCTACGGTTTCGAGCCGGTCGACCAGCCCCTGATCGAATATACCGACGCACTGGGCAAGTTCCTGCCGGACCAGGACCGTCCCAACGAAGGCGTCTTTTCCTTCCAGGACGACGACGAGCAGTGGCTGTCGCTGCGCTATGATCTGACCGCACCGATGGCGCGTTTCGTCGCCGAGAATTACGAGCGCCTGCCGAAGCCCTATCGCAGCTATCGTTCGGGTTGGGTGTTCCGCAACGAGAAGCCAGGCCCTGGCCGCTTCCGTCAGTTCATGCAGTTCGATGCCGACACGGTCGGCACGCCGGGCGTGGCGGCGGATGCCGAAATGGCCATGATGATGGCCGACGTGATGGAAGCGCTGGGCATCGGGCGCGGCGACTACGCCATCCGCGTCAACAACCGCAAGGTTCTCGACGGCGTGCTGGAGGCGATCGGCCTGGGTGGTGACGACAATGCCGGCCGCCGGCTCACGGTGCTGCGTGCCATCGACAAGCTCGACAAGGTCGGGCCGGACGGCGTGCGTGCGCTGCTCGGCAAGGGCCGCCTCGACGAGAGCGGCGACTTCACCAAGGGCGCCGGACTGGACGCCGCGCAATCCGATCGCGTGCTGCTTTTGACCGCGCCGGGAACGGGCGACCTTGCCGACACGCTGGCCAAGATGCGTGAGGCCGTCGCAGGCTCTGAACGCGGCGCCGAAGGCGTGCAGGAACTGCAGGACATCGGCGCGATGGTCGCGGCCGCGGGCTATCTCGACACACGCGTCAAGATCGATCCTTCCATCGTTCGCGGCCTCGAATATTACACCGGCCCGGTCTACGAGGCGGAACTGCTGGCCGAGATCCCCAACGACGAAGGCAAGATCGTGCGTTTCGGTTCGGTCGGTGGTGGTGGACGCTACGACGGGCTGGTCTCGCGCTTCCGCGGCGAACCGGTGCCGGCGACCGGCTTCTCCATCGGTGTCTCGCGCCTGATGACGGCGCTGAAGAACCTCGGCAAGCTCGACACCTCCGACATCCTGCAGCCGGTGATCGTGCTGGTGATGGACAAGGACACGGAAAGCCTCGGTCGCTACCAGAAGATGGTGTCCGATCTGCGCCGGGCGGGCATCCGCGCCGAGCTCTATCTCGGTGGCGCCGGTATGAAGGCGCAGCTGAAATATGCCGACCGGCGCGGTTCGCCGATCGCCGTCATCCAGGGCTCCAGCGAGCGCGAGGCCGGTGAGGTCCAGCTGAAGGACCTGATCGAAGGCGCCAGGCAGGCGGCGGCGATCGCCGATCACGCCGAATACAAGGAAGCACGGCCGGGCCAGGTCACGGTGAAGGAAACCGATCTTGTCGCCGAGGTGAAGAAGATCCTCGCCGCGCAGGCCGCCGAGCGCCAATGACCCTGCTCGCCATCGATCACGTCCAGCTTGCCATGCCGGCCGGGCGCGAGCCCGACGCACGCGCATTCTATGCCGGCATACTGGGCCTGACCGAAGTGGCGAAACCCGACGACCTCGCAAAACGGGGCGGCTGCTGGTTTGAAAGCGCTGCGGTCAAGGTGCATCTCGGCGTCGATCCCGACTTCCACGCTGCCGCCAAGGCGCATCCGGCCTTCCTGGTCGACGATGTGAAGCGGCTGGAGGTATTGGCGACAAAGGCTGGCTACCGGACGGCTACAGACGTGCCGCTGGAGGGTTATGAGCGCATCCATGTCTATGATCCGTTCGGCAACCGCATTGAGCTGATGCAGAAGGTGGCGTCATGAGGAGGCCTCCTGCCTTTGCCGAAGAAATGGTGACGCTGCTCGAACGGCGTGGCGTCGGCCTTGTCGACGTCGCGGTGCTGCAGCCCGCCGATCCGTTCCTGGACATGGCCGGCGAGGACCTGCGCCGCCGCATCTTCCTGACCGAAAGCGAGACCGGCCAGACACTCTGCCTGCGTCCCGAATTCACCATTCCGGTCTGCCTCGACCATATCGCCAGCCAGGCAGGCACGCCGCGCCGCTATGGCTACCTCGGCGAGGTCTTCCGCCAGCGCCGCGACGGCGGCAACGAGTTCTTCCAGGCCGGCATCGAGGATCTTGGCGACAGCGACACCGCAGCAGCCGATGCCCGCAGCGTCGCCGACGCCCATGCCTTGCTGTCGATGGTGCTGCCGAAGCGTGCGCTTTCGGTCACGCTGGGTGACCAGGCCATCTTCGAGGCGGTGCTGGCAGCACTTGGCCTGCCGCGCGGCTGGCGCATGCGGCTCGCCCGCGCCTTCGGTTCGAAAGCGATGCTGGAGGCGGCACTTGCCGACCTCGCCAACCCGCCGCGCAACGGCCAGCTGCCGCCGCCGGTTGCAACACTGGCACTGGATGCCGACCTCGACGCCCTGACGACGCATATCGCCGCCGACATGGAAAAACTCGGCCTTTCCGCTTCCGCCAGCCGGACGCCGGCAGACATCGCGCGCCGGCTGATCGAGAAGGCGCAACTGCGTTCCGTACGGCTCTCGGAAGAGGCTTTCGCTGCGCTGAAGACATTCCTCGCCATCCATGTGCCATTGTCGCAGGCGGCCGAGGCGTTGCAGGGGTTTGCTTCCAATGCCGGGCTGGCGCTTGGCTCTGCGCTCGAGACCTTCGCCGCCCGTGCACAGGCCGTTGCCGGCCATGGCCTGACGGGCGATGCGGTCCATTACGACGCCGCCTTCGGCCGTCCGCTCGACTATTATACCGGTCTCGTCTTCGAGATCGCATCCGGCGACGGCGAACGCCCGCTGGTCGGTGGCGGACGTTATGACCGCCTGCTGACGCTGCTTGGCGCCAAGGGCCAGATCCCGGGCGTCGGCTTCTCTGTCTGGCTCGACCGCATCGAGGCGCTGCGGGGTGACGCATCATGACCGTGACGCTGGCGATCCCGTCCAAGGGGCGGTTGAAGGAACAGGCGCTGGAAGTGCTGGCCAGAGCCGGGCTCGCCGTCAGCCTGCCGGAAGACGACCGCAGATATCACGCCCGCATCGCCGGTCGTGATGACATCGACGTGGCCTTCCTCTCGGCTTCGGAAATTGCCGGCGAGATCGGGCAGGGCGCCGTCGATCTCGGCATCACCGGCGAGGACCTGCTGCGCGAGAACCTGGCAGACTGGCAGTCACGCGCCGAGATCGCCGCGCGGCTCGGCTTTGGCCATGCCGATGTCGTGGTGGCGGTGCCGAACATCTGGTTCGACGTCGACAGCATGGCCGATCTCGACGATGTCGCCGCCGACTTCCGCCAGCGCCATGGCCGCAGGCTGCGTATCGCCACCAAATACTGGCGGCTGACGCAGCAGTTCTTCACCGCCAAGCACGGCATCCAGGTCTACCGCATCGTTGAGAGCCTGGGCGCGACGGAAGGCGCGCCCGCGGCAGGCTCGGCCGACATCATCGTCGACATCACCACCACCGGCTCGACGCTGAAGGCGAACCATCTGAAGATCCTGTCGGACGGTATCGTGCTGAAGTCGCAGGCCTGCCTCGTTGCCTCGAAGAAGGAACGCAAGCCGGCCGATGCCGCCCTTATCGCCGACGTCGCCGCGAAGGTCGCTGCATCGCTGGGCTGAAGCTTTGGCCCTTCGGTGCGTCCTTCGAGGCTCGCTTCGCTCGCACTCAGGATGAGGACCGTTTTGCAAAGTCTCTTCATTCTGAAACATTGGAGAATTCAAGAGGCCTGCACGGCGGTCCTCATCCTGAGGTGCGAGCCGCATTTCGGTTGAAGACATGGCTTATCTGTTGCGGGGCGAGCCTCGAAGGACGCGCCGTCAAGTGCTGACCTCAGTCCTCGAGATAAGACAGTTCTCGTTTCGCCGCTTGCGCCATCCGACTTTTGGCCTGATTTTCGGATCGGTGGTCGGCTGCTAGCCTTCCATCGCTAGCGGAGGAGGAGGCCATGGCGATCAACCCGGACGAACTGAAAGGCACGCGACCGTCGAACCCCGCTCAGGCGGGCATTGTCTTCATTGCCCCGAAGGAAGGGCTGTCGCATGTCTCGGGCGAGCGCCTGCAGCCGCTGCTCGACAAGACCATTCCGCAGCTTTTGGCCGACACGGTGCGCGCTTATGGGGCGCGTGATGCCGCGGTGTTCCCCAGCCAGGACAAGCGCTTCTCCTGGGACGAACTGGCGCGCGTCGTAGACGACTTCGCAGCCGGGTTGGCGAAGCTCGGCCTGGTGAAGGGCGACCGCGTCGGCATCTGGTCGCCGAACCGCTGGGAGTGGCTGGTGACGCAATACGCAACCGCGCGCATCGGCCTGATCCTCGTCAACATCAACCCTGCCTATCGGCTCGCCGAGCTCGAATATGCGCTGAACAAGGTCGGCTGCAAGGCGCTGGTCACGGCGGCGCAGTTCAAGACCTCCGACTATCTCGGCATGATCCGCACACTGGCGCCTGAGATCGACAGTGCCGAGCCCGGCAAACTCGCGTCGAAGAAACTGCCGGCGCTGAAGACTGTCATCCGCATGGGCGATGAAGTTTCGCCCGGCATGTTCAATTTCGGCGACGTGCTCGATATGGGCACGGACGCCGACCGCGCCGGGCTCGATCGCATCAGCGCGAGCCTGACGCCCGACGATGCCATCAACATCCAGTTCACCAGCGGCACCACCGGGGCACCGAAGGGAGCCACGCTCACCCACGCCAATATCGTCAACAATGGCAATTTCGTCACCGCCGCCATCCGGCTGACCTCGAATGACCGGCTCTGTATCCCGGTGCCCTTCTATCACTGCTTCGGCATGTCGATGGGCTCGATGGGCTGCGTGTCCAAGGGCGCCGCCATGGTCTTCCCGGGTGAGGGCTTCGACCCCGGCGTGACGTTGAAGGCCGTATCCGAAGAGCGCTGCACCGGCCTGTACGGCGTGCCGACCATGTTTGTCGCCATGCTCGACCATGCCGATTTCAAGAGCTTCGACCTGTCGTCGCTGCGTACCGGCATCATGGCCGGTTCGCCTTGCCCGATCGAGGTGATGAAGAAGGTCATCGCCCTGATGAACATGTCCGAGGTGACGATCGCCTACGGCATGACCGAAACCAGTCCTGTCTCCTTCCAGAGCGGGGTCGACGATCCGCTCGAAAAACGCGTTTCGACCGTCGGGCGCATCCATCCGCATGTCGAGGTCAAGGTGGTGGATGCCGAAGGCGAGACCGTGCCGGTCGGCGAACGCGGCGAGCTGTGCACCCGCGGCTATTCGGTGATGAAAGGTTATTGGGAAGATCGGGAAAAGACCGACGAGGCGATCGACCCGGATGGCTGGATGCACACGGGCGACCTTGCCACCATCGACGAGGAAGGTTTCTGTAACATCGTCGGCCGCGTGAAGGACATGGTCATCCGCGGCGGCGAGAACGTCTATCCGCGCGAGGTCGAGGAATTCCTCTACCGGCACCCGAAGGTCAAGGAAGTGCAGGTGTTCGGCGTGCCTGACGCCAAATATGGCGAGGAGATCGCCGCCTGGGTCGTGCTGAAGCCGGGCGAGACGATGAGCGAGGAGGACATCAAGGCCTTCTGCGCCGGCCAGATATCGCATTACAAGGTGCCGCGCTACATCCGCTTCAAGGACAACCTGCCAATGACGGTGACCGGCAAGGCGCAGAAGTTCGTCATGCGCGACGCCATGGTCGAGGAACTGGGTCTCTAGCCTGTTAGAGACGCGCCCGCGTCGAGCGTGGCGTCGCGAGCAGCAGCGTGGTTTCCGAGCCGGTGATGGCCGGAATGAGCCGCACCTTGCGCAGCACGGCATCGAGCTGCGTCAGCGTTTCGGTGTTCAGTTCGACGACGAGGTCCCAGCGGCCGTTGGTGGTGTGGATGGCCGAGATTTCAGGGAAACCGCCCAGTGCCCGCACCACCCGGTCAGCGGCATGGCCTTCGACCTCGATCATCATGATGCCGCGTACGCGCTGTTCCAGCGCATCCGCCCGCAGGATCACGGTATAGCCGAGAATCTCCCCCTGCCGCTCGAGCCGTTCGATGCGGGCACGCACCGTCGCCCGCGATACGCCGAGATCGCCGGCAAGGTCGGAGATGGAGCGGCGGCCGTCATGCCTGAGCAATGTCACCAGCTTTTCGTCGAGTGAATCCACGCCGGAATATCCATGATCGACCATATTGGCATTCGATATTGTCGAAATGATAAGGCAATGAGCGTTATTTGCCAAATCAGTTTGTTCATTCCGCCAGTCGAGTGCGCTTTACTCGAAGGCAACGAGACAGGTTGGGAAGAACGCCATGCGTTGCAGGATAGTGGGTGCGCCGGAGCAGGACGGCGCCGGGCATCTGGGATGCGAGATGGGGCCAAGCGCGCTGCGCACGGCAGGGTTGATTTCGGCGCTGACTGAACTTGGCCATGAGGTCGAGGATCTGGGCACGGTGCAACCGGCCGCGGCCCAGCCGGTCACACATCGCAATCCGGCGCTGAAGAAGCTGCCGGAGATCGTCGCCTGGACGGCCGCGATCGCAGAGGCAGCCTACCAGGCCAGCAACGACGCCATGCCGATCTTCCTCGGCGGCGATCATGCCATTTCCGCCGGCACGCTGTCCGGTATCGCCCGTCGCGCCGCCGAAACCGGTCGGCCGCTCTTCGTCCTGTGGCTCGACGCGCATCCTGACTATCATACGCTCGACACCACCACGAGCGGCAACCTGCATGGCGTGCCGCTTGCTTATGCCAGCGGCCTGCCCGGCTTTGACGGTGTCTTCCCGGACCTGCCCGTGCGGGTCGAGCCGACGCGCATCTGCACCCTTGGCCTGCGCAGCGTCGATGCGCCTGAGCGCGAGGCGCTCAAGGCAGCCGGCGTGACCGTGCACGACATGCGAGCCATCGACGAACATGGCATTGCGCCCTTGCTGCGCGCGTTCCTCGCGCGTGTCGCCGACGAGAACGGCCTTCTGCATGTAAGCCTCGACGTCGATTTCCTCGATCCGTCGATCGCGCCGGCCGTCGGCACCACGGTCCCGGGCGGCGCCACCTTGCGCGAGGCGCATCTGGTCATGGAAATGCTGTCCGACAGTGGGCTGGTCACCAGCCTCGATCTCGTCGAGCTCAATCCTTTCCTCGATGAACGTGGCCGCACGGCCACCTTGATGGTCGACCTGACGGCCAGCCTGATGGGCCGTCGCATCATGGACCGTCCGACGAGGAGCTTCTGACCATGACCGCAGCGAAGCTGAACATCGTTCCGTTCGTGAGCGTTGATTCCATGATGAAGCTGGTGCTGGCCATCGGGGTCGAGCGCTTCCTGACCGAACTGGCCAGCTATATCGAAGAGGACTTCCGCCGCTGGGAACTGTTCGACAAGACGCCGCGCGTCGCCTCGCACAGCCATGACGGCGTCATCGAGCTGATGCCGACCAGCGACGGCCGGCTCTACGGCTTCAAATATGTCAACGGCCACCCGAAGAACACGCGCGAGGGCCTGCAGACGGTGACCGCTTTTGGTGTTCTGGCCGATGTCGGCTCGGGCTATCCGATGCTGCTGACCGAAATGACCATCCTGACGGCGCTGCGCACCGCAGCCACCTCGGCGCTGGTCGCAAGGTACCTGGCGCCGAAGGGTGCCCGCACCATGACCATCATCGGCAATGGGGCGCAGTCGGAATTCCAGGCCATCGCCTTCAAGGCCATCACCGGCATCGACAGGCTGCGCCTCTACGACATCGATCCGTCGGCCTCGAAGCGCTGTGCGAAGAACCTCGCCGGCATGGGCTTCGACATCACCATCTGCGCCTCCGGCCAGGAGGCGGTGGAGGGAGCGGACGTCATCACCACGGTGACGGCCGACAAGCAGTATGCGACGATCCTGACCGACAACATGGTGGGCTCGGGCGTGCACATCAACGCGGTCGGCGGCGACTGCCCTGGCAAGACCGAGCTGCATCGCGACATCCTGCTGCGCTCCGACATCTTCGTGGAGTTCCCGCCGCAGACGCGCATCGAGGGCGAGATCCAGCAGCTGGATGGCGATCATCCGGTGATCGAGCTGTGGCAGGTGATGGCGGGCAAGGCAGCCGGGCGCACCAGCGACAAGCAGATCACGCTGTTCGATTCGGTCGGCTTTGCCACCGAGGATTTCTCGGCGCTGCGTTATGTGCGCGACCAGCTGCAGGCCACCGGCCTCTATGAGGAACTCGACCTGCTCGCTGATCCCGACGAACCGCGCGACCTCTTCGGCATGCTGCTCAGGGCAGGGGCAAAAGAGGATCTTACAGCCTAGTTCCTAATGGGCGTGCGCGACACCGGCCCGCACGCCTTTCAACACCTGGACCAGCGCCTTGCATTCCGCCTGGCGATGGCCGTTGCGCCGCCAGGCCAGTGCGACGGTGCGGGAAGGCATCGGTTCGGCAAAAGGCACGACGCGCAGGTCGGGCAGTGCCGCGGTCGGTGCCACCGCCATCTCCGGAACCAGGGTTACCCCGAAGCCATGTCCCACCATCTGCAGAAGCGTGGTCAGGCTGGTCGCGCCGTAATTCGCCATGGCGGTCGGGCGCACGCTGCCGCACAGCTGCAGCGCCTGTTCGCGCAGGCAATGGCCTTCTTCCAGCAGCATCAGTCTTTCCAGAACCGGGCTTTCCGGTGGCACGGGAGGTGCCACCAGGTCGGGCTCCGCGCGCGGCACCGCCAGGAAGAAACGGTCCTCGAACAGGGCTTCCGTCGTGAGTCCCGGCTGGTCGAGCGGCAGTGCCGCGATAAAGGCGTCGAGGCTGCCGAGTGCTGCCTCCTCGGCCAGCGTGTCGGTCACCGCCTCGCGCAGTTCGAGCCGCAGTTCCGGATAGCGCTGCCGCAGTTCCGGCAGGATCGACGGCAGCAGATAGGGCGCAACCGTCGGGATGATGCCGAGCCGGAAGCGACCTTCCAGCGCCTTGCGGCCTGCCATGGCGGCCTCTTCGACGTCACGCGCCGCCGCCAGCGCCCGCGTGATCAGCGGCAGCAGCGTCGCGGCCTCCGGCGTCAGGATGGCGTTGCGGCCGGAGCGGTCGAACAGCTTGCTGCCTAGTTTTTCCTCCATATCGGCGATCTGCGCCGAAAGCGCCGGCTGGCTGATGCCGCACAATGCTGCCGCCCTGCCGAAATGCAGCGTCTGCACCAAAGTCTCGAAATACTGCATCTGCCGCAGTGTCAGTTTTATCATAAGAAAAAACTATCGAAAAAAACAGAAAAGGCAATTTGCTTTTATAGAATGGAGCTTTTAGGCTGCCATCGTTCCACAATTCGGCGGGCGCCTTTGGGCAGCTCTTCGGCAACCCACCCATTCACGAGGGAGGCAGCCATTATCAGCCTCTCTCCAGACCAAAGTCCGCTGTGTACCCTGTAGGGTGTATGGGATTTGGCATCGTTTGAAGATCAGCGTTGGAGAAAGAAATGGACGCAAAGACCGACGACAAAAGCGCAGGCAAATGCCCGTTCAGCGGCCAGGGACCGAAAAACCAGAGCTGGTGGCCGAACCAGCTGGATGTCCAGATCCTGCATCGGCATTCCAACCTGTCCGACCCGATGGGCGAGGCGTTCGACT
This sequence comes from Mesorhizobium sp. NPDC059025, assembly GCF_042739655.1. NCBI lineage: Bacteria > Pseudomonadati > Pseudomonadota > Alphaproteobacteria > Hyphomicrobiales > Phyllobacteriaceae > Mesorhizobium > Mesorhizobium sp. NPDC059025. Next base: position 43,560 of record NZ_JBHYIM010000014.1, on the reverse strand, counting down.
ACGCCAAGGAATTCGAGAGCCTCGACCTCGACGCAGTCATCGCCGACCTGAAGGCGCTGATGACTGACTCGCAGGATTGGTGGCCGGCCGACTTCGGTCACTATGGGCCGCTGTTCATCCGCATGGCCTGGCACAGCGCAGGCACTTACCGCATCGGTGACGGCCGCGGCGGCGCTGGCGCCGGCCAGCAGCGGTTTGCCCCGCTGAATTCCTGGCCGGACAACGTCAATCTCGACAAGGCCCGCCGCCTGTTGTGGCCGATCAAGCAGAAATACGGCCGCAAGCTCTCCTGGGCCGACCTGCTGATCCTGACCGGCAACGTCGCGCTGGAATCGATGGGCTTCAAGACGTTCGGTTTCGCCGGTGGCCGTGCCGACGTCTGGGAGCCGGAGGAGCTCTATTGGGGGCCTGAAGGCGTCTGGCTCGCCGACGAGCGCTACACCGGCGATCGCGACCTGCAGAATCCGCTCGGCGCCGTGCAGATGGGCCTGATCTACGTGAACCCGGAAGGGCCGAACGGCAGGCCGGATCCGCTGGCTGCGGCACGCGACATCCGCGAGACCTTTGCGCGCATGGCGATGAATGACGAGGAGACCGTTGCGCTGATCGCCGGCGGCCACACCTTCGGCAAGACCCATGGCGCCGGCGACGCGAAGCTGGTCGGAGCCGAGCCGGAAGCAGCCGGCATCGAGCAGCAGGGCCTGGGCTGGGCGAATGCCTTCGGCACCGGCAAGGCTGGCGATGCCATCGGCAGCGGCCTGGAAGTCATCTGGACGACGACGCCGACCAAGTGGACGAACAACTTCTTCTGGAACCTGTTCGGCTACGAGTGGGAGCTGACCAAGAGCCCGGCCGGGGCCCACCAGTGGACGCCGAAGCATGGCATGGGTGCCGGCACGGTGCCGGACGCACACGACAAGTCCAAGCGTCACGCGCCGTCGATGCTGACCACCGACCTCGCCCTGCGTGTCGACCCGGCCTACGAGAAGATTTCGCGGCGTTTCTACGAGGACCCGGACGCGTTCGCCGATGCCTTCGCACGCGCCTGGTACAAGCTGACGCATCGCGACATGGGCCCGCGCGCCCGTTACCTCGGCAAGCTCGTGCCGGCTGAAGTGCTGCCCTGGCAGGATCCGATCCCGGCGGTCGACCATCAGGTGATCGACGAGGCCGATATTGCCGCGCTGAAAGCCAAGATCCTGGCGTCGGGCCTGTCGGTGTCGCAACTGGTGTCGACCGCCTGGGCCTCGGCCTCGACCTTCCGCGGTTCCGACAAACGCGGCGGTGCCAACGGCGCGCGCATCCGCCTTGCCCCGCAGAAGGACTGGGCGATCAACCAGCCGAGCGAATTGAGTGCGGTGCTGCAGAAGCTGGAGGCGGTCCAGGCGGAGTTCAACGCCGCGCAGCCCGGCGGCAAGAAAGTGTCGCTCGCTGACCTGATCGTGCTCGGCGGTGCCGCAGCGGTCGAGAAGGCGGCCAAGGATGCAGGCCAATCCGTGACGGTGCCGTTCACGCCCGGCCGCATGGACGCGTCGCAGGATGATACCGACGTCGCCTCCTTCGCACCGCTCGAACCGGTCGCCGACGGTTTCCGCAACTACAGCCGCGGCGCCCAGCGTCTCTCGGCGGAGACGCTGCTGGTGGACAAGGCGCAGTTGCTGAACCTGACCGCTCCGGAGATGACCGTGCTGCTTGGCGGCCTGCGCGTCCTCGGCGCCAATACAGGCCAGTCCACGCATGGTGTCTTCACCGAACGGCCGGAGACGTTGAGCAACGACTTCTTCGTCAACCTGCTCGATATGCGCACCGAATGGCGGCCTTCCGCCACCGAGGGTGTGTTCGAAGGACGCGACCGCGGCACCGGCGAGGCCAGCTGGACCGGCACCCGGGTCGACCTGATCTTCGGCTCGCACGCCCAGTTGCGCGCGCTTGCCGAGGTCTACGGCAGCTCCGATGCGCAGGCGACGTTCGTGAAGGACTTCGTCGCGGCCTGGAACAAGGTCATGAACGCCGACCGCTTCGACCTCGTCTGAGTTCGAGCTTAGCCAAAACAAAACAGGCGCGGAGTGATCCGCGCCTGTTTCACTATCGGGCGTTAGGCGCGGCACCCGGTTGAGCGCCGCACCTGATGGTTTCGGTTCAGTCCTTTTCGAACATGCCGGTCTTGGCGACGACGCCGGCAATGGCGCCGCCGATCAGCGGAGCGACGATGAACAGCCAGAGCTGGCTGATGGCTGCACCGCCGGTGAACAGCGCCGGGCCGATCGAGCGTGCCGGGTTGAGCGAGGTTCCGGTCACCGGGATGATGGCGAAGTGCAGACCCGCCAGCGTCAGGCCGATGACAAGCCCGGCGAAGGCCGTCGAGTGCTTGCCGCTGGTGACGCCGAGAATGACGGTCACAAACGTGAACGTGCCGATCAGTTCCCAGAGGAACGCAGAACTCATGCCCCATTTCGTCTCGTCCCAGCCATTGGCGCCGAAGCCGCCGGTATGGCCGCCGGTCTGTCCCGAAACGATAACCCACAGCGCCAGCGAAGCGATGATGGCGCCGATGATCTGCGCGATCCAGTAGGGGATCACGTCCTTGGCCGGCAGGCGACCGGCCAGGAAGACGCCCAGCGTGACCGCCGGGTTGAGATGCGCGCCGGAAATCGGTCCGATCGCGTAGGCCGCGGCGATGAGGCCGATGCCGAAAGCAAGGCCGATGCCTTCCTGTCCGAGCGGCAGGGCGCCGCCGAACCCTCCGGTCACCACCGAAGCGGTGCCGATGAACACCAACAGAAATGTACCCAGAACTTCAGCCAGATAAGATTTCATAGTCCCTCTCCTCGAAAGGGCCCTGCCAGGCTCTGGCAAGAGCCGCGAATCGCAAGTGGGAGCGTATGCTTAAGCCGAACCGTTTTAAAGCAGTGGATATTACGCCAGTTCAACAGCTTGTGCATTCGGGTTGCGCCCATTACAGCAGGGACGAAATCAATCCTTTGCGGCGAGACGAATGCGACTGGGCGGAAGGCTGGCGGCAGCCATCGAGGTTCTGGAAGATATCAACCGACGGCATCGCCCGGCGGCGGATGCCCTGCGCGACTGGGGGCTGTCACATCGCTTTGCCGGTGGCGGCGATCGTGCCGCGATCGGCAACATCGTCTACGATGCGCTGCGTCGCAGACGCAGCGCCGGCTGGCTGTTCGATGACGAGACGCCGCGCGCCGTCGGTTTCGGTGCGCTCTTGCTCGAATGGGGGCAGACGGCGCAGTCGCTGAATGCCGCGCTCGAAGGGGACAAATTCGCGCCGCCCCTGCTGAGCGAGGCCGAACTGGCGACCGTTGCCGGGCGCAAGCTTGCCGATGCGCCCGACGAGGTGCGCGCCGATTGCCCCGACTGGTGCGTGCCGCTGCTCAAGGAAGCCTTCGGCGAGGCATGGGTGGAAGAAGGGGCTGCCCTTGCAGCCCGTCCGCCGCTCGACCTGCGCACCAACACCTTGCAGGCTGATCGTGCCAAGGTGCTGGCGGAACTCGCCGAGACGGGCGCCGAGCCTGCGCATCTCGCCACCCAGGGCATTCGTATCGCGCCGATCGCCGGCGATGGCCGCCACCCCAATGTCCAGGCCGAACCGGCTTTCCAGAAGGGCTGGTTCGAGGTGCAGGACGAAGGCTCGCAGATCGCCGCGGAACTCGCCGATGCAAAACCCGGCATGCAGGTGCTCGATTATTGCGCCGGCGCCGGCGGCAAGTCGCTGGCCCTGTCGGCGGCGATGCAGAACAAGGGGCAGGTCTTTGCGCATGACGCCGAAAAGCAGCGTCTGGCGCCGATCTTCGACCGCATGCGCCGCTCCGAAAACCGCAACATCCAGGTGGTCGCGCGCGAACAGGAACTGGCACCCCTGACCGGTCATATGGATATCGTGCTGGTCGATGCGCCCTGCACCGGCTCCGGCACCTGGCGGCGTCGGCCCGATGCCAAATGGCGGCTGACCAGCCGTCAGCTCGATGCGCGCAAGGCCGAACAGTCGGCCATCCTCGATGTGGCCAGGGGTTTTGTGAAACCCGGCGGCCTGCTGGTCTACATCACCTGTTCGGTCTTTCCTGACGAGAACGGCGAGCAGGTGTCGGCTTTCCTGGCACGCCACAAGGGCTTTGCACCCATCGACCATGCCGCACTGTGGCAGGCGCGGTTCCCTGGCCATGACGCTTCGGCCCGCATCGGCTCGCAATTCGGCATTTCGCTGTCGCCGGCGCTGAGCGGTACCGACGGTTTCTATTTCTGCGCCCTGCGCAAGGTTGCGTGATGCCCTGGCCCATGCTGCAATGCAGCATGGGCATTGCCTGCGCGATGCCTCTGCGGTAAGCCGGCTATCGCATCGGCTCGAAAATCGGAAACGATTTTCGGAAAGTACGATGCGCAGCTAAAAGCATGATCCTGGAAAGTTTCTGGCTTTTTGGGCAATGAGCGGATGGCAATCCGCTGACACCTTGGGGGCAAACGCCATGGCAGCCAAGATCGTACCGGCCCCGAACTACGAGGAGCGCGTCAGGACCTCGTTCTCGCGCCAGCAGGCCATGGCCACGATCGGCGCGGAACTGACGCTGGTCACGCCGGGCATCATCGAGATCGAGATGCCGTATTCGACGGCGCTGACCCAGCAGCATGGCTTCCTGCATGCCGGCGTGATTTCCACGGCGCTGGATTCTGCCTGTGGTTACGCCGCCTATTCGCTGATGCCGGAAAATTCCGGGGTGCTGACCATCGAATTCAAAGTGAACCTCCTGGCGCCCGGCAAGGGTGAACGCTTTCTGTTCCGTGGCTCGGTCACCAAGCCCGGCCGCACCATCATCGTCGCCGACGGCCAGGCCTACGCCTTCGCCGCCGATGGGGAAGCAAAGCTGATCGCCACGATGACCGGCACCATGATGACTGTGACCGGACGCGAAGGCATCGAGGGGTGAGCAGCCGGTTCGCGAAGCGAATTCGTCGTGTAACTGACACGACGAAACGCTACGCAGGCCGCACCAAGCCGTAGCGTCCTGTCCCGAGGTGTTTAGCCAATGAGCCCCAGTTCCGCAGACCTGCTTGTCGATCTCGCCGGCCGCAAGGTCCTGTTCGTCATGGCGGCGGATGCGGAATATGGCCCGCATCTGCAACGGCTGTTCAAGCCGTTGATGACCGGCGTCGGCCCTGTGGAGGCGGGGGTGCGGCTGGGCGCCGAGTTCGCGCGCCTGCAGATCGCCAATCGATTGCCCGATCTGGTCGTCTCGCTTGGCTCCGCCGGCTCGCGCCGTCTTGAGCAGACCGGCATCTATCAGGCGACGTCCGTCTTCTACCGTGACATGGACGCTTCGGCGCTGGGCTTCGAAAAAGGCGCCACGCCTTTCCTCGACCTGCCGGCGACCTTGCCGCTCGGCCATCGCATCGCCGGCATCGAAGGCGCGACGCTTTCCACCGGCGCCAACATCGTGTCGGGTGCGGCCTACGATGCCGTCGCCGAAGACATGGTCGACATGGAGACCTTCGCGGTGCTGCGCGCCTGCCAGCTGTTCTCGCTGCCCTTGATCGCGCTGCGCGGCATCTCCGATGGTGCGGCAGAGCTGAAGCATGTCGGCGACTGGACCGAATATCTCCACGTTATCGACGAAAAGCTGGCCGCCGCCGTTGGCCTGCTCGCTGCATCACTTGCCGCCGGCAGTTGAGACATTGACACCGTGACAATCCTTCCGGGGTGAGCCCATTGCGTCGAATCGGTTCTTTCTCTAAAGGCTCGCCATGACGACACATCCCCAGACAGTTCTCATCATCGACTTCGGCAGCCAGGTCACGCAGCTGATCGCCAGGCGTTTGCGTGAGGCCGGTGTTTATTGCGAAATCGTGCCGTTCCAGTCGGCCGACGAAGCCTTCAGGCGGATCAATCCGAAGGCGGTCATCCTCTCCGGCAGCCCGCATTCCACCGTCGATATCGGCAGCCCGCGCGCGCCAGAGGCGGTCTTCACGGCTGGCATTCCCGTGCTCGGCATCTGCTACGGCGAACAGACCATGTGCGCCCAGCTCGGCGGCAAGGTCGAAAGCGGCCATCACCGTGAATTCGGCCGCGCCTTCCTCGACGTCGAACAGGATTGCGCGCTCTTTGACGACGTCTGGGCAAAGGGCACCCGACACCAGGTGTGGATGAGCCACGGGGATCGCGTCACCGCCATCCCGCCAGGCTTCAAGGTCGTCGGCACCTCGAACGGCGCGCCGTTCGCCGCGATCGCCGACGAAGAGCGCAAATTCTACGCCGTGCAGTTTCATCCGGAAGTCGTGCACACGCCCGACGGCGCCAAGCTCTTGCGCAATTTCGTGCACAAGATCGCCGGCATCGAGGGCGACTGGACCATGAAGGCTTACCGCGAGCACGCGGTCGAGGCGATCCGCAAGCAGGTCGGCACGGGCAAGGTGATCTGCGCGCTCTCGGGCGGGGTCGATTCTTCCGTCGCCGCGCTGCTGATCCACGAGGCGGTCGGCGACCAGCTTACCTGTATCCTGGTCGACCACGGACTGATGCGCAAGAACGAGGCGGCCGATGTCGTCGCCATGTTCCGCGAGCACTACAACCTGCCGCTGATCCTTGTCGATGCCTCCGACCGCTTCATCTCCGCGCTGGAAGGCGAGAGCGATCCGGAAAAGAAGCGCAAGACCATCGGCCGCCTGTTCATCGAGGTGTTCGAGGAAGAGGCCAAAAAGCTCGGCGGCGCCGATTTCCTTGCGCAGGGCACGCTTTATCCGGATGTCATCGAGAGCGTGTCCTTCACTGGCGCCACCTCGTCGACCATCAAGTCGCACCACAATGTCGGTGGCCTGCCCGAACGCATGAAGATGCAGCTCGTCGAGCCACTGCGTGAACTGTTCAAGGACGAGGTGCGCGTTCTTGGCCGCGAGCTTGGCCTGCCCGACAGCTTCATCGGCCGCCATCCCTTCCCGGGACCGGGCCTGGCCATCCGCTGCCCGGGCGGCATCTCGCGAGAGAAGCTGGAGATCCTGCGCGAGGCCGATGCCATCTATCTCGACGAGATCCGCAAGGCCGGCCTCTACGACGCCATCTGGCAGGCATTCGCGGTGTTGCTGCCGGTGCAGACGGTGGGCGTCATGGGCGACGGCCGCACTTACGAATTCGTCTGTGCCCTGCGCGCCGTCACGTCGGTGGACGGCATGACGGCCGATTTCTACCACTACGACATGGAATTCCTCGGCCGCGCCGCCACCCGCATCATCAACGAGGTGCGTGGCATCAACCGTGTCGTCTACGACGTGACCAGCAAGCCGCCGGGCACGATCGAGTGGGAATGATTTTTGTCCATCCGAGGGTATCCGAAACTACGCCACAGTTCTCCATAACCCATTGGTCAAAAAGAAAAATTACCTCAGCATCTATCGATATCTATCGGTGGGCACAGATCAGGCGTGACGGTCTGCGTGACGGGTCTCGCCCATATTGATCAGCTCCAAAATCCGAAGTACCGTCAGGGCAGATGAGGTCCTTGACGGTACTTTTTTGGCTGTAAGTAACTGATACTAAGCCATATTTTCCGCGCAGGGCCGCCCAAAACCGGATGACGGTACTTTTTGGAGGTGTCGCGGAATGCTGACGGATGCTGCGATCAAGGCCCTGAAGCCACAGAGCAAGATGTACAAGGTCGCGGATCGGGACGGCATGTACGTTCGCGTCATGCCTTCGGGAGCGATATCCTTTCGACTCGACTACCGCCTGAATGGACGGCGCGAGACTGTCTACCTAGGAAAGTACGGGCGCGACGGAATCTCACTGGCCCGAGCTCGCGAACTCTGCATTGATGCAAGAAGGGCCGTCAGCGAAGGGCGGTCACCCGCGATCGAGAAGCAACGCGAGAAGCGACGGATCAAGGAAGCCAAGAGCTTCGGCGAGTTCGGAGAGAAATGGCTCCTGAATGCGCCGATGGCTGACAGCACGCGGGCGATGAGGCGTTCGATCTTCGAAAGGGAACTCCTTCCAGTATGGCGCAATCGGCTTCTCACGGAGATCACGCCGGACGATCTGCGTGCGCATTGCGGGAAGATCGTCGATCGCGGCGCGCCGGCGACGGCGATCCATGTTCGGGACATCCTGAAACAAATCTACGGGTTCGCCATCCTGCACGGCGAAAAAGTTGCAAACCCAGCCGACGACGTCGGCCCGGCATCAATCGCGACCTTCGTACCGAAGGATCGCTCGCTATCTCCTACCGAAATCCGGATCATGCTCAGGCAGCTCGAGAACATCGCGACGCTGCCGACCATCCGGTTGGGGATGAAACTGTATCTGCTGACGATGGTGCGAAAGAGCGAGCTGCAGGATGCAGTTTGGGATGAGGTGGATTTCGAGAATGCAGTCTGGACGATCCCGAAGGAGCGCATGAAGCGATCGAAGGCTCACAACGTTTATCTCTCCCGCCAGACTCTCGACATCATGACCGCGCTCAAGACCTGTGCGAGCAACTCGCGATATCTGCTTCCGTCCAGGTACGACGCCGATGCTCCGATGTCGCGCGCCACCTTCAATCGCGTGACCTATGCGGTCGTTGAGCAGGCCAAGAAGGATGGGCTGCCGCTGGAGCCGTTCACCGTCCATGACCTGCGGCGCACGGGCTCTACGCTGCTTAACGAGCTAGGCTTTAACAGCGATTGGATCGAGAAGTGCTTGGCGCACGAGGACGGACGTTCATCGCGCGGGGTCTACAACAAGGCGGAGTACGAGGTCCAGCGTCGTTACATGATGCAGGAATGGTCGGACATCATAGACGCTTGGGTGGAGGGACGTAAACACACACCCGTGCTCTTGCCGCCGGCTATGCCTCTGATGGAGCTTGATCCTGCCCTTTGACTGGCCGCGTTTTCCGATTTGAAACGTCCGGGTGCTGAGCGCGTCGGATCGGCAAGGCGCGGCGCGCCAGCAGCCAGGCCTCAACTTCAGCTAAGTCCCAGACGATGCATCTAGGCGATAGCGCAAAGCGGCGGGGAAATTCACCACGCTGCTCCATTTCGTAGATCGTGCTGTCGGCCAGCGGGATCATCTGCCGCAACTGCTGGCGTCGGATAGTCCGTCGGAGTGGGGTGTAGGATAACGCCATGCTTTTCTCCTATCACTTGAAGGTCCAGGAGATAGAAAGCAATAGATCTTGAAAGATGGAAGTCCCGTCATCGCTCCGTGCGGGAATAGCGTATCATAGCGTGCAAATCGGATGGGTGTTTAGGGACGGGTCTTGGTTATTCCGTATGTTGTTGCTTGATAAAATACCGATGGTGCGAAAACTAGTGCCGGGCATTGGGGCAGTCGACCATATCGCAGAGCGCCGCCATTCATTTCATCGCAGCCGACTTGGTGAGGCTGCCGTAGGCGTTACCGTCATCCAACGCGTCCTGTGCCGCGAGGTTCCCAGCAGGGAGAACCCGGCGAGTTTCAACAGGACGCTTCATATGACATCGGTATCTTCTTCCAGCACGACTCCGCTTCCATCTTCGCCGGACTTGCTCCGATCGCCATTGCAGTCTCCCTGGGTTTTCTCGCGTTCAGCTTTCCCTTTGGAGCGCTGTCGCTTGAAATCGGCGGCCGCCTCGGCTGCGGCACGGTAATCGTGGGCTCCGTCATCGGCCTGCAGGATCGGTACACCATATATATATCCATACATATTGACGTTGGGCACGGGGCGATCTCCTAGCATGTGCGTGCCTCCACCCATGGTGATGGGGACGTGAGCGGGCTTATTGTGACCTTCTCCGGTGCCTGGCGAGGACAGATAGGTATCGAGAAGGACCGCGGAGAATGGATGTTACCGAATTCAAGCCCGGCGATCTTGTGCGGGTGAAGTCAGACGGGCCGATCATGACGGTCGAACAGGTCGGGAAGACGGCCATGCTGGAGGAGGATGCCGTCTGGTGTGTCTGGTTCGAGAAGGTGGGCAACAAGCAGGTCGCGCGGAAAGACACGTTCGCGCCGGTCGTGCTGGAGAAGGCTGAGAAGCCACGAGCCGCGTTCTCGTCGGCGTCGTTCGGGCGTAGCGTGGTGCCTCATGCCGTTTCGCGGCCTGTTCATCGGCATCGACCGTTATAGCTCGACCGGCATCGATGAGCTGACCTGCGCGCGTCGCGACGCGACGGCGCTGGAGGCACTGTTCTTCGACACGCTGGGCGGCAGCACCGTCTTGTCATCTTGGCATCGCCGAAGACGCTAGCCCATTCGCTGAAGCTGAGATTGATGGTGATAATGACGCTGGTGCGCTCGTAGAGTTTGCTCAGCAGGTGGAAGGAGCCGTCATAGCCGAGGCTCACAAGATCAGAATACAACTGCTTCATCGTCCGTTTCTGCTTGCGGCTCTTTTTGGATTCCGTCTTCAGCCAGACCGATAAATGATCTGCAAACGGATCAAGCTTGCTCGGTCGCTCCGGTGCCTTCAGTCTCGGCTGCACGTCGCCGCCACGCAGGTATTTGCGGATAGTATTCCGCGATAGGCCCGTCCTGCGGCATATCTCTCGGATCGATAGATCATCCCGAAAATGCCAGCGTCGGATTACGCTCAGTAACGCCATGTCGATCGCTCCAGAGCCCCGCTGAAACCACAGGGGATGATTGAAACATGGGTCAATTCTCAGTGATATTTTCCCGCAATCCCGGGTTAGCTCTCAGTGCAAATCAACAGCCCGCCCACAAAATCCTCATGCTCCCCCAGAACTCCAGCCGCCAGATTCTTCAAAGCTTTACGTGGGTGGTGTGCAACCGCAAGATCCTTGTCGCGGCGGCCGGACCTATGCGTCGCCTTGGCGTCAGGTCTTTAACACATTGGCCCGACAGGCGATCGAGCGGACCGTATCAGCGTTGTAGTAGAGCCGTGGAGGTTCGATGTCCTCCTGCGTCGTCCAGCTATTGCCTTCCACCCACAGGCCAGTCCCCAGCTCGGCGCGAATGCTGCCGCGCATCTTCTCTGCAACCGGCGCCTCCTTGAGATTCGTCACGCGGTTGTTCCTGATCACCAGGTTCTTGAACGAGGAGGCTTGTACTACGGGGCCCGGCATTTCTGTAAATTCGTTCTTCTCAAGCAACACTCCATCGAACAGAGGATACGCAGTGCTGGCGTCGCCGACCACCTTCGTGTCTAACTGAATGACTGGTCCATCGTCGGCTCCGTAGGAATTGGATGACTCGAACTTGTTCCCCCGGATGATGACGTTGCGCGCGCCGAAGCCCTCTGCGTCGAAAGGGAACGCGTATGGTTGCATCAGCATGGCCGCGAACTGGTTATGAAAGAAACGGTTATCTTCGACGAGCCAGTCGGCGCTGTTGCACAAGATGCCTCGCGCCCGATTCTCGTGGAAGTAGCAATTGCGAACAATGACATTGTGTGAACCATAGCGTCGATTGAAGAGAATGGCGTCATTGGCGATGCGCGTGGGAAGCTTCTGGCTGAAGATCAGTGTGGCTTCGCTCTTCTCGGAGTCCACGGCGACAGATTTCAGCTTGGCGGTAAAGCCGGTCGGCGATAGATCAGCCTTGCGGAGCTCGACTGGATCGCCAGCCGAGAAAGGAGTTCGCCAATCGATGAAGTTGGTTGCGACCAGGGTGTAGTCATCCACGCGGCGGACGCCCATGTGGATGTTGTCGTGAATGTTCACGCAGTCGTCGCCCATGAAGCTAAACTCGCACCGCTCAAGCCGGATGAAGCCTTGCGACTGCCCGACATGAAATCCGTCGGCCGTGGTGGTGATGGATCGGAGCTCGTTGGCAGGAGGGGCGATGCGGCAGTCGACCAGCTCGAAGTGATGCTGATCGCCGCCAGTGACGAATCCCTCGCCGGGAAACGTGTAGATGTTCACGTTGCGCAACGAGAGATGGGAATTGCCGACCATGACAACGGCGTGCTTTTCGTAGGTGTAATGGCGCAGTAGGTAAAGGCGGCCTACGATGGGGTTGATGGGTTCGGTTGGCCACACGCGCACCGTTTGCTCATCGAGCTTCTCAATCTTGGTGGGTGCGAAGCCGTCGAACTCCGTGCCGGCGCCCGGTGCACGCAGCTCTTCATCGAGCGGGTTCATCGTGACCCAAACCTTGGGATCGAGCGGCGCAGCCGTCTCGAAGCGCATCACGAAATTCGATTGATCGTCGGCCAGTTCGGTAACTCTGCCTACCCAAGCAGGCGGATCGATCGCGCAATCCCAGTCCAGATTGAAGTTGGAGAACACCGATCGTCGGCAGTTCTTGATCGAGATGCCTTCGCCACCTTCGATCAGGTGGAAGAGAAACGTCGCCCCGCCGCCATCGAAGGTGAAGTCACTGAACCCATCGAAGACAATCGATTCGCCGGAAGTGAAGCGGTAGATGCCCCTGCCGACGACAAGCTTGGCCGCCTTTGTCTTACGGCACTGGTCGAGCGCGGCCTGTAACGCAGCCAGGTTGCGGTCCGGTCCATCGACCGGAGGCTCGACACCATCGGCAATGGCACCGAAATCAGCCAGATGGAAAACCGGCCCATTGGGGTTCGCCGGCGCATCAATTGTAAAGGGCTGCGCCCCGGTGGCTCTGGGCGTCGCCGCGCTTCCGATCGATTCGGTAAGGGAATGTTCGGCCCATCCCGAGCCGCGCGCGATCGGCGCCGCGCTCCCTGGCGTGGGGGCTGCCAGCGACCAGGGCACGGCGAAGGAAGCCGCGGACATGGCGACGCCCTTTAGGAACCGTCGACGCGATGTGGCAGCCGCCGGGAGCGGCTCACGCCTGTCTCGCGCTAGGATTGACGCTTCTTCGATTTCGGACCGATGCTCGTCGCACATCTAGCTCTCCGGCTCCGCCCCGACGCACAGCTATCAGCACAATGTGGGCCAAGATGTCAATCGGCATGGAATGGGGGTCTGGCGCACTCTCGCCGCATCTCGCGATCATACGGAACCGATCAAGCGAGCTTGGAGCAGGTCAATCTTCGCTCGGCCGCACATCTGGCGCTTGACGAGCTTGAGCTTGGTTACCTGCCCCTCGGTCTGGCCGTTCGACCAAGGTAACTCGATTGCGGTACACACGGCCGCCTCGTCTTTAACGACGCCGCGTGCAAAGGAGGCGACGAGGCCTTGCAGCGTACGCTCGATCCACCTGGGGAGTCCTTCGGGATCCTTGCTGCGGACCAAGGCATGGAAGTCTGCGATGGTCTCGCGCGCCTCGACGAGGGCCGGGACGCGGCCTTCGACGGCGGCGACGATCACTATTTCGGCCTTCGAGAGGTTGTCGCGGCCGATTGTCATCAGCCGCGCGATGGTGCGGGCCGAGGGGCCGCGCGTCAGCGTGCCGGCATCCGCCTTTTCGGCTCGGCGCTGGCGGGTCGCCCATTCGCCGACGACGCGCAGGGACCCACGGAAGCCCTGACCTTTGAGCTTGCGCCAGAGATCGGTTGCATTCCTGGCTCCACTGTCCCACTGCGCGTTGGGGCAAGTGGAGTTCCCGCGAACTCTCGCGGGTCCGGAAGACGTCGCTGCGCTCGCCTCGGGCGACGGCGCGCACGGCGTCGAGGAACGCCCTGCTGGCGTTCTCCATGAGGTGCCAGCGATCAGCAACCTGGACAGCATCAGGCAAGGCGCGCGTGATAGCCTCGCCATAGCCTTCGCTTGTTGTAGGCTTCCTCGATTAAGTGAGGAAGATACTCGATGACGTCCTCGAAGGTTTCGAACGCCATCGGGTAAACGGCCTCGACCTTGAGCGTCTTCATGAAGCTCTCGGCCTTGGCATTGTCATAGGGATTGCCCTTACGCCCATCGACCTGATCAGATCGGCGTCTGCCAGGACCTGTCGATAGATCTCCGCTGCGTATTGAGCCCCGCAATCGGAATGATGAATGCAGCCGGGTGGCGGCCGTCTGCGGGCGATCGCCATCTTAAGGGCTGCCGTGGTCAGGCGCGCATCAATGGATCGGCCGATGGCATAGCCCACAACGAGGCGCGACCATGCGACTCTGTCATTGCCGCTGTCGTTCGGGCCTATCCGCGCGAGACGCAGGAGGCAGGAGATGGTGTTCGACGCACATGACCGGGCGTTCGCCTTCTTCCGCGGCGCCTGCACACGTGGCATCTACGACAACATGAAGACGGCGGTCGACGCGATCTGGTGCGCGAGCGCTTCTTCACGCCGAGGTTGCGCTTCAAGACCCTGGAGGATCTGAACGGCTGGCTGGCCGACAAGTGCGTCGCCTACGCAAAGGCGCACAAGCATCCCGATCAGGGCACGCGCACGGTATGGGAAATTCGAGGAGGAGCGGACCAGCTTCATTCCCTATGCCGGCCGCTTCGACGGCTTCCACTGCATTCCGGCCTCCGTGTCGAAGACCTGCACAGTGCGCTTCGACAACAATAAATACTCGGTGCTGTCGCGTGCCGTCGGTCGACCGGTCGAGATCCATGCCTATGCCGATCGCATTGTCATCCGCCAGGACGGCGCGGTCGTTGGAGAACACGCCCGCTGCTTCGGCCGCAACGAGGTGGTCTACGATCCCTGGCACTATGTGCCGGTGCTGGCTCGCAAGCCCGGAGGACTGCGCAACGGCGCACCTCTCAAGAACTGGGTTCTGCCGTCGGCCATGGAGAAGGTGCGCCGCAAGCTCAAGGCCGCCGCGCCTCCGATCCCACAAAACCTTACTTGCTTCCAAGCAACCAAGGCTTTTCCGAACCTCTCGGTTCCGAAGGGAACGTCCAGCAAGCGTCACAGACAAAGCAGCTTCCGGTGCGAGCGCATGGTGGCGGGCTTTGCCGTCACGTGTTCTCAGGTGGAGGCTTTCCGATTGAAACGGCGGTCCCCGGCGGGCATTATCATAAAGCGCTTCCATGCCGCGCTATTCGCACAATGTCATCAAGTGCCGAGCGCACCAGTGGCCAGGGGAAATCCGTACAGTCCCCGAAGTATTCGCCTTCACGCATGACCACATCGAGCTTGCCCGCTACGCCACCAAGCGTCGTGGCGGGCGTAGCCGTCAGGGCGTCTACCAGTTCCTGCTCACGGGCGGCGGCGACCCGTTCCGCCTGCATAGCTACGGAATAGCCAACGCGTTCATCCTCGGCGTCCCGGCGGGCCTGATGAGCGGCCAGATCGGTCTCAGCTACCTCCTCGACAGAAACATTGAGCGTCGTCGGTATTTACCGGAACTCGGATTCGGGGCGAAGCGAAATTTTCGTGCCTCAATGATCATAAATCATACATTATTTTTTGACATTTGCGTAGTATGTCGGTATTGGCCGCTGCTCGTTGGACACATTTTTGCATTGCGCTATGAGAGGATGACACGTGGTTACAAAGAAGATTTGCCCACCTCGCTTTCCGGCAGAATCGTCATTGTTACCGGAAGTGGAGCCGGTATCGGCCTTGGTGTCGTCGAAGCGGTCAGCGCTGGCGGCGCCCGCGTTGTCGTCGCTGAGAAACAAGACACCGATTGGCGGCACGGGTGCGCACGGGCTACCGTTTTCAAAAGCAATGCGCGCGGGCGATTTCGTTTTTGTCTCTGGTCAAGTCGCATTCGATGACTACGGTCGCCTCGTTGATGGAGGAATCGAGGCACAAACGTCGCAGGTCCTTCGCAACATCGAAGCTGTTTTGAAAGAAGCCGGCTGCACACTCGATGATGTCGTGAAGGTCAACGTCTGGCTCGATGACCCAAGAGACTTTGGTCGATTCAACGCGACCTACGCCACCTTCTTTCCAATGCATCCACCTGCGCGCTCCACTGTCGAGTCGCGTATCATGATTGACGCCAAAGTCGAGATCGACTGCATTGCCTACAGCCCTGCCTGACCTGTTGCCCATAGCCCCGCCGGAGTGGGCAAGGCTGCTTTTAGCTCATTTTGTTATGCGCACGCATGGTTCCAGAAACGCTGCCCGATCGGTGCAGCTGGAATCGATCGCTACCCAGAACACGGACACCAGCGGTGATGCAACACTTAAGGACGAAAACAAGCTCGCTGGTGATCCAGCCCGAATGTGGGTCGATCCGCGCATGGCAGGTTTGGCACGGTGGCCGATTCCGCGACTTGCTGCGTCCGGTCGACCTCGACGTCGTGAACGAGGCAGAGCCACTTGTCATGGGATGCTTTGCTCTCGTGCCCTATTCGGGTCCCGTGCTCGGTGGGCAGTTCAGTTTCCTTGGCAATACATATCGGCTCCCGAGAACCCATCATAGCCAAACGACACCGATCCACGGTGACGGGTGGGTTTCACCTTGGCAGACAAGCTATAAGGCTAAGGCCAGTCTGGATCTGGTGCTCGAGCATACTGGCGTTACCGGATTTCCCTTCAAATACAACGTCCAACAGAGATTTCGGCTGTCGCCAAACTGGCTCGAGGTAGAGTTGGCGGTGACAAACGCCGGGCAAAAGTCGATGCCGATCGGCATCGGCTTTCACCCGTTTTTCCCAAAAGACGATGACACAACTGTAAGAGCAGTAAACCCGCTGGTATGGTCGCAGCCGGAGTCGGGAGAATCGAGCGATCCACAACCAACGCCGCCAGAATGGGACTTCTCGGCTGGTCGCAAGCTTGAAGGTATGGTTCTCGATCATTGCTTTTCGCAGTGGGGCCGCCAGGCAATCTTGACTTGGCCAAGTCGCGGCTACAGCCTTGTCCTTGAAGCAGACGAAGCCCTCGACAAGCTTGTGCTCTTCGCGCCTGACCAAGAGGGCTATTTTTGTGTCGAGCCGGTGAGCAATGTGGACGACGCATTCAACAAGATGGCTCGTGGGGCGTCCGGACATGGCGTGCAATGCCTCGCGCCTGGAGGCAGTATTTCGGGCCGCATGCGACTACGCTTCGTCGATCACGCCGCGACATCCTAAATATCGGAATACCTTCGATGCCAGCGAGTTTAGGCGCAAGGCCAAAGCAGGGCGGTCGGTTGGCATTCGTCCGCTGGCGCGAACGTGGTGTCCTTCGCGGCCTATCGTGAACTGTCGGAAACCAACTCTAAGTACCTGATTTGAAAAGTATAAATTTTCCCCATCTATCGGGAACTATCGCGTGCAAAAGGACCGCTCCGACGGTCCTTCTGACCGTTTTCTTGTCCGAGCGCTTACCGTCAGCCCAATTCGGCTGATGACGGTCTTTTTTCGGAAGATAACGCGCTGAATTTGTTGGGGAAAGCAGCGTTTAAGCGGCCGAATTTTGCTCGACGGTCCTTTTAGGCTGCAAGTCGATCAATTTCCGCCGGAAATGGAGGTCACCTTGCTGACGGACACGGCGCTTAGGTATCTGAAATATAAGGCAAAAGACTGCAAGGTCACCGACCGTGACGGTATATACGTCCTGGTCAAGAGCTCCGGCGCGCTGACCTTCCGGTACGACTACCGGATCAACGGCCGTCGCGAGACCGTAACGCTCGGACAATACGGGCCGGACGGCGTAACACTCGTCCGCGCGAGAGAATTGTGTCTCGATGCGCGCCGTATGGTGAGGGCGGGAATCTCGCCTGCTTAGGAGAAGCAGCGACAGAGACGCCGCCTGAAGGAAGCGAAGAGTTTCGGCGAGTTCGGGGAACGCTGGTACAAGGAACGGCGGATATGCTATCGGCTCATGCTTGCAGCCGAGGGCCGCGCGGCCGCGCTGGAAGAAGCGCGGCATGCGGCCGCCGAAGAGCAGGCCCGCGAGCAGTTCGGTCGTTTCATGTCTGGCCGCAGCTACAGCCCGTCCACCGAGATGTTCCACGACTGGGTGGACCGCTTGCGATGGTTGCGAAGATCGCCGCCCGGATGATTGCTGTTCTTGCCGTCGGCGCCGGGCCATGAGTGCTGCCCTCATGGCCCGGCGCGGCAGAGGCACGGAGGACGCCGCCTCCCACTTCCTCCGGCATCCGGGCGGCGAGCCAGCAACTGCCGAACTTGCGCGCTGCCGTAATGTCGGCATCGCGGCCGCCGGCGATCCTGCCTGCAAAAAGGCGTGGGCTCAAAACCGCCGTCGTTTCCTTCGGACCGGGGAGCCCGAGCATCCGATCGCTCCGAAATCCAAGGGGCTTGGCAATGGCGTGCAGGGCAATGAGACCCTGAAACCGTCAATCCGCCGATCAGTCTGCCGGTGTCGCCATGAACGACGTCGGCGTCATCGATCGCTTCCTCGAGACCTTCACCTCCTACATCGACAGCGGCTTCGGTCTGCTCGGTAGGGAGGTGGCGTTCCTCACCTCCTCGCTGATCGTGCTGGACATCACCTTTGCCGGCCTGTTCTGGGCCTGGGGCGCCGAGGAGCGCCCGTGGCTGGCTTGTCTTGCCTGTCCGCAGCGAGCCGCTTGATGACATCACTTATCACCGGCAGATCCCGGATGCGTGTTTAGCGTGCTGCTGCGTGCCCGACAATTCGGCGCGCAGCGGTAAGATCATCAATCGATAAGGGGTTGAGGCCGAAACTCCGAAGCGGGCGTCGGTCACAGTTGGGTCGTCCTTTCGATAGCGGGGGTGCGTTCCAATATTTCGGCGAGGAAGCGGACGCTTCGCTCGGCGGCGGACAAACCGTCCTCGAACGCTACGTTGGTGCCCTCGTTTGGCGGCGTCTCGACGACAAGCCTGCCCCTATAACCGACCTCCTGGAGTGTCTGCAGGCATTCACTCCAGGGTACATCACCGTCGCCACAGGTGCGGGTCCCGCCACCGGGACCGCGCCCGTGGTCTTTGGCATGTACAAGCCCGATCCGGTTGCCGAGTTCCAGGACCCAGTTCTCCGGAAAAGGTTGCTTGTCGGCCAAGGCATTGCCTAAATCTAGACAAGCTTTCACGGCCGGCGATCCCACGTCGTCGAGCAGGGCTCGGAACTCGCGTGGACTCTGCAGGAAGCCGATGGGAACGTTCTCGACGGTGATCGTAACTCCGTCGGACTCGGCGTACCGAGCTGCCTGCATTAGCGTCTGCACTGCAGCGTCGTATGTGGCCTCGTAGGAAACACGCCGCTCCTGCGAGCCGGGGACGACGATCACGGTCTCCACGCCGAACTCGCGCGCGACGCGGAAGCCATCGCGCATGGCGCGCAGCGCGCGCCCACGCACGTCCGCGGACTGTGAAGCAGGATTGTGGGTGAAGAAATGGCGCAGCGCGATACCGCTCACTCGCAACCCATTGCGTTGGAGCGCATCCTCGAGTTCCTGCTTCATGCCGAGCGCCCAGTCGAAGGTCCAGCGCTCGTCGTCAAAACCGATCTCGATTCCGGAGGCACCGGCGCGGGCAAGCCGCGAGAATACGCGCTCGTCGATCGTGAGCGTGTCAGGCTCCCAACCATAAACGGTCCAGAGGTTGACGGCGATGTCCTTGTTCAACGCCATGGTGTGGTCCTTTCGTTTGCGGGGGCGCTTCGATGCTTTGGTGCGGAAGCAAGTGGTCTCGATTCCGGATGCCCCGGCGCGGGCAGGCACGAGATGGGCGCTCATCGATCACGAGCGCGCCGGGCTCCCAGTCGTCGACGGCGGGGTTGACGGCGATGCCACGGATCAACGCCATTCGACCAGTACCTTGATCGCTGTGTCCGGCCGGGTCTGGAGCGCCTCGTAGCCTTCCCCGATCCTCTCGACTGGGAGACGGTGCGTGATCAAAGGGGCGACCCGGACCTCGCCTCGGGCCAGCAATTGCAGGCTCTGCTCGTGCGTCCGTCGCCATGTCCAGCGATAATAGGGGTCCGGCAGTTCCAGCTTCGGGCCGGCCTGGCGCGAGACGATGACGTCTAGCTCGCGTGCGAACAGATCCCAATAATCGAAGATGATCGGACGCGCGTACATGCCTGCGAGCACGAGTCGGCCACGCTCGCACGCCAACCGACCAGCGGCCCCGGCGAGCTCCGCCGAGCCGCCCGCCTCGATCACGACGTCGGCCCCTCGTCCGGCGCTCAGCGCCGACAGCCGAGCTTCCGCCTCCGCTACAGACTGCGCCTTGACAACCGCGGTCGCGCCCAGCAACTTCGCAACATCGAGCCGGCTCGCAATCCGGTCGACGGCGACGACACTGCGCGCACCCATTGCCCGGGCGATCTGGAGAGCGATCAGGCCGACTGTACCTTGCCCGAGGACGACAACGTCGTCGCCGAGCGATACGGTTGCTCGCTGGAGGGCGTGCAAGGCTATCGACGTCAGGACCATGAAAATCGACGTTTCCGGCTCGAGCCCTTCCGGTAGCCGAAACGCCTCGTCCTCGGGCACGGCGACAAGCTCACTATGCGCTCCCCAGCACGAGTGCAGACCCGGGAAGCTCGGCGCGCCCTCGCAGACGACCCAGTCGCCCTCGCGCAGGCCACTCACGGCCGGCGCGACCTCGACGACGCGACCGACATTTTCGTAGCCAGGCACGAGCGGATACCGGATCGCCCCACCATGGACGCCGGGAAGGTTGCCCGCGAGCACGGCAAGCTCGGTGCCGGCGCTGATGGCGCTGAGATGGGTCTCCACCAACACCTGCCCAGGCCGGACAGAGGGACGAGGGATCTGCCGGACCTCCACCTGCCCGGGCTTTGGGACAACGACGACCTTCAAAATATCCACCTCGCTCTCGCCCCGGATGATTCCCGCACCACCAGCTCGCTCGGAAGCACCAGCGACCGCGGTCGCACCTCTTCGCCCTCGATCAGGCGGAGGAGCATCTCCGCCGCATTCCGCCCCATCTCGCCGATCGGCATCCGTGCAGTGGTTAGCGACGGCTGCACGTGTGCTGCTAAGGGCTGGTCGTCAAATCCGGTGACAGCGATGTCATGCGGCACGCGTAGCCGTCGAACGCGCGCGGCATCGAGGCAACCGGCTGCAATCACGTCGCTGGCGGCGACGACGGCTGTCGGTCGCACCGCTGCCGGAGCGTTGAGCAAGTCCTGCAGCGATTCAAAACCGTGCCTCGCCGTGAACGGCCCCTGCCGCTCGAGTTCGATGCGATGCGCCAGTCCGTGCTTTTCGAGTGCCCGCCGATACCCATCGCGCCGGAGGATGCAAACGCTGAGGTCGAGCGGTCCGTTCACGAACGCAATCTGCTTGTGGCCGGATCCGATCAACTGCGCGGTCAACTCGAAGACCGCCTGATCGTGATCGCAATCGACCCAGAGGACCCGGTCGTCGCGATGCCCGACGACGACCGCGGGGAATCTGCGCTCGACGAGTTGGTCGAGCAAGTCGTCGCCGACCCGGACATCGGTAAGGATGAGACCATCGAGCCTGCCGCGCGTGACCTCGGCAAGAACGCGACCGTTCCGGTAATCTGCGGGCACGCTCAGCAGCATCAGGCTGTAGTCCGCCTCCCCCACGACGTCGCCGACCGCGCCAAGCAGTTCGGGGAAGACCGGATGCATGACCAGTTCGGACGGAAGCACCGGGAAAACGACTCCAATGGCGTACGCCTGCTTTGTCGCAAGGTTCTTGGCGAAGAAGCTCGCCTGGTAGCCCTGCTCGGCAATCAGCGCGAGCACCCGCTCGCGCGTTTCTTGGCCGACGCCGTCGCGTTCGTTGACGACGCGCGAAACCGTGCCCGTAGACACCCCGGCCATCTGCGCGATGTCAATGATCGTCACCCGGCGATTTGTGGAGGCCTTGCGGCTGAAAGCGTTCAGTGAAAACGTTCCTTGGATAACGATTTACGCAAACGCTTGCGTAATGGATTTAATAAGAATACGGTAACTGTGGCTGAAGTCAAGATGCTCGCCGAGAAAGCGCGTGGCGACAAGATCAGGTTTCGGCCGGCAAACGAGCTGGAAACGTCTGGGACGAAGTCGGGCCAATGCGGCAGGAACTGGTGAAACAGGTTGTTGACAAAATTGGGCGGGGCGAGGTGGGGGCTGCGGGCAAGTCGATGACGATCGGCTTCGATGGATTCATCGATTCGATCGTGAGGATAGTCAGAGAGCACAGCGAGAGCGGCGCGGAGCACTATCGGTCGAAAGCCAGCTTTGGCCAAAGCCTTACGCAACTGGCGACACGCAATGCGAGTTTCGAACTCACCGAAGTCACGACAAAGATCGGCGGCAATATGCCGATCGCCGCCCACGCGCTCGCCCGGTTGGGCGTGCACGTGAGGTGCATCGGCATGCTGGGATGCCCCGTGCCTGATCCGCACTTCGCGTCGATGGACGGCAACTGCGAACTGCACAGCTTCGCTAATCCGTCCCACAGCATGGCGCTCGAGTTCGAAGATGGGAAGATCCTGCTCGCCAAGAGCGACTTGCTGCGGACGATTGGATGGCAGGAGATTGCAAGGACGCTAGGTCTGTCGCGCCTGATTGATCTCTATCGCGATGCCGACGCGATCGGATTTGCGAACTGGGGTGAGATCGACCGCGCCACCGAGATCTGGGAGGGTGTCGAACGGGACATTCTTCCGCATATGGCGATTGGAGCGCCGCGAATCGCCCTTTTCGACCTCGCCGACAGCAGCCGGCGGACGGCTCAGGAATTCCGGCGCCTAGCGGCGCTCGTCGGCCGCCTCACGGCGCGGTGCGAGACGGTGATGTGCCTCAACGCGAACGAGGCGCTGGCGCTAAACGCGGTGCTTGGCGGCGATGAGCATGAGTCGGATGTCGGCACGGCCGGCGAGGCGCTCTTCGCCGCACTGGACGTACACACGCTGATCGTTCGCCATGCTCGGGCCGCGAAGGCCTGGACCCGGAACGGAGTCGTGGAGGAGGACACGTTCTATGTCGAGCGGCCGCGGCTTTCGACCGGCGGCGGTGACAATTTCAACGCCGGCTACTGCTTCGCCCGCCTCGCGGGGCTGGATGTCGAGCAAGGCCTGGTCATCGCAGCGGGAGTGGCGGGTTTCTACGTGACCGAGGGCGACAGTCCGACCCTCGAACAGCTCGGTGGGTTCCTGATGGAGCGGGCGCCTGCCGCGGACATGCCGGCGAGACAGGTGGGAGGGATGCGATGACCGACCCCGTGCGACTTGGCGTCCTCGGCCTCCACAACCACTACCATGCCTTCCCGATGGCGGACTACATCACCAGAGGGATCGACGGCGTCGAGCTCGTCTCGGTCTACGATCCGCGCCAGGCATACGCGGCCGACTATGCCCGCCAATTCGGCATTGGCGCTGTTGCCGGCTCGCGGGCCGAACTGCTGGCCGACTCCTCGCTTGATGGCGTGCTGGTGATGTCTTACACGGCTGCCCATCGCGACGATGTCCTCGCCTGCGCGGCGGCCGGAAAGCACGTCCTCCTCGACAAGCCGATCGCGATGACTGTTGCCGAAGCCGACGCGATGGTGAAGGCGGCGGACAAGGCCGGCGTCGTGTTTATGCTGGCCTACCATGTTCGCTACCTGCCGGCTTACCAGAAGGTGCGGGAGATGATCGCGAACGGCGTGATCGGCCGCCCTCTGACAATGAAGATGTCGATCCGGTGTCCACTGCAATATGTGACCGACACACCGACATCGAAGACTCCCGGCTGGTATGTCGACCCGAAGCTCGCGGGCGGCGGCGGGTTCCTCGATCATGCGGTCCATTACACGGATGCGATGCGCTATCTGCTCGGCAGCGAGGGCCGAACCGTATACGGCAAGATCGCCCGTCTCACGGATCACAAGATCGACCTCGACGACTACGGCGTTTGCGTCATCACCACAGACAAAAGCGAGATTGTTACGATCGAGAGCACTTGGCACGCCGCCGACTGGTACAGCCCGATGGCGAGCCCGGAGGAGTGCCTGATCGTCGGAACGCTCGGCGAGATTCACGTCCATCACCAGAAGAGCCCGCAGTTGGAAGTATCGGGTCGCGGCATTGCCGGTCGTCAGTATTTCGACTGGAAGGGCGATGACCGCCAGATGATCTCCTACCGCAACTTGGTGATCGAGTTCGCGCGGGCAATTCGGGCGAGAGTCAGACCTGGCGTCGACGGTCGCGACGGCCTCAAGGCGCTGGCGATCATCGAGGCGGCTCATGCCTCCTCTGCCCTCAGAAGGGAAGTCAGCATCATGGAAACGGGAGTTTGAGTATGGAGCAGGTGACACTAGGGGTCATCGGGGCGGGGCGCATCGCCCATGTGATGTGCGACGCCTACGCGGAGTTGCCGCAGGCTAAGCTCTTAGCGGTGACCGATGTAAACCGCGCTGCGGCCGACACGGTAAAGTCGAAGTACGGAATGGAGAAGGTTTACGCGACGTACGAGGAGCTTCTTGCCGACGACGCGATCCATGCGGTGGTAATCTGCACGCCCACCCCCACGCATGCGGCGATAACCATCAAGGCCGCGGAGGCCGGCAAGCACATCTTTTGCCAGAAGCCGATGGCCCTCACGCTTGAGGACTGCGACGCGATGGTCGCGGCGGTGAAGAACGCAGGAGTCGTTCTGCAGATAGGCTTCATGCTCCGCTTCACACCGCCGTTCGGCGAAGCCAAGAAGTGGCTCGACGAGGGCGAGATCGGCGACGTCGTCGGCATCACCTCGTCGCTGTTCGGTTGGGTGCCATCAGCCGATTGGTTCTACGATCCGAAGATCGGCGGCGGAGTGCTCATCGACTCACTCTCCCACACTTTCGATCTCTTCCGCTGGTACAACGGCGACTTCGCCACGGTGTACGCCAGCGGCGGTGCTTTCGTCCTCGATGGAGCCAAGCGCTACGGCACCGCGGACAACGTCATGGCGCACTTCCGTTTCAGGAACGGCACAATAGGGAACCTCTATGGTTCCTGGACCAGCGGCTATGGGGATCTGACCGTCCAGGTCTACGGCACCAACGGCACCATCTCCATCGACCTGATGGAGAAGCAGGGCGGTAGCTTCTACATCCGCAATCGACGCAATGAGAGCTCCAGACCTCAGGGCTGGAGCAACATGGGCATCCTCTGGAAGTACGGCTACCAGGGCGAGGCCCGCCATTTCATCAATACGCTCCTCGGCAAGGCAAAGCCAATGCCGACCGGCGAAGAAGGCCGCGAGGCCATCCGGGCGCTCCTGCTCGCAAGCAAATCCATGCGGACCGGCAAGATCATGAAGCTGTGATGGAGCAATCGAAAGACATGGCAATCGGAGTAGGCATCGTCGGCGCAGGCTTCTGGTCGAAGCTCGTCCATATCCCGTCCTTTCAGAAGCTCCCCGGCTACGATCTCGTCGGCATCGCCTCAGGTCATCGCGCCAATGCCGACGCGACCGCCAGGGAAACCGGTATCCGGAAGGTCTACGACAGCTATCGGCAGCTGATCGAAGACCCGGACATCCGCCTCGTCGATATCGTCACGCCGAACCATCTGCACCGCAAGATCGCGGTCGCGGCGATGGAAGCCGGCAAGGACGTGATCGTCATCAAGCCGCTCGCAACGAACGTGGCAGATGCCGGCGCCATCCTCGACGCTGCGGCGAAGCGTGGCCGCACTGTCTTTTACGCCGAGAATGTGCCGTTCGTGCCCTCCCTCATCGCCTTCAAGGCGCTGGTCGACCAGGGTCTCTACGGCCACATCTTCCGCCTGAAGTCGATGCATGGCGTCGGCGGACCGCACGCGAGCTGGTTCTCCGATCCCAAGCAGTCGGGCGGCGGGGTGATCATCGACATGGCCGTCCACGGACTGGCCTTCCTGCAATGGTTCGCGGGCGGTGCGAGGCCGGTCAGTATTTACGCCGATGCCGGGACCTTCGTGCACAAATTTCCGGTCGAGGACACGTCGGTCCTCATCGTCCGCTACGACGACGGCAAGCTGGCCCAGAGCGAGGATAGCTGGTCGCTGCCCGGCGGCTTCGACGGTCGCTACGAGGTCTATGGCACGAGTGGCCACGGGTTCGTCGATACGCTCTACGGCCATCCCATCCGATCCGTTCTCGGCCGCGACAGCGAGGGCGGCTCGAATGCGATTCACTATCACGCCGTCGATGACCATTTCATCAAGGACGGCCACCTCGGCATGATGGCCCATTTCCTCGATTGCCTCGAGAACGGCATGCCCTGCCGGTCGAGCGGCGAGGACGGCCTTCGGGTCATGGAACTGGTCGATGCCGCCTACCGGTCGGTCAAAGCTGGTCGGTCGATTGAGATTTCTTCCGCATGGGGACAAGCATGACCAAGCTCAAGGTCGCAATGATCAGTTTCGATCACATTCATGCCGATATGCGCCTGAAAGCGCTGCTGGAGCAGCCCGAAGACGTCGAGATCGTCGCGATTTCGGAAAAGGACGAGGCCCGCGGGCGGGCGTCGCAGAAAAAGTATGGCGGCGAGTTCTATCAGGACTACCGCAAGCTCCTGGAGCGGAAGGACCTCGATTTCGTCTTTATCCACTCGGTGACCTCCGAGCACCGGCAGATGGTGCTCGATACCGCCGCCGCCGGCATAGATCTGTTTTGCGAAAAACCTCTCGCCGCGAGCTACAGCGAGGCTAGGGAAATGCTGGCCGCCGTTGAGAAGGCCGGTATCCGCCACACGACCGGCTTCAACAGCCGTCTCATCCCCGAGGCCGAGCGCGCCAAGGCGATCTTCGACACCGGCGTTCTCGGCAAGATCGTGTCGATCCGCTCCTTCCTAAGCTCGATCGGGCCCAAGGAACTCGGTTGTCCGCCATACATGTGCGACTGGATCCTCGATGCAAAGAAGGCCGCCGGCGGCGCGCTTATCGACGAGGGAGTCCATGCCATCGACCTGATGCGATGGTTCCTGGGTGACGTCGAGAGTGTCTTCGCTATGACCGCGAAGACCGTCAAGACCCAGCTCAACGTCGAGGACAACGCGATCACCATGCTGCGCTTCCAGAATGGCGTGCTCGGTGAGCTGAACACGTCATGGAGCATCAACATCGACGTCGGCATGAAGAACACAATGGAGATCTACGGGTCCGAAGGGACGATGATCGTGGAACTCACCTCCAAGGCGCCCAAGGTGGCGGTCTACACTGAGAAGCCGACCGCCGACCCGAAACTTGGCGGATGGATCGAACCGCAGATCAAGCCGGATTCCTCCGATCCGCACGACTACACGAGCTGGCCCGCGCACGCGATCCATTTCAAGCGCGAGATTAGCGACGTGATCCGCCGGCTCAAGAAGGACATTCCGTTCGACATCACTTTTGAGGACGGGGTGAAAGTCGCCGAGGTCACCAGCGCGGCATACGCGTCCGCGGCGAATGGAGAGTTGGTAAAACTGGCGTAAGTGGAAGCAAAGGGAGGACTATCCATGAGGAAGCTTACAGTCGCAATGTCGGCAATGCTGCTTGCCGCCATAACCGGAACCTCGGCGATGGCACAGCAGGACGTAACGCTTACTGTGTCGCGCTGGTCGGGGCAAAGCGCTGACGCCCAGGCCGAGCTGATGAAGCGGTTCACGGAGGAGACCGGCATCAAGGTCAACCTCGACGCCGTAGACTGGAGTCAGCTCAAGCAGAAGCAGGTGTCGAGCCTTTCCGGCGAAACCGGCCAGTACGACCTGGTGATGGTGCACGACACCTGGTTGAAGGAATACGTGACATCCGGCTACCTGCATCCGGTCGATGAGTTCTTGACCGACCAGAAGTACATCGGTCCGGATTTCGATATCAGCGACTTCGCCAAGGACATGATCAACGGCGCCACCGTAGACGGCAAGTTCTACGGCTTGCCGACGAACCCGGCCGTTGCGATCTTCGTCTACAACAAGGAGATGCTCGACGCCGAGGGCATTGCGCCGCCCAAGAACTGGTCGGAGCTCGTCGCGGCCGCCAAGCACTTCAGCGAGAAGGGGACAGGCGTCGCGCTTCCCGCCCAGCAGGCCGGAGCGCCGGTCGAGATTTGGGCATCGCTGATGCGCTCGCTCGGCGGCGACTACTTCACCGCCGACGGCAAGCTCAACATCGCAAGTAAGGAAGCGATCCAGGCGGCCACGATGTGGAAGGAGCTCAACCAGTACGCCGTGCGCGGCAGCAACAATTGGCACTGGGGCGACACCAACAAGCAGATCCAGCTTGGCGACTCGCCAATGGCCATCGTCCTCTCCGGTATCGCGGCGGATCTCGAGAATCACGAGAACAGCCGTGTTGTCGGCAAACTCGGCTATTCGGCAATACCCGCGCCCGACGGCAAGAAGCCCTATGGCGTGATGAACTTCTTCTGCTGGTGCGTGGCGGCGAACAGCCCGCATAAGGCGGAAGCCTTTCAGCTTTCGGGATGGCTTACCAGCAAAGCGCAGCTCACCCGGCTCAATCTCGAGATCATGCCCGAGATCGGCGGGCGCACTTCAGTCAGCAAGAACCCGGAGATTGTCGCCAAGCTCGGATTCCTCGGCGCCGTAGGTGAAGCGCTCGCCACTTCGGGCACGTTGCCGAGCGATCCAAATGCACCCAAGGTCAACGATCGGATCGGCGCGGCGCTTTCAGCAATCGTGGTGAACGATGCCGACCCGAAGGCCGAGTTCGAAGCCGCACGGGCCGATCTCGCGCCGCTCTATCCCTAGGTTCGGGCCGGATCGATTGAAATGCACGTCCCTCCCGGTTCAAATCTCGACAAGGCGAACACGGTGATATCCGGCCGATCAAACCACCTTAGAAGCGATCGCACCCTGGGGGTACTGCTAATCGCGCCCGCCGCGCTTGTCGTGTTCATCGCCATGATCGTGCCGCTCGCCTACGCGGTCGTCATGAGCTTCTTCGACTACAAGGTTGGAGCGGAGGCTTCCGCGCGCTTCATCTTCCTCGATAACTACCTCCATTTCTTCGGCGACCGCCAAGCCATAAAGGCACTCGTTACGACGATCGTCTTCTCGGTGTCCGCGCTCGCGCTCGAGCTGGTCATCGGCACGCTGATCGCGGTCATGCTGATGACCATCCCGAGTGGCCTCGCGAGTTTCTTCCGCACCGTCTACACGATGCCGCTGCTCGTCTCGCCGATCATCATCGCGCTGATCTGGACGCACATGCTCGATCCCTCCTACGGGCTCGTGTACTACCTGCTCGGGTTGGTCGGCCTCGACCACGTCTTCGGCGGCCTGACGCAGCCGGGCTGGGCGCTGTTCAGCATCGTTGTCGTCGACGTCTGGCAGACGACGCCCTTCGTACTTCTGGTCGTGACGTCAGGCCTGTCCTCAATATCGAAGGAAATCTACGAGGCGGCGGAGGTCGACGGCGCCGGACCGATCCGCACGCTGATCCAGATAACGCTGCCGCTGATCGTGCGCGTGCTTATCGTTATCACGATCATTCGCGGCATGGATGCTTTTCGTGTCTTCGATATCATCTTCGGCCTCACCAAAGGCGGGCCGGCCGATTCGACGCTGTCGCTCAGCATCTACGCCTTCCGGCAGGGCTTCGACTACCACGCCACAGGATACGCCATTACCATCTCGCTTTTCATGATGGCGCTGCTCGCCATCGTGTTCACGCCTCTGATGCGCTTCTTCAATGATGAGAACGCACCGGCGAGGGTGGCGCGATGACGGTTGGCCGCGCCGTCCGGTCGGTGACCAAGTATGCCGTGCTTGTCCTCTTCGGCCTCTGGTCCGCGGTGCCGATCGTCCTGGTCGTCCTCAACTCGTTCAAGCGCAGGCTCGACATCTTCAAGAATCCCCCATCGCTCGTTTTCGAGCCGACGCTGTCGAACTATCGCAAGATCTTCCTCACGGACGACTATCTCGCCTACTACAGGAACTCGATTGCCATCACCAGCATGACGACATTGCTGTCGATTGTCTTCGGGCTCTTCGCCGCATACGGATTGGTGTATTTCGGACTCAAGCAAGCCGGCAAGATTGCAAACATCTTTCTATGGGTAAAGATGATCCCGCCGATCACCATGCTGCTCCCGCTCTCCTCGATGCTCTACCTGCTCGACTTGCAGGGTTCGTATCTTGGTCCGGTTCTCGCGCACACGTCCCTGAACCTCGCTTTCGTGATCTGGTTGTTCATGAGTATCCTCAAGGAACTCCCCTCCGAGATCATCGACGCGGCCACGGTCGACGGCTGCACCAAGATGCAGACCTTCTGGTTCATCGTCGTGCCGATGGTGCTCCCGGGCATTGCCGCATGCACGGTGCTGTGTGCCCAGTACTCCTGGAACGAGCTGCTATTCGTCCTACAGCTCACCCGGCTCGACACCTACACGCTGCCGGTCGGTATCTCGAAGCTCGCCGGGGAGATGGCGGGCGACTGGGGCAAAAGCAGCGCCGCAGCCACGGTGACGATGTTGCCGATCATCATCGTCGGCTTCTTCGTGCAGAAGTACATCGCTCAGGGCACCACCAGCGGAGCCGTCAAGGGCTAGTTTCATCACCGCAGGATAATCGAGGGGCCATGAACAAGGAGTCGCTTTCCGTTCTGTTTGTCGGCGAGACCAACATCGTCCATATGATAGAGCACAAAGGTCTCGATGCGCTCGAGCTCACGCGCTACACGGAGTTCGCGACGCCGGTTCGCAATCTGTTCGAGGCACAGGGCCACCGTTTCACGCATGTCGCCTGCCACATCGTGCACGAGCAGTTCCCATCTACCATCGAAGGCATCCGGCGATACGACGTGGTAATCCTCAGCGACATCGGATCGAACACGATGCTGCTTCACCCGGATTACCTCAACCGAACGGTGAATTCCCTGAAGCTCATAGAACAGTACGTGGCCACCGGAGGTGGCTTCATCATGATTGGCGGATATTTCAGCTTTACCGGCTTCCAGGCCAAGGCGCGCTATAAGGACACGCCTATCGAAGAGCTTTTGCCGGTGACGATGCAGCCCTATGATGATCGTGTGGAGATCCCGGAGGGGGTGAATCTCACGCTCGATCCCGCGCTGAGGCATCCGATTGTTGACGGTTTGCCACGTGAATGGCCGCACGTCTTCGGCTACAATCGTCTGACTGCGAAGGCCGGTGCCACAGTGCTGGTGAAATCCGAGCGAGGTGACCCAATCATTGCTGTCGGCAGTTACGGTGATGGCAGGGCCGTTGCGTACGCCACGGATTGCGCCCAAGACTGGGCGTCGCCGCAACTTCTAGGGTGGGAGCACTACGGCAAGCTTTGGAATGGCCTGCTGCGTTGGACTGCCGGCGGTTCTTAGCGCGGGTGTTTGTGCAGCAGTCTCCCAAGTTTATTATCATATTGGTAATTCGCCAACTTCTCTGGATCGAGTTGAAGCTGGTGCCGGTGAGTGGGGCATGTTCCTCGTGATCATCACGGGTGATCATCGGTGCGTTCAGGGAGTCGCCTTGCTGCACGGCAGCTCACTCTATTCTTTCGTCCCACGCTTCAAGCTCGTCGACTGGACAGAGGACGGCTTTGCCGACCTTAACGAAGGATGGGCCGATATTCATCGCCCGCCAGTTCCGAAGCGTTCCAACCGAAACGCCACCGCGATAGCGCTTCGAGACTTCCTCGGGGGTGAGAAACTTTTCGTCCAACGTCAGCCTCCCGCGCCAGTGTATACTTGCGAGCCTTCTGCCACTCCTTGCACAGTCGAACTGTTGGGTCGTCTTGCGGAGCCTCGCTCGACTGGCTCTGCCGCGTCGAGACGTCGAATGGCCGTGTCCTGCGCGCCGCAGCTGCTCCCGCCAACAACCGCGGGCGCGTGACGGAGGGCAAAGCCGTGCTAAACGGCGGTGGCGTAGGCGTTCGCCTTGCGCGTCGGTCAAGCGACGGGTGACGCAAGACTCGTTGTCGGGGACGACCGACCTCAATGAGATTGAACCGTCTAACCGTCAGCTCCACCTTTCCGCCTCCAACGAACCGGATCTTCAACCCAGCGATTGATTTCGGATTCATGCCACCCAGCACCATTGACGCTGATCTTGATCTGAGCCGGGAAGGAGCCTTCGGCGATCTTGCGGTAGAGGGTGGAGCGGGTAAGCCCCGTCCGCGACAGAACGGATCTGAGACGGATGATACGGTCTGGTTCTCGCATGGTCGTCCTGCCTGCTACTGGATGTCTCTGGCTGCGATGGAAACCAGATGAGCAGGACCTTGCACGCCCGCAAGGCGCGTAATTTCAGGGTGCTGTCATAGCGAAGCGCCGGCTGTAAATCGGACGGCTTACAGTCCGATGCCACGTCCCCTGCCGAGATCGATACCGTGCGTGAAGGCGAGCTCGGCACCGAGACGGCGGCCGGTTTCCATCCCGATGCCGAGCGCTTTCTTGTGGTTGGCAAGGATAGATTCAAGCTGCGGATCGCGTTCGAGGCTTTTAGCCATGTCGCCCATCTGTGAGCGGGTCGCCCGATAGCTGGCCATGTCAGCGGCCCGGTACTGACGCTGGCTGGTCTGATCGAGCTTTTGCCAGCGTTCGACGAAGCGCGCGGCTCTGGCGTTCAGATCGAGGCTCGCATCGTTGCTGCGTTCGTTGCGGATTTCCGTTTCGAGTTGCAGCGCGCGAATGGCGCGATTGACCTTGCCTGTGGCCGCTTCGTGAGCGAGTTCTGGATGTTTGACGTAAGCCGCCTCGGCATCGCGCCAACCATGCGGCCGCACCTTGTCGAAGGCCTGGCGCGCCTTGTCGAGGTCGCGCATGCGCTCGGGACTGACCCTGTCGTTCGTTTCTCCAGCGATGACAATTGCGTCGACGGCGCGGGCATGGCGGGTGAGGGCATCTGTGCGGGCTTTGCGCATCACCGCTTCCGGATCTTGCGACGCGGTAACGTTCGGCTTCGCAATGTCACGGCGCGCTTCTTCGCCTACATCTTCTCTTATCGGCTCGCGCCGACTTTCCTGGCTCGGCGAGAGCAAGCCGCTGATGCGGTCGCGCAGCCTTTCCGGCAGGATGCGCCTTATGATCTCAGCGACACGTTCGGTGAAGGTAATGCCGCGCCGTTCGGCATAGAGCCGGGCCGGATCCGCCGTCTCGTAATCCGATGCCATATCCTTGGCGCGGTCGCGCGACAGCGTGCGCGCGAGCCGGTCCGGATTGGCAAAATCATCGTTGCCGTAATGGAGATCTACACCGTCACGATGGCGCGACAGGGCGACATAGGTGCCATGCGCATCCATGCCAGATGTGGCGAGCACATGAGTGCGATCAACCGTCATGCCCTGCGCCTTATGGATGGTTGCCGCATAACCATGGTCGATGCGATCATAATCCTTGAAGTCGAAGGAGACAGAACGGCCGTCGTCGGTGCGCACCGTCATGGTCCGCGTGTCGACCTTTTCGATGGTGCCGAGCGTGCCGTTCTTCACGCCAAGCCCGCGATCGTTCTCCAGGAACATGATGCGATCGCCGCTGGCGAAGTGGCGCATGCCACGGTCGACGGTGACACGGACCTCGTCACCTAAATCGCCTGCTTCGCGTATGCGATCACGCGCTGCCTCGTTGAGGATGCGAACCTCATCATTGGTGTGCGTGAGGATGATGCGGCTTTGGCCTGATTGTCGCTGCCGCTCGCGGTCCCAACGCTCGATCAGATCCTGTCTGGCCTGCTCGCGCGTTGCCGCCTCGTGCACCATGTCGTGAGAACGGTATGCTTCAAGTGCATGGCCAATCCTGGCCGTCGCGAGGTCGCGTGTGGCGTCGCGTTGCCAGCCATCGCGCTGACGCCGCACCTCACCGATTTCAGCGCCGCCATGACGTTCGTGGATCGCGCGCAATGCGGCGCCCGCCTCGATGGCCTGCAACTGTTGCGGGTCACCGACCAGAACGACTTTCGCGCCAACTGCGGCCGCATGGGACAGTACGCGCTCCAACTGGCGCGTGCCGACCATGCCGGCCTCATCGATGATCAGCACATCGCGCGAGGAGAGCAAATCACGATCGTTCGACCAGCCATGTTCCATGCTGGCGATGGTGCGCGATGATACACCCGATCCACTTTCGAGATTCTCGGCGGCAATGCCGGAAAGGGCGGCGCCGCGGACGCGGTAGCCGGCGGCCTCCCATGCCTCGCGTGCCACGCCGAGCATCGCGCTCTTTCCCGTTCCGGCATGGCCGATCACGAGCGCAAGATCACGCCCATCGGTGATATGGGTGAGCGCATCCTGCTGCTCGCCCGACAGTCTTAGACTGTTCGCCTCGGCCCGCACCAGCGCTATATCTCGATCCCGATCTCTGACCGCATGGCGCTCGCGTTCGGCCATGCGTTCCGCTGCTGCGTGCAAACGCTGTTCGGCCGCGATCATGTCGCGTGTTGTGAAGCGCTCCATGCCGCGGCCGTCGCTGCCGAGTTCGACCAGGTCGGCTGAACTTCCCAATGCGTTCATCACCGCGTTGAACTGCTCCAGTCCATCACTATGGCGGTGCGCGAACATTGCCATGTCGCGCCGCGTAAAGGTCGATTGCTGCTGTGTGATGGCGTCCAATGCCAAAGCGGGGTTGGCGAGGATTTGCGCGCCATTGTTGCGCGCAATCTCGCGATGCAGTTCGGCGCGGTCGGCAACGTCGACAGCCTCGGCTTCTATACGCTGTGCCGATGCACCGATCTGGCTCTGAGGTTCCAGCGCGATGCCCTGTGCTTCCAGGCTGCGATGGTCGATGCGGACGTCGATATCGAGATCGGCCAAGCGCTCATTGGCAAGCTCGGCCCAGCGTTCGCGCCAGCGCCCGATCATCTCCGTGCGGTTCCAGTCCCGCACCTTGGGACCAAATCCGTTCTCGTCGACCGAGCGCATGGTGAGCATGACATGGGCATGGGGTTTCGCCACACCATCTTCACCGATATCCCAATGCACGTTGAGATCGGCGATCATGCCGGCCTCGACGAACTGCGCCTGCACAAAGTCGCGAGCCAGTTCGATACCTTGGGCCAGGCTCAACTCGCGGGGCAGGGCGAATTCCACCTCGCGAGCAAGCTGCGCGTCCATGCGTTTCTCGAAGGCCTCGACATTGTTCCAGAGCCGTTCACGACCACGCCAGTGCTCGGGTGCACCATCGGGCAACAGCACCTCAGAATGGACGACGCCACGTTTGGCAGAGAAGTCATGGCTGCGTTCGATCCGCTCGTCGCGCAGTCGCGAGGCCGACCGGTAGGCAGCAGACGCCACCGCACTTGAGCCGCTCTTCCGGCCAATGACCTTGACGTGAAGATGATAGATCGCCATCGCGCCCTGATCATCAGCACATCCGAGCGCACGTCGGAACGACGTATAAGCGCGCCCTCCCTCGAAAAAATCTCGGGATGGACCGGCGTGTCCCAGACCGGCTTAGTGACATGGCAGCCTTTTGCGAGCCGCTCGGTTACCCTCATTTCATCGGCAGCTTGCCGCAAGGAAGGAGATCGCCGCATGCGTAAGCCACGTGACTACGACAGCGAACTGAAGGCGCTGGAGGACAAGGCAAAATACATCAAAACACGCAAGGTGCAGCAACTGGGCGAACTGGTGATTGCCACCGGTGGCGACAGTTTCAGCGCCGAAGAACTCGCCGGTGCACTGCTAGTGCTGGCCGAGACGAAGGATGTCACCAAGCGGGAGGCATGGGCCAGGCGTGGTGCCGCCTTCTTTCGTGGCGGATCACGGCGGCCTGCAACACCATCTGACCGCGATACTGGCGGCGCTCCGACACAACCGGGCGGCACGCAATCGCCGACAGGCGGCACTGGCGCGGCTTGACATGCGCGCATGGCAGGTCGAGCGCCGGAAGCGTACGAAACAGCTCATTGAGCTCGGCGGTCTCGTCGTCAAAGCCGGCATCGTTGAGTTGACCAATGACGATCGCGCCATAATCTATGGCGCGCTGCTCTGGATGGCGAACAAGCTCAAAAACGAAGAGAGCGAACGGGCGCGGGAACTATGGGCTGCAATGGGAAAAGAGGGCTTCAAGCCAAAACAGATTAACGAAGTGGGGGGCTAAAGATATGCGATCTTCGCGCAAGCGGGACGTTGAGACGAGACGAACGCAAAATGTTGCGTAGTCGTATGAGTCAAACCAATGACCAGACCGTAGAATTGGCGGTAGTGCTTGAAGCGTCCGCTTTGCGTCCTCATTTCAAACGTTGATCCAAATTTTCTATTGTCCGGCTACTATTCGACTTCAGGATCTCCCTTCGTTCATCTCGATGTGGGGCATGTGCGCGCATGGCCGCGCATGTCGCGCCCGGAATTGGCGCACATTTTCCCGAATGGTCGGCACTGCATCTGACGGCAGGGCGTTGCCAGCCTATGATCTGGCGATGGCTGACCACAGGCAGCGCATCAAGGCGAGGTCTGCCGCTGCAGCCGGCACCGCAGGAAAATCGAACTCCCCAGATGACGCATCGCTGTCCATAGGCGCTGCTCACCGCCATGCTTCCAACCCGCAAAAGCCGCGCGCTGGAAGCTGCCGCCTCGCAGGTCTCCGGCGGCAAGGTTGCTTCGGAACCATCATTCATCGACCTTGTGGCGATCGGTGCGCCAATTCCGGAATTTCGTTGCCAACCACGTGCCTCCGCTGAATACAGCAGCCTTCATTCCTTCGGCATTGTTCATTCGCGCTCACCGCACAGGCTTCCTGAGGCAGCCGGATGCAATTTCAATCCCGTCTCACCGCTTCAGGCTTGTCCGGGTCGCAAGGGCAATGGGGCAATTTCGGATGCAGCGCTCCTTGCCTGGGCGCCCGCGACCGCCAAGGAACTCAAACAGTTGTGCCTTCCGGCAAGCCTGCAGAATGCCGTGGCAAATCCATCGATGGGGTGAAACCGATCGAAACTTCGGCTTTAATCTGGCCGAAGATTGGCCTTGTAAGTTTTACTCATATACGAAAGGATTGTTCTAAGTCTGTGGCTTGTCGACAAGGGAGGGTCGGCATTCCAATCCCCTGGAGAAATTTAAGCCGTCGCGAACGCCACCTGTTGGAAGGCGCCTTCTGGATGTACGGCAGCTCGCGCCAAGGCCTGGCAACCTTGCTTGGTCTATCGCGCAGCAAGACAAATGGGCTGATCGCAGAACTGGTCGCACAGGGTCTGGTAGAGGAGACTGGACAAAGGCCGTCGACAGGTGGCCGTCGACCTCAAGCCCTCAGATTGCATCCGGATCTGGGGCTTGTTGCGGGGATCGATATCGGTGCAAAGGGCATGGATATTGCGTTGCTCAAACCGGACATGAGCGTCGTTGCCCGCCACCGAGAAGCAACCGATGTTCGCGAGGGGCCCGGCGCAGTGCTCTCGCGTGTTCGCACCAACCTGACGGCTCTGTTGAGGCAACATGGCGGCGACGGCTCGCTTCTTGCGATTGGAATGGGTGTTCCCGGGCCGGTGAACTTCGCCACCGGCCAGCTGGTCACCCCGCCGCTGATGCCCAATTGGGACAGCTTCTCCATCCGCGACTACATGCGCGACTTCACGGCTGCACCTTGCTACATCGATAACGATGTCAACGTGATGGCACTCGGCGTGTTGTGGCGTCTGCGCCGCCAGCACCGCAACTTCCTGGTCATCAAGGTTGGCACCGGTATAGGTTGTGGCATTGTCTGCAGCGGCGAAATCTATCGCGGACACACCGGTTCGGCGGGTGATGTCGGCCACATCAGCGTCGACGAAAACGGTCCCCTTTGTACCTGCGGCAATCGCGGCTGCGTTGAAGCCATGGCGGGAGGTCCGGCAATAGCGGAGTTGGCCCATGAGGCTGTGCGGCGTGGTGAAAGTCCTTTCCTGAAAGCGTGGATGGAAAGGCATGGTGAGATTGGAGCGGAAGCCCTGCGCGAGGCAAGCCGGGCCGGCGACCCGACCGCCGACCGGATCATTATCCGTGCCGGTGGCCTTGTCGGACAGATGCTGGCGTCCGTGGTCAATTTCTTCAACCCGTCGCACGTCTTTGTCGGAGGGAGCATGGCCAACCTCGGCCCACTCTTTCTCGCCGCCATCCGCCAGCGCGTCAACCTGCGCTCGACCGCATTGTCGGCACGTCATCTGGAAGTCGCGCCGCTTCCCTTCGTCAGCGACGCCGGGACGATCGGCGCCGGCGTACTGGCGGTACGGGAATCCTTGCGAGATGGGGAGACTATGCAATGAATACTTCCGCTCAAGCCGGCCTGGCGGTCGAATTCGACAATGTGGTCAAGGAATTCGGTGCCGTGCGTGTTCTCCACGGCATCAGCTTCGCGCTCGAACCGGGCAAGGTATACGGGCTGCTCGGCGAAAATGGAGCCGGCAAATCCACGCTGATGAAAATCCTGGCTGGTTACCAGCCGCAGACATCAGGCGAAATCCGGGTGAACGGCAAGCCCGTGACCTTCGCCAGTTCGCGCAAGGCGGAGGACGAAGGCATCGTCATGATCCATCAGGAGTTCAATCTCGCCGACGACCTGACAATCTCCGACAACATCTTTCTGGGTCATGAGATAAGGCGCGGGCTTCTGCTCGACGACAAGGCGATGCATGCGGCCGCGGCCGGCGTGCTCGGGCAGGTTGGGCTGACCATCGATCCGGCAACGAAGGTCAGCCGTCTCATCGTGGCCGAGAAACAGTTGGTCGAGATCGCCAAGGCGCTGGCACGCAATGCCCGGCTGCTGATCATGGATGAGCCGACGGCCACCCTGACCCCCTCGGAGACAGGCAGGCTGTTCAAGCTGATCGACCAGATGCGGGACAACGGCGTCACCATCATCTACATTTCGCATAAACTGGATGAGGTGGAGCGCATTACCGATGAGGTGATCGTCATGCGCGACGGACGCTTCGTCGGACGCTCGCCCACCAAGGATATCACGCGCAGGCACATGGCCAACATGATGATCGGGCGTGAGGTGAGTGATCTCTATCCGCCCCGCGCGCCAGTGCCCGCTGAAACCGCTCCGATGCTGCGGGTCAGGGATTTTTCTGTCCCGGGTTGGGCCTCGAACATCAACTTCGAAGTCCGCTCCGGCGAAATCCTCGGATTTGCCGGGCTGGTCGGCGCCGGCCGCACCGAACTCTTCGAGGGTATCCTCGGCTTGCGGAAGGCAAGCGGCAAAGTCCAATTGGCTGGCAAGGACGTCATCTTCCGCTCGCCCCGCGAAGCGGCCGACCACGGACTCACCTATCTGAGCGAGGACCGCAAGGGAAAAGGCCTGCACGTCAACTTTCATCTTCGCGAAAACCTTACCCTGATGGCGCTGGAGCGTTACGCGAATCCGCTGCTTAAGCCAGCAAGTGAAGACCGCGCCCTGGAGGTCGCGGTGAATGAATTCGGCATCCGTACCGGCACGCTCCGCAACAAGGCATCAGCCTTGTCCGGCGGCAATCAGCAGAAGTTGGCGTTGGCCAAGGTGCTGCATCCCGAGCCTAAAGTGGTTGTGCTCGACGAGCCGACGCGCGGCGTCGATATCGGCGCCAAGCGAGACATTTATCACCTCATCAACCGGCTGGCCGAAAAGGGGTTGGCGGTTGTCATCATCTCTTCCGAGCTGCTCGAGTTGATCGGCCTCGCTCATCGCGTGGTGGTAATGCGCGCCGGGCATTTCTCTGCAGAAGTGCACGGGGACAAGCTGACTGAGCAGGAACTGATCGCACACGCCACGGGGACCGCACATGTCGACGCCTGAGACCGCAAAAGACGCCACGGACGCAACGCGCTCACGTCAGTCCAAGGCGGCAGCCTGGCGCGATCGGATCCAGAGTTATGGGCCACTTGCTGGCCTGATCCTTCTCTGCATTGTCGGCACCTCCCTGAACGGTGACTTCGCTACGACCGAAAACATTCTCAATGTGCTGACCCGCACCGCCTTCATCGGCATCATCGCCGTCGGCATGTGTTTCGTCATTATCTCCGGGGGCATCGATCTCTCGGTCGGTTCGATGGCGGCGCTGATCGCCGGCTGCGTCATCATGCTGATAAACTGGGCCGGGCAGCATGTCGGATCGCCATTGCTGGCCGTTCTCATCGGCGCGGTTTCCGCGGTCGTTCTCGGCGGCTTCTTCGGCATGATCCACGGTCTGCTGATCACGAAAGGCCGCATCGAGCCGTTCATCGTTACACTCGGCACGCTCGGGATCTACCGAGCTTACCTGACCTACTTTTCCGGCGGCGGTGCGATCACGCTTGATAACGCGCTGGCAGACCTCTACGCGCCTGTCTATTACGGCTACTTCCTTGGCTTGCCGATCCCTGTCTGGGTGTTCGTGGGCGTAGCGCTTGCCGGCGCGCTGATCCTGAACCGCACTGCTTATGGCCGCTATGTGCAAGCAATTGGTTCCAACGAGCAGGTAGCCCGTTATGCCGCCGTTGACGTGGACTGGGTAAAGCTCAAGACTTACATGCTGCTAGGCATGTGTGTTGGCATAGCGACGCTGCTTTACGTGCCACGCCTCGGTTCGGCTTCGCCAACAACCGGCTTGCTTTGGGAGCTGGAGGCGATCGCTGCCGTCATTGTCGGGGGCACCGCTTTGAAGGGCGGAGCTGGCTCGATCGCCGGTACAGTGGTCGGTGCCATTCTGCTGTCCGTCATCAGCAACATTCTAAATCTGACCAGCATCATCAGCGTCTACCTGAACGCGGCGGTGCAGGGCTACGTCATCATCATCGTCGCTCTATTACAACGGAACCGGCGGTCGTGATCCACAGCACCACCAATAAAAGAAACTCAAGGAGAGACAAAGTGAAAGCGATTTGCAGACGTGTCGCATTGAAAGCCACAGTCGCCGCCGCCGCCCTGATGGCGTTGCCAGCCATGGCCGCCGAAAAGGTCAACCTTGGCGTGTCAATTCCGGCCGCTACGCACAGTTTCATGGGCGGCATCAACTATTGGGCCGCGCGGGCCAAGACCGAACTCGAGGCGGCAAACCCCGACCTGAAGGTTACCATCAAGACCGCCGCCAACGCGACGGAGCAGGCAGACCAGCTGCGCGACCTTTCGACCGTGAACAAGATCAACGCGCTGGTTGTCTTCC
This sequence comes from Mesorhizobium sp. NPDC059025, assembly GCF_042739655.1. Lineage (NCBI taxonomy): Bacteria > Pseudomonadati > Pseudomonadota > Alphaproteobacteria > Hyphomicrobiales > Phyllobacteriaceae > Mesorhizobium > Mesorhizobium sp. NPDC059025. Next base: position 2,930 of record NZ_JBHYIM010000014.1, on the reverse strand, counting down.
CGTTCGAGTCAGCCGCCCTCACCAAGCCGGTCGCCGACGTCAAGGCGAAAGGTGCCTATATCACCGTGGTCGACCGCGGTCTGACTGACCCGTCGATCCAGGACGCTTACGTCGCTGGCGACAACACCGCCTTCGGCAAACTTCCCGCCGAGTACATAGCCAAGCAGCTCAACGGCAAGGGCAATGTCGTCGCGCTTCGCGGCATCGCCACGACGCTCGACAACGAGCGCATGGATGCCTTCAACGCAGTGCTCAAGGAGCATCCGGACATTAAGTTGTTGGATGCGCAGTACGCTAACTGGAACCGCGACGACGCGTATAAGGTGACGCAGGACTTCCTGACCCGCTTCAAGAACATCGATGCGTTCTGGGCGGCTGACGACGACATGGCCTTCGGTGCCATCAAGGCAATCGATCAGGCCGGACGCAAGGACATCAAGGTGATCTTCGGTGGCGCTGGCGCCAAGGACATGGTCAAGGTCATCATGGATGGAACCGACCCTCGCATCCAGGCCGATGTCAGCTACTCACCGAAGTTCATCTATGACGCGGTCAAGATGACAGCCGAGGCGCGCCTGAAGGGTGAGAAGCTGCCTGCCAAGAACATCGTGCCATCGGTGCTGATCGACAAGTCGAATGCCAAGGAGTTTTTCTATCCCGACTCGCCTTTCTAAGCACTTCAAGCGGGCAACCGGCCCCAAACCATAACATCGACGGTGTGACGGCCCGGGCCGTCGTCGAACCTTCGCAGATGCCCGGTTCGCGAAGCATCGTCCTCTGGCGTCGCCCGGCCACCATGGTGGCCGGGCAGCACCATTTTTCGAATTTGTGGCAGAAAATTTGTGACTGGCGGATCAGATACGCCGAGTATTGAATATTATGTCACTCAAAAATTTGAAATATTTATGGGGAAATAATTAATTATATTCTCAGTGTTCCGACACTGTTGCAATTAACGGTTTGTTTGAATCGGGTGTTTTGTGAATATTTCGGCATTGTCAAAGATCTGTGAGAAATACTTTGACCGAAGCGGAACGATGCGAGCACGGGAATGACAAGGTTTGTATGGATGTCGATTGCACCTGTGTGATCGTAGGCAGTGGATCGTTCGCGATCCACTGTGCGCTTCGCCTTCGTATTGAAGGATATCGGATCCGGGCCGTACTTGCCTGCGATGATCTTTTCGCGAATTGGGCCAGGAGTGAAAATCTTCAACTGCTGGGCTCGGTTCCAGAGCTCGATCAATGGCTGTCCGTCGAAGAGGTGGGCTGGCTTTTCTCGATCGTAAATCCACAAGTCCTGCCGGCTTCGCTGCTCGCGCGCCTGTCAGCCGGAGCAATCAACTATCACGATAGTCCGTTGCCGCGTTACTCCGGCAGGCATGCGACATCATGGGCGATATTGTCAGGGGAAACGCGACATGGCGTCACCTGGCATCGGATGCTTGGCATGGTCGATGCGGGTGACATTCTGGTCCAGCGCCACTTTGCCATCGCGGACGATGAAACCGCGATCAGCCTGAATCTCAAATGTTACCAGGAAGCCGAGGCAGGATTCGACATTCTGCTTGCCGGGCTGAACGGCGCAGGCCTGCAAGCGCGTCCTCAAAGTTCTTCAGACCGAATGTTTTCGTCGCGCTACAGGCGCCCGGACGCGGCCGGCTTTTTTCGCTGGGATCGTCCGGCGCAGGATGCATCCAGACTGGTCCGTGCCATGGACTATGGTGTCGGGCGGGTGAATCCCCTGACGTGCGCGAAAATCTATCATCCTGAGATCGCCGTCAGTGTGGGACAGCTTGATGTACAGGAGAAAAATTCGGGAGCCGTGCCGGGCACATTGCTGGATATTGCCCCGGCTGGCTGGCGGATTTCGACGCATAGCCAGGACGTTGTCGTCAGCAAACTGACGAAAGCCGGGGGCGCCAAAACAGACCCGTGCGCTTTGGCATGCGATCTGGGCCTCAATATTGGCGACAGCTTGCCCATTCTCAGCGACGCTGAATGCCGCACGTTACAGGAAGTCCATCAGACCCTGGCGGTTCGGGAAGAATTCTGGCTGGAACGACTGGAGCGTTTCAGTTCGCCATGGCTGCCTTTCCTCCAAAAGCGCGATCCTCGTGAGGATGCCGGCATGGAGGTTACGGCGTGGCAACATTGCGCAGCATTGGACAAACTTGACGCAGGTTTGCGGATAGATCACCTCACAGCAAGCCTGGGGATTTATCTTGCGCGTGTGTGCACGACGCAGGAGTTCCAGATCGGCTGGAACGCTGGCATACCCACCCCTCTGCTCTCTCCGGCATTGGCACGCCTCGTCCCAATGGAGTTGGGTATCAGTCTCGCTTCGAACTTTGACGAGGTCATTGCCGCAGTTCGTGCTGAACGGGAAGCTCTGGCCAAGAACGGTAGCAGTTACCCGCTCGATCTGGTGAACCGCTATCCGCAGTTGGACGCAAATCGATCTCTCCATACTGTCTGTCCCTGGTCCGTGGCGGTCAATGTCATTGCCTCGCAGAAAGGCGACGGGCCTGGCGACCCCTGTGACGCGCTCGATACGCCTGGCGGATGTTTAACCCTGGAGATCCGAGAACGGGACGGAGCCATTCGATGGTTCTACCGTGCGGCGCTTCTTGATTCCAGTCAGGTAGACATCATTACGGGTCATTTGTTCGCTCTCGCGGGAGCCGGCTGCGACCCTGGACAGAAATCGCTGCCGGTCGGCCGGATTGACTTGCTTGGACCGCAGGAGCGCCGGCTTCTTCTCGAGGAATGGAATGACACTGCGGCAGCCTTTGCGGAGGACGCCTGCATCCATGAGCTGTTCGAGGCCCAGGCAGTGCGGTCGCCGGATGCGATCGCGCTGATCTGCGACGATGAAGAGATCAGCTATGGCGAGCTGAACATACGGGCCAATCGTGTCGCGCACCGGCT